>JAUREI010000252.1 GCA_030827515.1 Prosthecobacter sp. | reverse complement strand
ATGCCGCGCCTGCATGCGCTCGGGCAGAAGTATGGCTTCAAATTGATCGAGGATGCCGCTCATGCCCTCGGCGGTGAATTCCTCGGCGAGCGCATCGGCAACGCCAAGTGGTCGGACGCCGTGTCGCACAGCTTTCATCCGGTGAAGATCATCACCAGCGGCGAGGGCGGCATGATCACCACGAACGACGACGAGCTGGCCTGGCGCGTCGCCACCCTGCGCACGCATGGCATCACCCGCGAGCCGGATCGCATGCAGGGCGAATCGCACGGGCCGTGGTATTACCAGCAACTCGAGCTCGGTTTCAACTACCGCATGACCGACCTGCAGGCGGCGCTCGGTGCCAGCCAGATGGGCAAGCTCGAAACCTTTGCGCGCCGTCGCCGCGAGTTGGCCGATCTTTACGATCGCGAACTGGCCGGTCTGCCGCTGCGACCGCTGGCGCGCGACCCGCGCGGGATCAGCGGCTGGCATCTTTACATGATCGTGCTCGATCTCGACGCCATCCGGCCGCGGACGCGTCGCCAGGTCTTCGAGAGCCTGCGCGCCCAGGGTCTGGGCGTGAATGTCCATTACATCCCGGTGCACCTGCAGCCCGATTACGCCAAGCTCGGTTTTGAGCCCGGCATGTTCCCCGAGGCCGAGCGTTATTACGAGGCCTGCATCACCCTGCCGCTGTTCCCGGCCATGGCCGATGCTGATGTGTCGCGTGTGCGCGAGGCGCTTGAACGCGCGCTCGGGGCGTGACAGCTTGATCCGTCGTTCCCTTTCCCATGTCAGCCGTGGCCATCATCCTCGCCCGCAGCGGCAGCAAGCGCATTCCGGGCAAGAACCTGCGCCCCTTCCTCGGGCAGCCGGTCATTCACTACCCGATTCGCGCCGCGCTCGAGTCGGGATGCTTCGACGAAGTCATGGTGTCGACCGATGACGAGCAGATTGCCGCCGTGGCGCGCGCGGCCGGCGCGGTGACGCCGTTCAAGCGCTCGGCGGAGAATGCCGGCGATCAGGCCACGACCACCGACGCCCTGCTGGAAGTCATCGCCCAGTATCGCGCCGCGGGTCGCGAGTTTGACTTCCTCTGCGGCATGTATGCCTCGGCGCCGCTGATCTCGGTGGACCACCTGCGCGCCGGTTGGGAGATCATTCGCAATGACGACACCGCCCAGACCGTCATGCCGGTGATCCGTTATGGTTACCCCGTGCAGCGTGCCTTTGTCGTCGAGCAGGGGCGGTTGCAGCTGATGATGCCCGAGCATGGCTTCACGCGGTCCCAGGATTTGCAACCCGCCTACCATGATGCCGGCCAGTGGTATTGGATGCGCGTGGCCGACTTTGAACAGGGACGCAAGGTGTTTGCCGACCGCTGTTTGCCGCTGGAGCTTTCCGAACTGGAGGTTCAGGACATCGACAATGAGGTGGACTGGAAACTCGCCGAACTGAAGGCCCGCATCCAGAAGGGCATGCTGTGAACAGGCTTCTCATCCGCGCCGACGCTTCGTCCACCATGGGCACGGGGCATGTCATGCGCTGTCTGGCCTTGGCGCAGGGCTGGCAGGATCTCGGCGGCTGCGTCGATCTGCTCTCGGCGGAACTGCCGGAGGCCCTAGCCGACCGCTGCCGCGGCGAGGGCATCGGGGTTCAGCGCCTGGCTCCCGGGGAGCCGGATGCCGAACGCACCGCCGCCCTGGCGGCGCAGGCCGACTGGTTGGTGGTCGACGGGTATCACTTTGAGGCCTCCTACCTGAGAAGGGTCGCCGGGGCCGGAAGCCGGGTCCTGCAAATTGACGATCTGGGGTTTGCTGGCGGCTGCGAGGCCACCCTGATTCTCAACCAGAACCTCACGGCATCACCCCTGCTGTATCCCGGTGTGACGGAACCGGAGCAACTGCTGTTTGGGGGACGTCATGCCCTGCTGCGCCGCGAATTCCGCGCGCCGCGCCCCGAGCGAAGCTTTGACGGCCCGGCGCGGCGTGTGCTGGTCAGTTTTGGTGGCAGTGATCCCTGCGACTTCACCCGTCGCGCGATTGAGGCGCTGTTGCAGTGTCCCGAATTGCAGGCGCGGGTGGTGGTCGGTGCCGCCAACCCGAGGCTGGAAGTCCTGCGGGCGTTTGCCGCACCGGCTGCAGGGCGCCTGGAAGTGCTTTCGGCGGTGTGCGAGATGGTGCCGCAGATGGATTGGGCGGATCTGGCGCTCGGTGCCGGTGGCAGCAGCGTGCTGGAACTGGCGGCGCGCGGCCTGCCGGCCCTCATCGTGGCCATTGCCGACAACCAGACTGCCATCAGCACGGCCCTGCATGAGCGCGGACTCATGCGTTCCCTGGGCTGGCATGAAAAGGTCGACGCCGCAACGCTGGCGGGGGCGCTTCGTGAAATAGCCGCCGATGCATCGGCCCGGGCACGCTTTTCTGCCGCGGCGCTGGAACTGGCCGACGGACGTGGTGCGTTGCGCGTGGTGGCGGAAATGCTGGCGCGCACGGCGCTGGATCGGTTGCGTTTGCGGCCGGCGACCGAAGAAGACGCGCGTCTGCTGCTCGACTGGGCCAATGATCCGGTGGCACGCGCCGCCTCCTTTCAGGGGGGAGCCATTGCCTGGGAGGATCACGTCGCCTGGCTCGGCCGCCGTCTTGCCGATCCGGATTGCCTGCTGCGTCAGGTTGAGACGCCCGGTGGCGAGCCGGTGGGCGTGGTTCGCTTTGACCTCGGGGCGGATGGCGTGGCAACCATTTCCTTGAACCTCGCCCCGGAGCAGCGTGGGAGGGGGCTGGCGGCACCCTTGATCCTGGCGGCCTGCCACGAATGGCGCCGAATGCATCCCGGAACGACGGTGCGCGCCCTCATCAAGCCCGGGAATGAAGCTTCGCAGAAGGCCTTTGCGCGCGCCGGTTTCGAGCCGGCCGAGGATGTCGTTGTGGCTGGACAAGCGGCCCGTTGCATGATTCAGAGGTGGGCATGAGCGAGCACAGCATCCAGATCGGCGGACGCACGGTCGGCCCGGGCCGGCCCTGCTACATCATTGCCGAGATGTCGGCCAACCACGGCCAGGACCTTGAGCAGGCGCTCGCCATCGTCCGCGCCGCCGCCGAGGCGGGGGCCGATGCGGTCAAGCTGCAGACTTACACGCCCGACACCCTGACGATCGACTGCGACGCACCGGATTTTCGCATCGGCAAGGGCACAATCTGGGAGGGACGCAACCTCTACCAGCTCTATGCCGAAGCCTTCACCCCCTGGGAATGGCAGGCCCGGCTCAAGGCCGAGGCCGAGGCGCTGGGCATGGACTGTTTCTCGACGCCCTTCGATGCCTCGGCGGTCGATTT
>JAUREI010000176.1 GCA_030827515.1 Prosthecobacter sp. | reverse complement strand
TACATCGTCGACTGGTACAACAAGATCATCTCCCACAACGAAGTCCCGCGAAACCATCCCGACCGCGACAAGACGCGGGGCAGAATCTGGCGCGTGAAAACGAAGGGAGCGAAAGGTGAAGTCCCTGACTTCACCAAGCTGGGCAAGGATGAGCTGGTCAAGTCTCTCAACAAAAGCCCTGTTGGCAAATCCCACCTCGCCTGGCAGGCCCTCGCCGATCGCGATCCGGAGAGTTTGAAGCGTGAATCCCATTGGAGCACCCGGGAGTATCGCAACGGCGGTGCGAAGGACGAGATATTGACCATCGGACGCTCTCTGAAAGACGGGGAATCCGTTTCCAAACTGCTCTCTTTCGCCAAACCCAGCCTCACCGACGGCCCCACCATCCAATCCTCCCGCGGCCCGGCTCAAGTTCCCGTGCGTGAAGCCTACGACCGCGAGTTCGAGCGCTTCCTCGTCCGCATGTTCCTGGAGCGTGATCCCGACATCGTCGCAAAGTTCCTCGACTCGGAAGCCGCCGTGAAGCTGCCCGTCGAGGCACGCGTGCTTGCCTCGCTCGCGTTGGAGCCGAAAAGCAGCGCCTCACGCGTCGCGAAACTGCTGCCGCAGCTCGACCGTGCCCCGAACGACGAAGAACTCCTCCGCCTCGCCCAGTTCCCAAACGAACCCGGTGTCGGCGATGCCTTGAAGGCCCTGCTCTCGAACAAAAGGTCCCGCGCCAGCGTCGCCGAGAAGCTGCTCACCCAGCGCACGGCGCTTGATGCGAAGAAGATCGCGCCGCTGCTCACGGAGGCGGCCCAAGCGATGCTCGACAGTTCACCTCAGCTCGCGCTGCAACTCATCGGTGGTTTTCAGCTGAAGAGTCTGGAAGGAGAACTGGTGGCCAAGGCAAAAACCAAGGCCAGCGCGGACCTTCTTCGCACCCTTCGGGATCTCCGCAGCGGCGAAGCCGAACTCTTTGCCACGCTTGCGAAGTCCGAGCCCGATCCCCTGACCCGTGACGCCGCGCTCGAAGCCCTCGCCGCCTCAAGCGCTCCCGATGCCACCGCCCGGTTGCTCACACTCTATCCCGAACTCACGCCGGGCCAGCGCAAGGCCGCACTGAACTCCGTGTCGAGCACCAAGGCCGGTGCCAAGACCCTCGTCACCGCGTTGCTCGACAAGACGCTGCCCCAATCCGATCTCGACGGTCCCACGGTTGAGCGTCTCGCCACCGTGCTCGGCGATGATCCCGCTTTGGAAAAGCTCCAGCAAGAGCTCGGAGGCGTGTTCCGCGAAGTCTTGCTGCTCGATGGCAAGGAAACGGCATGGACAGATGCGAGGATCACGCTCGACGGTCCCTTCACCGTCGAGACCTGGGTCCGCCTCGCTCCGAACATCGGCAATCAGGACGACATCCTCGGCGCCCCCGGCGGCCCTGAGATGAATTTCTTCGGCTCCAAGTTCCGCGTTTTTGCCGGCAAAGATCTGCACGATGTCGCCGTCGCCACCAAGCCGATGACGCCCGACCTCTGGACGCACATCGCCGTCACGCGCGATGCGCAAGGCATCCTCCGCATCTTCCAGAACGGTGAACTCGACGCCACCGCCAGCAAACCCGCGCCCGCGAAGTGGGAAAACTGCCGCATCGGCTGGAGCGGCCCGAACGGCGGCACCGAAGGGGCGATGACCGAGTTTCGCGTCTGGAACCGTGCACGCACGGCGCAGGAAATCCGCGCGAATTTTGACCGCATCCTCACGTCCGCAGAGGGCATGACGCGCTACGATGCCCATTGGGGCAAACCCGGCCAGGGCGCCCGCATCGCCAAAACGATCGACACCCCGCCGCTGCTCACCGAGGAGCAGGCCAAAGCGCTGGACGCGAAATTCGCCAAATACACCGCCCTGGCCCCGAAGGGCAACCCGCAGGCCGGCCAACCACTGGCGGCCCTCTGCGCGGCCTGCCATCAGATTGGCACTACCGGTGGCCAGATCGGCCCAAATCTGAGCGGCGCCGGCGCCATGGGCCTGGAGGCCGTGCTGCGCAACATCCTGACACCCAACGCCGCGATGGAACCCGGCTACCGCATCTATCGTGTCGAAATGAAAAACGGCGACCTCCTGGATGCCTTCTATGTCAGCGAGGACAAGGACGCCGTCGTCGTGCGCCAGGCCGGCCTGCCGGACCGCCGGATCGCCAAGGCCGAGATTCGCAGCACGAAATTCATCCGCCGCTCGCTGATGCCCGAAGGTCTGCTTGATGCCCTGCCCGACGCACAGGCCGCCGATTTGCTGGCCTACCTGATGACGCTCAAGTGACCGGCCTGCAATGCGTCTTGCCGGCGCGCCGCCGACCCGATACGCTGCCCGGGAAATTCCAACCTTTTCCCACCATGTCTCCCTACCTGGCCGAGTATCTCGGCACGCTTCTGCTTCTTCTGCTCGGTGATGGTGTTGTCGCCAACGTCGTGCTCGCCAAAACCAAGGGCCACAACAGCGGCTGGATCGTCATTGCCGCCGGCTGGGGCCTGGCCGTCGCCATCGCTGTTTACTGCACCGGCGCGATCAGCGGTGCCCACCTCAATCCCGCGGTCACGGTTGGCCTGGCTGCCATCGGCAAGTTCGAGGCCGCCCTGGTTCCCGGCTATCTCGCGGCGCAGATCGCCGGCGCCTTCTCTGGAGCGGTGCTCGTCTGGCTGATGCACCTGCCGCACTGGCGGGAAACCCCCGATGCCGGCGCCAAACTC
The DNA here is from genome assembly GCA_030827515.1 of Prosthecobacter sp. Taxonomy (GTDB): domain Bacteria; phylum Verrucomicrobiota; class Verrucomicrobiia; order Verrucomicrobiales; family Verrucomicrobiaceae; genus Prosthecobacter. The sequence continues at coordinate 4,337 of JAUREI010000176.1, read as the reverse complement.
GCCGTCTTCAGCACGGGCCCGGCGATCCGCCACACCCCGGCCAACCTGGTCTCGGAAATCCTCGGCACCGCCGTGCTGGTCCTCGGTGTGCTCGCCATTCTCTCGCCCGCCAACCTGCAACCCGGTTCCGGTTTCGACACCGGTTTCGGCCCCGTTCTGGTTGGCCTGCTGGTCGGCTCGATTGGCCTCTCGCTGGGCGGCCCCACCGGCTACGCCATCAATCCGGCGCGCGATCTTGGCCCCCGCCTCGCCCATGCCCTGCTGCCCATTCCCGGAAAGGGGGGCAGTGACTGGGGCTATGCCTGGATCCCGGTTGTGGGACCGCTGCTCGGCGGTGTGCTCGGCGCCTGCGTGTTCCGCGCCTTCTGGCCGGCGGCCTGATTCCGCCGGGGAAGGCGAAACGCCTTGGTCCGCTCAGGGGGAGGCGGATTTCCCGTTTGCATCCCCGTTCCTCCTGCCCTATCACAACGGCCGATGGAAACGACCCCCAAGTCTGTCCTGACCGACCTCCAGGCGTTCGACGTGGCGAGCCTTAAAGGCCGCCTGAGCGAGCTCCGGAGGTATCTTTGACCTCCCCAGCCTGACTGAGGAGCTGTCCGCGTTGGAACACAAGATGACCGATACCGGGTTCTGGGACGACCAGAGCGCCGCGAAGAAAGTCATTGACCGTGCCAATGTCATCAAACGCCAGATCACCCCGCTGGGCGAACTCGAGGCGCGCGTCGAGGAATTCCCCGTGCTCATCGATCTCGCTCGCGAGCAGGGCGACACCGAGAGCATGATCGAGGTGCAAAAGGAGTATGACTCCCTCGACCGTGACATTGGCTCCTACGAGCTGGACCTGCTGCTGTCCGGACCCTTTGACCGCGGCAGCGCCTTCATGACCATTCATTCCGGTGCCGGTGGCACCGAGGCCTGCGACTGGGCCGACATGCTCATGCGCATGTATGTGCGCTGGTGTGAACGCAAGGGCTACAAGGTCCAGATCATCGACCACCAGGAGGGCGATGATGTCGGCACCCGGTCCGCCACGCTCGAAATCCAGGGTGAAAACGCCTTTGGCTTCCTCAAGAACGAGCGCGGCGTGCACCGCCTCGTCCGCATTTCGCCGTTCGACGCCGCCAAGAAGCGCCACACCTCCTTTGCCTCCATCGACGTCACCCCTGACAACGAGGAGGAGATCAACATCCAGATCCGCGACGAAGACCTGAAGGTGGACACCTACCGCTCCGGCGGCAAGGGCGGCCAGAACGTCAACAAGGTCGAAACCGCCGTGCGCATCACCCACATCCCGAGCGGTGTGATCGTCGCCTGCCAGATCGAGCGCAGCCAGCCCAAGAACCGGGCCAAGGCGCTCGCCATGCTCAAGGCCAAGCTTTACCAGATTGAGGAGGACAAGCGCACCGCCGAAGTCGCCCGCCAGTATGGTGAAAAGACCGACATCGGCTGGGGCAGCCAGATCCGCAGCTACGTCTTCCAGCCCTACCAGATGGTCAAGGATCTGCGCACTGGCGAGAAGACCAGCGACATCTCCGGCGTCATGGACGGCGACCTCGACGCCTTCATGGAAGCGAAGCTGCGCGGCAAGAAAGCCGGGGATGACGACGCCGACGAGGATCTTTGATCCGCCGTCCGCCCGCCCGCTCCGCTCACTTCCACAACTTGCCTGATGCCTTCCAGGCTTCGACCAACTCCCGGAACGCGCGCGCCGCGGGCGGTTCCTCGGCCGGATTCCAGGCCAGCACCAGCGGCACGGTGCGCTCGGGACGGAGGCTGGCAAAACTGAGACTGCCCGGCATCGACGCGGCGGCAACGCTGTCGGTCGCAAGCCCCACCCCGGCCCCGGCCTCGACATAACTGAGCACGGTGCCCATCAGACTCGGGCTGTGGGCGATCGCCGGGGTGAATCCCGCTTCGCGACATGCCGCCAGGATTTCGTCGTGCAGGCCCACCCCTTCGCGGCGCGCGAGCACGATGAGCGGCTCGCCGGCCAAGGCTTTCCAGGGAACGGTCTTCCTCCCCGCCAGCGGATGGCTTTTCGGCACCACGATGCCAAGGGGTTCGGCACGCAGCGGCAGCGTCGCCAGCAGGCGCCCGCCCTGTCCCGGCAGCGGCCTTGTGATGGCGGCGGCCAGGCGCCCCTTGACCACCATTTCCCAAACGCGCTCCGGGGTGCGCTCCTCCAGATGCAGGGAAACCTTCGGATAGCGCCTGCGGTATTCGGCGAGCAGGCGGCCCAGAAAGCCCTGGGTCGGCGGCCCAATATAGCCGAGTCGCAGCTCACCCTCCTCGCCCTTCGCCGCGCGCTGCACCCGACGCAGGGATTCCTCCAGACGCTCGAAGATCACCCCCGTTTCGTGAAGCAGCACCTCACCCGCCGGCGTCAGTGCCAGGGTGCGGCGGTCGCGGTCAATGAGGCGTGCCCCCAGTTCCTGCTCCAATTCCTGCACCGCCCGTGACAGGGCCGGCTGGGCGATGTGCAGGCGGCGCGCTGCGCGGGAGAAATTCATCTCCTCGGCCACCGCCTGAAAGTAGCGCATATGTCGCAGGTCCATGGTGACAATTAAGCGCGGCCGATCCTTTGCGGCAAGCCCGCTCACTGCGGCTTGAAGATGAAATACACCGCACCCATCAAGCAGAGGACGGCCCAGAGGTAGTTCCAGGTGAGCGGCGCCTTCATGTAGAACACGGCAAAGGGTACAAACACGGTGAGCGTGACCACCTCCTGGAGGATTTTAAGCTGCGGCAGGGTGAAGACGCCGTAACCGATGCGGTTCGCCGGCACCTGGAAACAGTATTCAAAAAACGCCAGCCCCCAACTGGCCAGAATGGCGAGCAGGAGGGGCTTGGAGCGCAGATCTCGCAGGTGCGCATACCAGGCGAAGGTCATGAACACATTCGACAGCAGCAGCAGCAGGACCGTCTTGGCGGGAATCATGGGAGGAGGGCGGCGATCATGCCGCAGGCACGCCGCGGCGCCAGAGCTATTCCTGGCCAAAGCGGAAAATCCGGCTTGGTTGGGCGGACACCCTCCGCATGTCCTGGTCCTCCCGTGAAGAAGCCGAAGAAGCGCGCGAACGCCTCGCCCGCGAGATCGCGCGCCGCCGCGCCGAGGGTGAACCGCTGCATGCGCTGACCGCCCCCAAGTCCGGCCACCTGTGCAGCCGGTTCTGGGGCCGCGCCTGGTGCCGTCATCTGCAGGACATGACCGCCTATGAGGGCCGGCTTGCCCCCGGTCGCACCTGCCTGCGCCAGGGCCGGGTGCATGACCTGACGATTCAGCCCGGTGAAGTGCGGGCCGTCGTGACCGACCAAACCCTGCACACGACCCGCTTGCGCATCCGGCCGTTGAAAACCGAAACCTGGAGTCGCCTCCAGCAGGCTGCCGCGGCTTCCGGGCCGTCCCTGCTCGACCTGCTCAGGGGGCACCTGGGCGAGGATCTGCTGCACCTGCTCTGCGATCCCGATGCCGGTCTGTTCCCGCGGGCCGACGAGATCCGCTTCGACTGCGACTGCACGGATCATGCCGAACCCTGCCGACATGCCGCAGCGGTGTTCTACGGTGTCGGTCTTGCACTCGACGAGCATCCCGAACAACTGTTTGTCCTGCGCGGGACTGACCCGGTGCACCTGCTTTCTGAGGCGGCCCGGCAAAGCCGCGCGGCTCTCGGCTCGGACCTCCCAGACACGCTGGTGACGGACAATCTGGGGGCCCTGTTCGGCATTGATCTCGACACCGATTCCAGGGACCCGGCCTGAACCTGCCACGGCCTACCCTTCCCTGCCATCCTGCCTGCGCCAGGCCCTTGCGCCTGCCGGCGCACTTTCTGCTCGATTCACCGCCGGTGTTGCCGCATTTTACGCCTTCCATGCCCGAGGAAAATCCCGATGAAATCAACCGATTGCCCACCGCGGCCGACGGGCTTTCCCGCAAACAAGAGCTCTGGCAGGCGCAGCAGGGCAAGGCGCGCACCCGCATCGGTCCGGCCTCCGCGGCACCCGAAACGCCGCCACCGACTGCAGCCAATCCTTCCGCAGCGCTTTCGGAGGCCTGGCGCGAACTGTTCGAACAAGCTCCGTCACCACCGCCCATCGCAGAGCCACCCGCGGCTGCACCCCCGCTGAAAACACCGCGACGCACGGTGATTGGACGCTCGGCCCCGCCGGAACCCGCGCCGGAACCCACACCGCCCAAGGACCCAGCCCCCGCTGCTCCGCGGCGCACGATCATCGGCCGGCGCGCACCCACTCCGGAAGCAACCACCCCGGAAGCAACCACTCCGGAAGCAACCACCCCGGAAGCAACCACCCCGGAAGCAACCACCCCGGAAGCACCC
>JAUREI010000012.1 GCA_030827515.1 Prosthecobacter sp. | reverse complement strand
GGACACTTTCCTCGGGGCGCCTCAGGCGCCGATGCGATCCGCTCCAAAGTGCGGGCGCAGGGCCTCGGGAATGAGGATGCTGCCATCCTCCTGCTGGTAGGTTTCCACAAGGGCGACAAAGAGGCGCGCGAGCGCGGTGCCGGAGCCGTTGAGGGTGTGGCAGAAGCGATTTTTGCCGTCCTCGTCCTTGTAGCGCAGGTTCATGCGCCGGGCCTGGTAATCGCCAAAGTTCGAGCAGGACGACACCTCCAGATAGCCGCCCTGGCCGGGCGCCCAGACTTCGATGTCGTAGGTTTTGGCCGAGCCGAAACCGAGATCGCCGCTGCACAATTCGATGACACGGTAGTGCAGGCCGAGCTGCTGCAGCACGGTCTCGGCATCGGCGGTCAGGCTCTCCAGTTCGTCCATGCTGGACTCCGGGGTGGTGATCTTGACGAGCTCCACCTTGTCGAACTGGTGCATGCGGATCAGGCCGCGGGTGCCGAGACCGGCGCTGCCCGCCTCGCGACGGAAGCAGGGTGTATACGCGGCGTAGCGCACCGGCAACTGGCCGGGCTTGAGGATCTCCTCGCGGTGCAGGTTGGTCACCGGCACCTCGGCCGTGGGGATAAGGTAGAGATCATCGGCGGCGCTGTGGTAAACCTGGTCGCCGAACTTCGGCAACTGGCCCGTGCCGACCAGGCAGGCGGCATGAACCAGCAGCGGCGGGCTGATCTCCTCGTAGCCGTGGCGCGTCGTGTGCAGGTCGAGCAGGAAGTTGATGAGGGCGCGCTCCAGCCGGGCGCCGGCACCGCGGTAAACGGTGAAGGCGCTGCCGCTGATCTTGGCGCCCGCCTCGAAATCGAACAGGCCCAATGCCTGACCGATCACGGTGTGATCCTTGGGGGCGAAGGCGAACACGGGCTTTTCGCCCCAGACCCGGCGTTCCGGATTGTCCTCGGCCGTGGCCCCGGCCGGACAGGCCTCGTGGGGAAGATTGGGAATGCCCAGCAGCAGGTCGCGCTGGCGGCTGTCGGCGGCGTCGGCGTCCCGGCCGATCTGGTCGATGCGGTCGCCGATGCCGCGCACCTCCGCCTCCTGGGCGCTGGTGTCCTGGCCGTTCTTGCGGCCCATGCCGATCTCCTTGCTCAGGCGGTTGCGTTCGGCCTGCAGGTGCTGGCGCTCGGTTTCCGCCGCGCGCCGCGCGGTGTCGAGCTCGAGCAGTTCATCCACGACCGGCGCCCAATCCGGACTGCGGGCGGCGAGACGGCTTTTGACGAGGTCGGGGTTTTCGCGGATGAGGCGGATGTCGAGCATAGAGCCGGCAAGGTAGTGGCGGATGCGCGGCCTGCCAAAGGCATTTTCGGCGCAATCCGCCGCCTTGACAGGAGTCGCCGCGATTCTTCGTTGGATTCCCCATGAACCGCCTCGCCTTCCTGCTCGCCCTCGTCTCCCTCGCCACCGCCCTGCCCGCCGCGGACAAACCCAAGGATGTCTCGGTGAACGAGGCGCAAAAGCTCATTCAGGAGGGCAAGGTCCTCGTGCTCGACGTGCGCACCGCGGAGGAATTCCAGGAGGGGCACATCGAGGGCGCGTTGAACATCGACTTCAACGGCGACAACTTCGCCGCCCAGGTGAAGAAGCTCGACACCGCCAAGCCGGTACTTGTCCACTGCCAGGGCGGCGGTCGCAGCGGTCGCTCCCTGCCCGTGCTTGAACAGGTCGGTTTCCCGCAGATCTACCACATGAACGAAGGCTTCGGCGAATGGGAGGCCGCCGGCAAACCGGTCAAGAAGTGACCCGCCGCCTGATCGCCCCGCCCTGCTGCAGGTCGCGCTGGGGGGGAGGGTCTGTCTCCTGTCAGCACGACTTCCGGCCGGTGTGCCCGGGACCGCCTGCCGGGCGTTGCCGTCCGGCTTGTGAAATTTTTCACAAATTCGGGTTGCCGCACCTGCCACGGCTCCGATAATCGGCGAACCCTCTTTTTTTGACCCATGTCCACCCCCGCCCCCGCCGCGCCCCCGCCTGTCGACCTGGTGAACGTGCAGATCGATGGCGTCTGGCACAAGTTCCCCAAGGGCACGCGCATGATTGAGGCCTGCAAGCAGGCCAGGAAGGAGGTGCCGCATTACTGCTATCACCCGAAGCTGACCAGCCCCGGCAACTGCCGCATGTGTCTGGTGGAAATGGGCATGCCGCCGCGCCCGCAACCGGGCCAGGAGCCGGAGAAGGACGAGCACGGCATGCCGAAGATCGGCTGGATGCCGCGCCCGGTCATCGCCTGCGCCAACACGGTCGCCGAGGGCATGGGCATCCGCACCGACTCCATCCTCACCCAGGAATGCCGCAAGGGCGTGATGGAGTTCCTGCTCATCAATCACCCGCTCGACTGCCCGATCTGCGACCAGGCCGGCGAATGCCGCCTGCAGGAATTCAGCGTCGAGCACGGCAAGGGCGAGAGCCGCTTCCGCGAAAACAAGGTCAAGAAACCGAAGAACGTCGACATCGGGCCGCGTGTCCGCCTTGACGACGAGCGCTGCATCATGTGCAGCCGCTGCATCCGCTTCACCGCCGAGATCGCCGACGACCCGGTGCTCGGCTTCACCGAGCGCGGCAGCTACACAACCCTGGCGGTGCATCCCGGCAAGCGTCTGGAGAACAATTACTCCCTCAACACGGTCGACATCTGCCCGGTTGGCGCCCTCACCAGCACCGACTTCCGCTTCCAGCAGCGCGTCTGGTTCCTCAGTGAAACTGACAGCCTCTGCACGAAGTGCGGTCGCGGCTGCAACACGGTCATCGGCGCGCGTGGCAACACGCTGTTCCGCCAGACCCCTCGCGAGAACAACGACGTCAACTCGAACTGGATGTGCGACCAGGGCCGTCTCGACTTCCACTTCGTCAACAGCGAGTTCCGCCTCACCGATCCCCTGCTGAAGAAGGCCGGCCGTCACGAGACCGCCAAGTGGACCGAAACCCTGCAGGCCATCGCCGAGGCCGCGCGCGGCCTCAAGGGCGAGGAGATCGCCATCGTCGCCAGCGCCCGTTCCACCAACGAGGAACTGCACTACGTTCGCAAGCTGGCCGACACCCTCGGCACCGACAACCTCGACGTCGTGCCGCGCACCGGCGGGGCCGACGGCTACCTGCGTGCCGACGACCTCAACCCGAACAGCCTCGGTGTCCGCCACATCCTCGGCATCCAGAAGCCCGGCGCGATGCTTGAAGGCATCCGTGAACTGCTCGGCCGCGGTCGTCTCAAGCTGGTCATCGCCCTTGGCGAGGACCTGCTCAAGGCCGGCTTCGAGGCGCGCGAACTCGAAAAGGCCGGCTACTTCGTCTCCCTGCACATCCTCGCCCACGCCGCCGCCGATTACGCCCACGCGGTTCTTCCCGGCAACTCCTACGCGGAAAAGGACGGCAGCATGATCAACGTCACCGGCCGCCTGCAGCGCCTCAACAAGGCCATCCAGAGCCCCGGCAACGCCCGCGACACCCTTGCCATCCTGCGCGACCTCGTCGCCGCCTGCGGCGGTGAGTCGGGTCCGGACAGCGCCGCCGACGTCTTCACCCGCCTCGCCAGCGAGATCGCCTGCCTGAAGGGCCTGACCTTTGACGGCATTGGCGGCCTCGGCGTGCCGGTGGTCGAGACCGAGGAAAAGGTGCCGCTGCTCGAACGCGAGAAGGAGCGCCGCGCCAAGGGTCTCATCGTCGGCTGACGGCCGGCCTGTCGCGCAACCCCGTCACACCTCCAACCAGACCACGCCCGGGTGACGTGCGCACAGGGCGTGAATCGCTTCCGGCTCCAGCACGGCAAACGCCGTCGACAGGGCATCCGACAACGCCGCCGCAGGCGCCTGCGCAAAGCTGCGCTGGGGACGCACCTGCAGGGGCCGCAGGGTGCGTGGATCCATCAAATGGGCGCCCTTGACCTGAAAACCGCTGCCACTGACGGCGCTGTCCTGCAGGGTCAGCGCCTGCGCCCCCTCAGCCAGGGTGATGGTCCACCCCTGCTCGCCGGGGGCGTTGCCCATGGCCAGGAGCGTGCTGTCACCGGCATTGAGCAGGGCGTCGGCCACGCTCCATTCGCCGAGCAGGACCGCCGCCTGATCGAGCGCGTAGCCCTTGCCCAAACCCCCGAGGTCAAAAACCATGTGGTCGGCACGAACCGTGACCTTGAAGCCATCCTCATCAAGCTCGAAGAGATGGGAGCCCACCGCTCCGCGCGCTTTTTCCAGAAACTCGGGAGCCGGCTCGCGCAGGCTGCCGTCCTCGGCGCGCCACAGGTGCATGAGCGGCCCCACGGTGATGTCGAATGCGCCCCCGGTCTCGGCATGCATGGCCTTGGCCAGGCAGAGGCAGTCCCAGACGGCCAGCGAGACATTCAGACTCTCCCCCGCACGCAACTGCGACAGCCGCCAGATGTCGCTGGTCGGCCGAAACCGGCTCAATTCGTCCTCCAACCGCTGAATCTCGCTGAACACCGCCTCGGCGGCCTGCGCGGCGTAGAGGGGATCGTCGCCCGCGAGAATCACCTCGAAGGCGGTCGCCATGGCGTGCTGCTCAAAGCGGTGGATCATGGCGGCGGCACGCCCGGCAGCGGCGGCAGGGTCGGCGAAAACGCCGGCGGCACGTTCAGCGTCCCACCCGGCTCGACCGGCGCGGACAAGGCCGGCATCGGGGTCGGCGCCACCGGAGCCGCAGTGGCCGGGGTCTGCTTGCGCAGGAAGAGCGACAGCATCACCCCGGGCCGCAAGCCGTAGGGCGAGCGCACGTCGTAATCCTCGAGGTGCAGCTTGTCGGCCACAGCCTGATGAAATTCGCCGTCGGTGACAATGACATCGGCATTCATCCTGTCCGGCACGGTGGTCGGATACCCCACCTTCGGCCAGGCCCGCCAATACCAGGGCAGCGGCCAGCCGGCATCCGCCTGCACGACCTGGATCCGCGTCGTGGCCGCGCGATCGCCCACATAGGCCTGCACCTCGTCGAGCAGGCGACGCAGGCTCTTCGAGGTGTGCGAATAAACGTAGGGATTGCGCGGGTCGGCCGAATACTCGAACTGCGGATTCGCATGGGTGCCGGTCAGACGCATCGTCTGCCCGCAGAGATGGTAGGCACCGAGCGCGATGAGGACATGGAACACCCCGCGGGTGAGCAGGCCGGGCAACCAGGACCAAAGCGCCGCGCCACCGGCACCGGCCAGCAGGATCAGGGCATGCTGACCGCTGAGGATCGACCACGGGGTCTTGTAGCGGATCAGCGAATAGACCCCGAACAGGGCGACCGCATAAACGGTCAGGAAAACCAGGAAGACCTGCCGTTCCGGCCGGCGGTGCTGACCGAAGAAGGCATGCGCCATGCCGAGCAGGGCCAAGCCTCCGATCATCGCCTCGCTCCACACCAGGGTGTCGCGCCGCCAGAAAATCAGGGTCAGGTAGTAGTGCCAGGGCTTTTCATGTCCGCTGCCCTGCCCGCGCTGGAAGTAGTCGACATAGGTCATCAGGCTGTCCCAGACCGCACCCCAGTCGCGAAAGCCCCCGGAGTAGGAAGCCACCGACACGAGCACGGCCGGCACCAACGCCCACAGCCAGGGACGGCGCGGCCGGTTTCGGGGGCGCGCACCGGCAAGACTCAGGCCGGTTCCTTTGCGCGGGGCAAATCCGCCGAACAAGAGCTGCACCGCGAGCCAGCCGCAAAACGCGGCCCCCAAGTTGAGGATGAAGGTCTCCTTGGTCGCGTGTTGGAAGCCGAGCGCAGCACCACCCACGAGCAGCCAGAACCGCGAGCCTCCCTGGGAATAACGCCAGAAGGCCAGCAGCATGACGCCGACCAGCAGAACCAGCAGCATCTCCATGATGAAGTAGCGACTGAAATACACCATCATTGGGGACACCGCCGTCAGCAGCAGCGCCAGCGCCGTGCCCAGGCGCCCCAGCACATCGGCAAAGCCAAGGGTCAGAAACAGGACCAGCAGGCCGCAGACCACGGTCACCCGGCGCAGATCGGCCTCGGTCCAGGAATTGGAATCGCCCCATCCGGTCAGCCCGCCCCAGAAGCGCGCAACCTGGTGCAGGCCCGGTCCGTGGTAATCCGTGCGATCATACTCAAAGTGGCCGCTGTTGACGTAGTCGGCCAGCTTGACGCCCAGCACCGCCTCGTCGGTGTGCATGATGCGCCGCTCCAGACCCGGCAGCCGGTAGAACCCGCCCAGCATCAGCGCCAGCACCGCCAGCACGAGGCAGGGCAGCAGCGGAAAGACGGCTTCTTTGCGCGGGGACATGGGGGCCATACCATGGCGAACCCCGCCTCATGCGCCAGCAGGAATGTCGCCCAGTTCCCGATACGCCTGCACGACGCGGCCCAGCCAATCGTCCTGATCCATCGCCCAGTAGCGGGTCGAGAAGATTTCAACCTCATGCAGACCGGCGAATCCCGCCGATTCCACCCAGCGGCTGATCTCCCGGATCGGGATGCAGCCCTCGCCCATCAGTCCGCGGTCGTTGAGCAGGTCGGTCGTCGGCGTTTTCCAGTCGCAGAGATGGTAGGCAAACAACCGGTCCTTCTCGGCCGACAGCGCGATCTGCGCCTCAAGTTCCGGATCCCACCAGATGTGGTAGACGTCGGCGGCGATGCCAAGCATGCGCGGCGAGCCCAGCACGTCGCAGATCTCATTGGCCTGGCGCATCGTGTTCACCGCGCTGCGGTCGTCGGCATACATCGGGTGCAGCGGCTCGATGGCCAGCCTGACCCCGGCCGCCTCGGCCTCGGGCAGCACGGCGGCGATGCCATCGGCAATCTGCCTGCGCGACTCCGCCAGCGACTGTCCCGGCACCGCTCCACAGACCAGCACGATCAGCGGCGCGCCCAAGGCCTGCGCCTCGGCGATGCAGCGTCGGTTGTCGTCAATCGCCGCCTGCCGGCCGGCCGCCGTGGCCGAGGGAAAAAAGCCACCACGGCACAGGCTGACAATGTCCAAGCCCGCCTCGCGGGCCTGTCGGCCGACGGTCGCCGGGTCGCGCCCCTCGAGATTGTAGCGCCAGAACGTGATGCCGCCGAGGCCCGCCGCCGCATACTTGGCGATGCAAGTCTCCGTGTCCCAGGGCTTGGTCGTGATCGTGTGCAGGCAGAGGCGGCGCAGGTCGTTCATCGGCTGTACCGCAACGCGTTCAGAGGCTGGCCGTCAAGGGGGAGTTGGGGTGGGAAGGAAGAAGGGATAAGGAAGAAGGATATGGGGCACCCATCCGAGCGTGCTTTGGATGCCCTGAACTCAAAACTGTCGGAACAGCAAACCTTCCAACTCAATCGGTCGCGTAGCTAAAGTGAATCCAGGATCGGCTGGAGTCGACTTCGAGCGTCGCCTGTGCAGTTCCGTCGCTCCATCGAAAGGTGGTTGTTGAAAAACGCCTACTGCCGTCAAGCAGCTCAGGAATGTCAATTGGCCTTCCAGGATGATCTTCACGCTCATACTGCCGCAAACTCAAGATTCGCTCACAATCCGTGGGCGAAAGCTCGATGTAGCCTTTGACCCCATAATCCGTCCATGCATCCACGCTTACGAGCACATTTCGGGCTGACCAAGGCAGCCATTTCAATCCCAGTGCAAACTCAGCGTCACGACGCGGAGAGATGAGAAATAGCCACGCGAGGATGACCAAACCAATGCCTGTGCACCAGTAGCGTGCTTTCATCATGGCGCTGCATTCGGCAGCAGCCCCTTGCTTTCCAGGAAGGCGTAGAAGGGATGCTGCCTGCTTGCCTCGGGCGTGCCCACCGACAGGGAAAGTCCGCAATCCGGACACTCCACCGCGCCCTTGACGTCCGTCTCGCAGGCGGGACAGGGCCCCTCGTAGGGCTCGGTCAATTCCGGGGCGATGCCATAAAGCTCGATCAGCAGGCTCAGGCTCCGCACCAGATCCTCCTCCTCGACCTGTAGCAGATACTGCGTGACACCGCGATGACCGTTGACGCTGGTCGTCACCCCCGTGAAATCCAGGGGAACACCCTCCCGGCCAAACCGTTGGATGATGTCCTTCAGTTCGTCGGCGCTGAATTAAGGAATCTCAATCATGGGAGTGCAGGGTGCTCACATGCCTTCAGTCCAGGAGGTCGTGTCTCCCCTGCCCTCACTCCGCCTGCGCGTCGGTGCCGCCGGCGATCTTGCTGCGCATCTCGGTGTCGGCACTGAGGTTGCGGAAGCGGGCGTAGTCCATGATGCCGAGGTTGCCGCTGCGGAAGGCCTCGGCCATGGCCAAGGGGACCTGGGCTTCGGCCTCGACGACGCGGGCGCGCATCTCCTGGGTGCGGGCGGACATTTCCTGCTCGAGGGCGACGGCGGCGGCGCGGCGCATTTCGGCGTTGGCCTGGGCGATCTTCTTGTCGGCCTCGGCCTGTTCGGTCTGCAGCTTGGCGCCGACGTTCTCGCCGACGTCGATGTCGGCGATGTCGATCGACAGGATCTCGAAGGCGGTGCCAGCGTCGACGCCCTTGGCGAGCACGAGCTTGGAAATGCTGTCGGGGTTCTCCATGACCTCCTTGTAGGAGTTGGCCGAGCCGATCGAGGAGACGATGCCCTCGCCGACGCGGGCGATGACGGTTTCCTCGGTGGCGCCGCCGACGAAGCGCTCGAGGTTGGTGCGCACGGTGACGCGGGCGCGCACGCGCAGGGAGATGCCGTCCTTGGCGACGGCGTCGATCTTGCCGCCTCGGCCCATCTCCTGGTTCGGACAGTCGATGACCCTGGGATTGATGCTGGTGCGCACGGCGTCGAGCACGGTCTTGCTGGTGCCCTTGCAGGCGAGGTCGATGGCGCAGGCGCGGTCAAAGGTCAGCGGGATGCCGGCCTTGTCGGCGGCGACCAGGGCAAGCACGACGTGCTGGACGTCGCCACCGGCGAGGAAGTGCGCCTCAAGGGGGTCGCTTTCAAGGGGCAGCCCGGCCTTCACCGCGGTGATGCGCGAGTCGACGATCATCGCGTTGGGGATGCCGCGCAGGTACATGGCGAGCAGGTTGATGATGCTCACCGGTGCGTTGGAGATGAGAGCGCGCAGCCAGAGGTTGAAGAATTTGGCGATGACGAGGAAGAGGACGAGGGCGACAACGAGCGCGCCTCCGACAAGGAGAAATTGGAAGTTGATGTTCATGGTCAGGTGGGGCTGGGGTTGAGTCGAACGATGAGATTGCCGGGTTCACGGCCGGTGATGCGGACTGCGGCGCCGGCGGGAGCAAAGCCGTCCTCGCAGCGCACCTCGCGGCGCTGGCCGGCGAAGTCGGCGCGACCCAGCGGGCGCAGGTCGGTGAGGGCGATGCCCTGCGCGCCGGTGGCCGGGTCGTCAGTGACGGGCGCGGCCGGGCTTTCAGCGGTGAGGGTGAATCCGTGGCGCCAGAACTTCACGGCAAAAAAGCGCAGCCAGATCAGCAGGACGGCGACGGTGAGCAGGATGACACCGGCGGCCGCGGCGGCACGGGTGGCGTCACTCCAGTGGGCGAATTCCTTGGCAAAAAGAAGCAGGCCGACCGCGGCGAGGGTGCAAACGGCGCCGATGGCACCGACGATCATGCCGGGAACGAAGGTCTCCAGGATCATCAGCAAAATCCCGAAGACCACAAGGAGGGCGAGCGTGAGTCCCATGATCAAGGTTACGATGGCGCGCATCCCAGCGCCGTCAAGCCGGGTCGGTTCAGGCCAGCAAGCCGCGGACGACCTCGCCATGGACGTCAGTCAGGCGGAAGTCGCGCCCCTGGAAGCGGTAGGTCAGGCGGGTGTGATCGAGCCCGAACAGGTGGAGGATGGTGGCATGGAAGTCATGCATCGACACCGGGTCACGGGCGACATGCCAGGCAAAATCATCGGTCTCGCCGTGGGTGTGTCCGGCCTTGACCCCACCGCCAGCCATCCAGAGGGTGAAGGCGCCGGGGTGATGATCGCGGCCGGTGACGGTCTTGAAGCCCGGCCGGTTCTCGCCGAGGGCGGTGCGACCGAACTCACTGCCCCAGACCACCAGGGTGGTGTCGAGCAGTCCGCGCTGCTTGAGGTCCTTGATCAGCGCGGCGACCGGCTGGTCGACCATGCCGCAGTTGTGGGCGAGCTGGGGGTCGAGGTTGCTGTGGTGGTCCCAGGAGGCGTGAATGATGTTCACGAAACGCACCCCGCGCTCGACCATGCGCCGGGCCTGCAGGCAATGGCGCGAGAAGACGCGGTAGTTGCCAATGCCGCCGAGGTTGCTCTTGATGGGCGGCTCGTCGCGATCGATGCCGTAGGCGTCGAGGGTGGCCTGCGATTCGCCGGAGAGATCGGTCAGTTCCGGCGCGGCGCTCTGCATGCGGAAGGCCAGCTCGTAGCTGTTGATGCGGCTGGCGATCTCGGGATCGCCGACATGACGGTGGCGCAGGCGGTTGAGGTCGTTGAGGGCGCCGAGACTGGCCTGCTGCATCGCCGGGCTGATGCCCTCGGGGTTGGCGAGATTGAGCACGGGCGAGGCGCCGTTGCGGAACATGACGCCGCCGTAGCTGGAGGGCAGGAAGCCGCTCGACCAGGTCGAACTGCCGCCGGGCAGGCCGCGCCCCTTGCTGACCATGACCACGTAGGCGGGCAGATCCTCCGAGGGGCTGCCAAGGCCGTAGGTGAGCCAGGAACCGACGCTGGGCCGGCCCAGCAGGGGCGCACCGCAGTTGAGCATGAGCTGGCCAGGCAGATGGTTGAACTGCGTGGTGTGCATCGAGCGGATCATGCACAGGTCATCGGCACAGGTGGCGAGGTGCGGCAGCAGGTCGGAGAACTCCATGCCGCACTGCCCGTGCCTGGCAAACACGCGCTTGGTGCCCATGACGGTCGCCGTCTCCTTCTGCAGGAAGGCGAACTTCTGGTCGCCCACCAGCGAGTCGGGCAGCGGCTTGCCGTCGTAGGTGTTGAGCAGCGGCTTGGGGTCGAACAGGTCCATCTGGCTCGGGCCGCCCTCGAGGAAGAGGAAGATGCAGCGCTCCGCGCGTGGCGCGAACTGCGCCAGCCGGGCGGCGAGAGGTCCCGACTCCGCCCCCAGCAGGCCGTCGCGCCCGAGCAGCGAAGCGAGGGCGAGCGTACCCAGGCCGCAGGCGCCGGTGGCGAGGAAATCGCGCCGGGCCAGAGTATGCCGTTCTTCGGGGGACATCCGTTTGATAACGCTGCCAAGCGTCGCCGTCTCGCGGCGAAGGCTCAGCGTTTCCAGGCCAGGCAGGTGAGAATCAGGGCTCCCGGCAGGTAGGCCAGCGTGCTGAAGAAGAGCTTGCGGGCGGTGGCGCGCTCCGGCTGTTTCTGGAAGGCAAGGGCGAGCCGGCAAAGCCAGCCGGCCAGCAGCAGGGCCGGCGGCAGAAACCCTGCAGCACTGACCAAACCACTCTGCACGGGATAAAACATCAGCAGAAGGGTGGCGACCGAGTAGGCGAGCGCGTGGCGCGAGGTGCGCACACCATGCTCGTCCTCGTTGGCCAGCATGACAAAACCACCACGGCGGTACTCGTCGCGATACATCCAGTTGATGGCAAGGAAGTGCGGCAACTGCCAGAGGAACAGCAGGGCGAAGAGGTAGATCGCTCCCGGTTCGATGAGCAGTTCCCAGCGGAAGTATTTTTCTCCCGCGGGCGTCGGACCGGCGGCGCCGGCCCAGCCGATGAGCGGCGGCAACGCGCCGGAGACCGCGCCAACCAGGGTGTTGACCGGCGAC
The DNA here is from genome assembly GCA_030827515.1 of Prosthecobacter sp. Taxonomy (GTDB): domain Bacteria; phylum Verrucomicrobiota; class Verrucomicrobiia; order Verrucomicrobiales; family Verrucomicrobiaceae; genus Prosthecobacter. The sequence continues at coordinate 31,396 of JAUREI010000012.1, read as the reverse complement.
TGCTTTTTCAGCGGGGTATACAGGAACAGATAGACCGCCAGGGTGAGTGCGGTGAGCGCGGCGGCCTCGACATTGACCTTGGCGCCGAGGTGGATGAGGGCAAAGGCGCTGAGCAGCCAGCCGATGGCGAAGGCCGACCCGGGGCTGACCCGGCCCGAGGGCAGAGGTCGGTCGGCCGTGCGCGTCATGCGCGAATCGGGCTCGATCTCCATGAGTTGGTTGAAGACCGCGGCACCGAAGGCGGCAAGACTGCTGCCAAGCAGGGTGTGGAAGAGGAGCCAGCCACTCCAGTCCGGCCCGCGGCGCAGCCAGAAGCCGACGAAGGTGGTGACAATGACCAGGGCACTGAGACGGAACTTGGTCAGCACGAGCAGGTCGTTGAGCGTCGAACTGCGTGCAGGGGACTCGGGATCGGATCGGTCGGCCATCAGGGGTGAAGCTTACGCGCGTGAGGCGCTTTCGCCAGGGGCGTTTGCGCCAAGCAGCCAGAGGAAGAGGGCGCTGACCAGAAGCGAGGACAGGCCAATGTGCAGGACCTGGGCCACCGGCAGGATGCCGATGTGGGCGAGGACGATGCCGAGCGCCATCTGGGCGAGGATCAGCCCAAGCACCGCCTTCTCGAGCCGGCCGGCGCGGCGCAGGTGCCGACCCGAACCCAGCCAGAAAGCGATGCCCGCACCGACGAGCAGCCAGGAAAAGCTGCGGTGAACGAGATAAACGGTGCTCGACTCCAGTTCGACCACCCACTGCGCGCGAGGTTCGCCGGCATGGCTGCGCGCCAGTTCATCGGTCAACTCCCGCACCTGCGAGCCCATGACCCCCTCGACGGCGACCAGCAGGAACAGCGCCCAGGCGAGGCGGCGCAGGCCGGGGGCCGGCACGCCCTGCTTCCAGTCGAGTCGCCAGGGGCGGTCACACCCGCGCCAGACGGTGTAGACCAGCACGCACTGAAGCAGGATGGCGAGGGCCATGTGCAGGGTGATGATGCCGGGCTGAAGGCCGCTGAAAACGACGCGCGCCCCCAGCCAGGCATTGATGCCGACGAGCAGGAAGGCGGCGAGGGCGGCGAAGAAGACACGAGCGCGGCCGCGATAGATTTCGCCAAAACCCGCCCCGAGCAGAACAACGACCGACAGCCCGACCGGCAGGCTCGTCAGGCGGTTGAGATACTCGACCCAGGTCGCCACCGGATCGAACTCGGCGCGCAGGGTCTCCGGGGTGATGGTCGCCGGATCGCGTCCGTGGCGCTCGGCCTTGGCACGGAACTTTTCCAGGTCGAGCCGCTCGAAATCGATGTCCTCCGCCCGCGTCGGCGGCACCAGGCAGCCATAGCAGAAGGGCCAGTCCGGGCAGCCGAGGCCCGATCCAGTCGCGCGCACGACCGCACCGACGAAGATGAGCAACTCCACCGCGAGGAAGGCGGTCAGGGCGATGCGTTGAAAACGGGTCATGACAGGAACAAAACGTCCCGCCTCCGGGGGGAAGCGGGACATTCCGAAAGAAAACTGACGGACGGCCTCACTTGGCCGGCTCGGCGCTCTTGGCGGCGGCGGCGGTGGACATTTCCTTGGCCCACTCGTCGAATTCGGGGCCCTCGACGACTTCGAGCACGGCCTTCATCTGGGCGTGACCCGGGCCGCAGAGCTGGCCGCAGATGATGTCCCAGGTGCCGGTGCGCACCGGCTTGAACCACATGTGCGCCTTGACGCCCGGGCAGGCGTCCTGGGCGGCGCGCATCGGCACGATGGCGAGGTTGTGAATGACGTCCTTGCTGGCGACATCGACGATGACCGGACGGTTGACCGGCAGCTTCATCGTGCCGGGGTTGACGAAGTCATCCTTGCCGTTCGGATCCTGCAGGTCGCGGCCCACCTGGTTGGCGGCTGACACCTGGCGCGGATCCCAGCTGGAAAGCATGAGGTCATCGCCCGGATACTGGAAGTTCCAGAGAAACTTCTCGCCGAGGGCGCGCATCTTGATCGTGTCGGGCGAGGTCGGGTAGTCATCGGCCTGGCGCGACCAGAGCGGGAAGGCGAAACCGAGCAGCAGGATCGCCTCAACGATGACAACACCGATTTCGATGTGGGTCGAGGCATGGCCGCGAACGCCGTGGTAGTCGGCCTTCGGGCTCTTTGACTGGCGGAACTTCGTGAAGGCGATGATCAGGAAGATCGACCAGCCAATGAACAGGAAGAGCATGAACCAGTGCACGAAGCCGAGCATGTGGTCCACCAGACCGCCGTGCTCGGAGGCGTTCTGGGTGATGCCAAACCAGTGGTTGATGTCGGAGACGCTCATGGGGATGGGGGAAAAATCAGGGGAATGGGGTTCAGGCGTCCAGCGGAGCGGCGGCCTGGCGCTGCTTGCGGGCGAAGTGCATGACAATGAGACCGATGGCGCCCATGCCAAGCATGAGGAAGCCCAGCATGACCAGAACGGCCATGTCCTGAGCCTGGGCCATGAGGCTTCCAGGATCGGGTCGGCAGGTGGCGCAGGCGAGCAGGTTCATGGGTCAGACGATGATGCGGCGGCTTTTTTTTACGACATACCACACGCCGTAGGCGGTGAGAACCAGGCTCAGCCAGCCGGCGAGCATGCCCAGACCGGCAACGCCCATCGCCTCGGCCTTCTCCGGCAGCAGGCGCGTCCACAGGAAGAACCCGAGATCGCACAGGATGGCGAAGAAAAGAAAGACGATATGGAAGTGCTTGAGGGACATGGCGTCAGACGGACCGGGCTCAGAAACCCTCGAAGACGAGGGGGTCGCCGGAGGTGAAGATGAAGAGCATGAACAAAGCCAGCGCAAACACCGTGGTGAAGGCGAGCACCTTGTAGATGAGCGGGCGCTCATGGTTCAAGTGCATGAAGATGAGGGCCACCAGCGCCGCCTTGAAGGTCGCAACGATCATGCCGACCAGGATGTTCAGGCTGTGGGTGGGCAACTCAACGTAGGAGAGCGCCACCGTGATGATGGTGAACAGGATGAGAAGGGCGCCAATCCACAGATACTTGCGGATCGACTTCTGGATTTCTTCGGGCGAATCAGCCATGGCGGTCGGAAGCGGGGATTACAGGAGATAGAGCAGCGGGAACAGGAAGATCCACACGAGGTCAACGAAGTGCCAGAACAGACCGCCAACCTCGACGCGGTTGGCGAGGTGCTCGGGGTTCTCGCGCAGACGGCGGCCATCCATGAAGAGGAAGTAGGCCAGCACCAGGGCGCCGGCGACGACGTGCAGTCCGTGCAGGCCGGTCAGCGTGAAGTAAATCGCGTAGTAGGTGTTCAGCTTGGGCGTGAAGTTCGAGTAGAAGGCGATGTCCTTCTTGTCGATCTTGACGACAGGATGATGCGCGTGATGGGCGTCGCCATGCTCGGCAGGAGCACCGGCGGCGGCCTTTTTCTCGCCGTGGTCATCGCCGTGACCGGCCTCCGGCGTGGCGGAGTGCAGGTGCATGAAGAAGGCTTCCTTCTGCAGGGTGGCGCTCTTCTTCGGATCGCGGCGGTCGCCGTATTTTTCCTCGAAGGCCTTGAGGTGGTGGTCGCGGTTTTCGACGAAGGCCTTCTTCCAGGCGTCACCGAGGTAACCAGCATTCCAGGCGAGCGATTTCTCGGCATCCGGCACCGAGCGGGTGTCGACGCCGTCAACCTCGAGGACCATGCTGTCGTCGGTGAGCTTGCCGGTGGCAATGCTGCCGTCGCGGAAGGTCATCGTCGTGGCGTTGTAACCGAGGATCTTGCCGGGCTTGGCCTTGAAGGCGAGCGGGGAGGTGGGAACCAGCTTGATGGCGGCGTTGTTCTTGCCTTCGGTGGCGGCCTTGGCGAGGGCCTTCTCGCGCAGGTCGGCGAAGGTCGTTTCGTTCAACTCGATCTCGGAACCGTCCTCGGTCTTGAAGCGGGCTTCGCCGCCGGCCAGGAAGGGCAGCACGTAATCGACCGGATCGGCGTCGATGGCGCTGGTCCTGGCCTGGACCGTGAGTGTCAGGTCACCGACCTCGCCAAACTTGATTTCATAGCCTTCCGGCAGGTGACCGGTCAGGTAGGTGCCGTCGGTAAGCTTCACCGCGTAGTGCTCGAACTTGGCCTTGTATTCAAAGGTCTTGTTGACCATGAACACGCCCGCGCAGAGCACGGTGATGAGCATGTAGAGCTTGAACTGGCCGATGCGACGCAGCTTCAGCGAGGCCCAGGCCATGACCACGGTGACCGAGGAGGCGATCAGCACCAGGGTGTTGATGAAACCGAGGGTGACGTTCAGCTCGTGCACCGGCCAGTGGTAGTCGGCCCCGACGCGCAGGAAAATGTAGGAGGAGAACAGACCGCCGAACAGCATGACTTCCGAGGCAAGGAAGAGCCAGATGCCGATCTTGGCGTTGTACAGGCCCGTGTCAGGACGGGCGGAAACGGTGTAAGGGATGTCCATGAGTGAAGGGAGGCGGAGGGACTCGGTTCTCGGTGGGCGTCAATGATGGGCGGGCGCGGAGGCCGGGGCGCCGGCCGGCACGGGCGCCGCCTTGCCCGGCTCGATCTCCCACTGCGGGAAGTAGTCCTGGTCAATGCCCGGCACGCTGTACTCGTAGGGACCGCGGACGACGACGGGCTCGAAGTCGAAGTTGCCGTGCGGCGGCGGAGTCGGCGTCGCCCAGTCAAGGGTGGTGCAGTGCCAGGGATTGTCGCTGTTCGTCTTGCGACCGCCCTTGATGCTGAGGAAGACATTCAGGATGAAGGGTACCTGGCCGAGGGCGAGGATGAAGGCGCCGACCGACATCAGCACGTTGAGGCCAAGCAGGTTGTTGGGCACTTCCATGCCAAACAGGCCGAAGATCGAGGAGTTGAGTTCGGTCCAGAAGTTCGAGACACCGGAGGTCTGCTCGAAATACTTGCCGCCGTCATACCAGCGGCGGTGGAAACCGCCCATGCCCTGGATGAACATCGGCGCGAAGACCAGGTTCATGCCCAGCAGCGAGGGCCAGAAGTGCAGCTTGCCAAGCTTGTCGCTCATGTAGCGGCCGGTGATCTTCGGATACCAGTGATAGACACCGGCAAACAGGGCGAAGATCGTGCCCGGGGCGACGACGTAGTGGAAGTGGCCGATCACGTAGTAGGTGTCGTGCAAGGCCAGGTCGATGAAGGTGAAGGCCAGCGGCAGGCCGGTCAGACCGCCGATGCCGAACATCGGCAGGAAGGCGGAAGCGAACAGCATCTGCGGGGTGAAGCGGATGGAACCGCCCCAGAGCGAAATCATCAGGCCGGTGAGCAGGATGACGGAGGGGACCGAGATCAGCACCGTGGTGATCTGGAAGTAGGTCGACATCATCGTCCCCATGCCGGTGAGGTACATGTGGTGAGCCCAGACGAGGAAGCTCAGGAAGCCGAGGGTGAGCGTGGCGTAGACCATCGACTTGTAGCCCCAGAGAGGGCGACGGGTGTTGGCCGGGATGACCTCGGCCAGGATGGCGAAGGCCGGAAGAATGAGCACGTACACCTCCGGGTGGGCGAGGAACCAGAACAGGTGCTGGTAGAGCAGTGGGCTGCCGCCACCGGCGATGTCGAGGTGCTGGCCGCCTTCCATGAGGCCGGTCGGCAGGAAGAAGCTGGCGCCGAAAACGCGGTCGACGAGCTGCAGCAGGGCGGCCACTTCAAGCGGCGGGAAGGCCAGCAGGAGCAGGAAGCTGGTGACGAACATCGCCCAGCAGAAGAACGGCATGCGCATCCAGGACATGCCCTTGGCGCGCAGGTTGATGACGGTGGTGATGACGTTCACCGAGCCGAGCAGCGAGGCGGAGATGTTGAACACCATCGCCAGCAGCCACCAGGTGTGGCCGTGCATCCAGATGTTGGTGACCGCCAGGGTGGTCGTCGAGGCAAGCGGCGAATACATGGTCCAGCCGGTCTGCACCGAGCCCGTGCCGACGAAGAAGCTGGCGAGCATCATGATGCCACTGACCAGGAACAGCCAGTAGCTCCACATGTTCAGGCGCGGGAAGGCCATGTCGATCGTGCCGATCTGGAGCGGCATGACGAAATTGACGAAACCGGCGAACCCGAGGGGCACGATGCCGAGGAAGACCATGATGGTGCCGTGCATGGCGCCCAGCATGTTGTAGAGCTCACCGTTGACGACGCCGCCGGGGGCCCAGCGACCGATCATTTCGTGGAAGATGGGGCCGAGCAGCGGCAGCTTTTCCACGAACGCCAGTCCAGGAACCTCCTGGCCCGGGAAGGCAATGCTCCAGCGCATGAGCAGCATCAGGAAGAAACCCAGCAGCAGGAACAGCAGGCCGGAGACTGCATACTGCACGCCGATGATCTTGTGGTCGGTCGAAAAGACGTACTTGCCGATGAAACCCGGCTCGTGGTGATCGTGCCCGTGGTCGGCTCCTTGCTTGGAATCGTGGGTGGTGGCGCTCATGTGAAAAAGGGGGACGGAACGGGGTTACTTGGCCGGTGCGGCTTCAGCGGCGACGGTGGCGCCGGGACCAGCGGGGATTTCGCCGGGGACGTTGGCGGAGGCGAAGGACTCAAGCTCGGCCTGGGTCCACTGCTTGGCGCGCGCGGACTCGTCCTTGCGGACCTTCTCGACCATTTCCTTGGTGATCATCGTGCCCTCGTTGCCCCAGGTGTTGCGGATGTAGGTGAGCACGTTGGCGAGGTCGCCGGCGGACATCGCGGCACCGAAGGGCTGCATGCCGCCCGGGAAATTGTAGTTTTGGCCGGCAACCGTCACCTGACCGACAAGACCGTGCTGGACGACGCGGATCAGGCGCTCGGTACCGCCATTGACCCATTCCGAGCCGGCGAGCGGCGGATACTGTCCGGGAATGCCCGTGCCGCTGCCCTGGTGACAGCCGCCGCAGACAGCATAACCGCTGGAGCCCTTCTTCATTGCCGTCTGGAAGGGATCGGTCGCGCCGGCACCGGCACCGCCGCCCGGGCGGGGATCCCCGTGCCGGGCGAGCGAGAACGGATTGCTGACGGAAAAGCTCCAGCCGCCGGTCATTGGGCCCAGCTGTCCGCCGGCGACGATGGCAATGATCATGAACAGGAACATGACCCACAGGGGCGCGGGCTCGCGCCCCGGCTCGAGGTCGGCCTTTTCACGGCGCACGGCGGCGTGCAGGCGGTCGAGGTCGGTGCTGTCGGTGTTCATCGGGGAATGGGGGGCGCTCATGAGCGTTGGCGGATCGCGGGAAGTTGCAGACTCAGGGGGCGGGTGTCGCCGCCACGGCGGCCTTTGCGGGGACCGGGTAGTCTTTCTTGAGGGACAGTAGGTAGTCGACCAGGGCTTCGGCCTCGGCGGTCGGCACCACTTCGTAGCCGGCCTTGGGGGCGAACTTGCCGGTCAGCTTGAGGGCCTTGGATGAGACCGGCCCCTGAGCGAGGCGCTCGACATAAAGATGCTGGAAGGCCGGCATGTTCGACCAGTCGTGCTGCGACTTCGGCGCATAGAGCATCTGGTGGACGACCGCGCGTTCCGGGGCGCGCCAGCCGTAGTTGGCGAGGTCCGGACCGCTGCGCTGGACACCGAGGAAGGCATAGGGTTCGCCAAGGTAGTCGCGCAGTTCATTCGAGCGCACCGGGGCGGCCGGCCGGGCCTCCTGGTCCTGACCCCAGCCCTTGCGCCAGCCGTCGAGGGCGAGCTGGGTCGGGCGGATCATCTGGGTGTGGCACTGCACGCAACCTTCGCGGGCGTAAACGAGCTGGCCTTGGCGGTTGATCGGAACCGGCGGGTAGTAGCCATCCATGCCGTCGGCCTCCTTGTCATAAGGCAGCGGCGACAGCGCCTGATACTTGACGGCTGGCACGACGACCAGGCAGAGCCAAGGCAGGCCGAAGCTGGCGATCAGAGCGAGAATGAACGTGCGGAACTGAGTCATGCGTGGGCGGCGTTGGGAAGGGCTTCGTCTTCGTGGTCATGCGCAAGCAGGGTCGGAGCCGAGCTGCGGCGGCCGAGACCGGCCACCATGAGCATGAGATGGACAAGGAACCAGAAGTTGGACCAGGTGATGAGGGTCCAGGCGATGGCGCGGGCGATGAGGTAGGGGCGCAGGTTCAGCGCGAGCTGGCTGAAGTTCTGGTCCCACATCTCCGGATGATTGAGGTCGGCGCCCTGCTGGACCCCGGCGACCAGGCTGGTGACAACGATCGCAGCGATGCCGTAGACCGAGAACCAGAAGTGGTTGCGGATCAGGCGCACCGACAGCCACTCGCAGCCGGACAGGCGCGGCACAATGTAGTAGATGGCGCCAAACAGGGTCATGCTGAAGAAGCCGTAGACAGCGACGATCTGGAAACCATACCAGGCCTGGGTGAACTGCAGGTTGGCACCGGTGCTGAAATTCGAGATGAGGGCGAGCAGTGCGCCACTGACCGGGTAGAAGAGCGATCCGAAGAACACGAAACGCAGGGTCGGGCTCGTGGCCACGAGGCTGTGCTTGCCGAGGGTGGTGAGATGGTGGTTGAGACCGACGACGCCGACCGGGATGAGCAGCAACACGGCTGAGGCAGCGCCGACGGCGGGCATCCAGGCGGGCAGCGGGCCGCCCATGTAATGTTGCATGCCGGTCCAGCCGCCGAGGAAGGCAAGCATCCAGAAGCCGAGCTTGGCAAGCTGGGCGCTGGCGATGGGCTGACCGGTGACCTTTGGAATGAAGTAGTAGGAGGCGCCCAAAGCGACCGGGGCGAAGAAAAGCAGGATCAGCGCGTGAACATACCAGGCATTGATTCCGGCACCGAGCGCACCGAGGCCAGGCAGGCAGTGCAGTGCGACGTTGGCGGAGAGGAAGACCCACGGGAACCAGAAGCAGGCACCCAACACATACCAGGTGCTGACCATGAATCCCTCGGGGCGGAAGGCGCGACCGAACATACTGGCCATCGGCCAGGCAAAGGCCAGGAAGCTGGCCAGCATCACCGGCCAAACGAAGGTCGGCATTTCCAGCCACTCCATCGAGGTGCTGCGACCACCGAGAATGCCTAGCAGACCGAGGGTCAGGGCAATGTTCCAGAACACCGCGGCCACCATGAGGACAGATTTGCCCGACTTGAGTTCCTGACCAGTGCGACGGGCCATGATCCAGAGCATCGCGCCAAGACCGGCCTGAACGCCCCAGCCGTAGACGAGGGCGTTGACGTGGGTCGGCTGCAGACGGCCGTATTGCAGCACGCTGCATGGGCCGAGGAAGTCGGGGGCGAACTGCTTAACGGCTGCAAGCACACCGAGGATGGTCGAGGCCATCAGCCAGAAGGCGCCGTTGAGAAAGAGGAAAAGCACGGGGCCCTTGACGGACTTGTCAATGGCCGCACGACGGAGGTCATCGGCCTGGGTGTCCGGGGTCGCTGGTGAGGTCTGCATAGGTTCCGGGATCAAATTCAGTTCTTGGGAGCCGGCGCGGGGGCAGCGGCGGGGGTAGCGGGCGGCGCCTCGGCGGCGGCCTGCTTGAGCTGGGTCGGCGAGCCGGGCACCACCTGCTGGCTGGCGGCCTGCGGGCGCGCCTTTAGGGCTTCCAGGGTCTTGCCGAACAGGGCGGCCTTGCGGGCGGGATCATCGAGACCTAGTTTCGTCGCGAGTTCGGCCTGCTGGCTGACGATTTCAGCGCGGTTGGCCAGACGCTCGGGGGCGCGCGGATCGCTGGCACCGGGGGTGGCGATGACCGTCTGGATCAGCCAGAACAGCACAGCGAAGCTGGCGAAGGCACCCAGCACCCAGGTGAAGGTGGCGCCGGCTTTCGAGGAGGAGTCAGTCGTGGACATGGGGATCAGTTGACAACGTTGGCGGACTCAAGCAGACGCGGATCGCGGCAGGGGTAGAGGCTCTGGTTGGCGAGGCTGCGCAGGAACAGGAAACCGAGCGTGCCGACGATCGCGAGCAGGGCGAAGACATCGCCAATCCAGGCACCGGGCACCCAGACGCCGACGCCGAGGGACGGGCCGCGCTCGGGGATGACATTCCAGTAGATGTCGACCAGGTGCATGAACAGGATCCACAGGCAGACGAGGCCGATGACGGCGGGGTTCTTCTTGCGAGGCTGCGAGAGCAGCAGGACGAAGGGCGCAATGAAGTGGCCGATGACAATGAAGATCGACACCCAGCGCCAGCCCTCGGTGTTGCGGGTCAGGTAGAAGCGGGTCTCCTCGGTGATGTTGGCATACCAAATGAGGAAATACTGGCTGAAGGCGATGTAGGCCCAGAACACCGTGAAGGCGAAGAGCAGCTTGCCCATGAGGTGGTAGTGTTCCTCGGTGACGACCTTGTTCAGGTAGCCCAGGCTCTTCAGCCAGGTCACCAGCAGGATGGTCGCGGCCATCGAGGCCCAGGCGCAGCCTGCGAAGATGTAGACACCCCACATTGTCGAGAACCAGGAGTAGTCGAGAGTCATCAGCCAGTCGACTGCGGCAAAGGTGACCGTCAGCGCATAGAAAAGCAGCCAGCGGCAGGAGAAGGTGCGAGACTTGATCGTGTGCTTGATGTCGCCGTCCTGGTCCTGCAGGACCGACTTGCGCCGCAAGGTGCGGGCGATGTGCCAGAGGACGAAAAAGTAGAAGACGAAGCGGAAGCTCCAGAAGTTGAGGTTCAGGTAACCGAACTTGTCGACAAGGATGTGCAGGTGGCTGTTGCCCTCGGCCATGTGGTGCAGCGCCTCCTCGACAGTGCCGCCGGATTCGTGGGCGTGATGGGCCGCCTCACGGTGGTGACCCATCCATTCATAGAGCGAGTCCTGAACCTTGGGAACCAGCAGCAGCGGCAGACCGAGAAGCGCAAGCGGCAGCACCAGGTTGGCGAGCTGCTCCCAGAGGCGGCGCAGGGCGACGCCCCAGCCCGAGTTCGAAGCGCTGTGCAGGAGAATCCAGAAGCAGCCGCCGGCGACGAAGGTGAAGGCGAAGAAGAAGGCGAACAGCCAGCTGTAGGCAAAGGTGTCGGTCTTCGCGATGAAGAAGTACAGCGAACCCGCCAGGCCGAGGCCGGCGGCGGTGCCAAAGGCGTTGATCAGCTTGGCGCCCTTGGCCCGCTCGAATTTTTCACCGCCCTTGGGCAGATCGTTGAAGGTGACGTGGTGACTCATGCCGGGAAATGCCTCGAATTACTGGACGTTGTTCTCCTTGGCCGCGAGTTGCAGGGCGCGGATGTAGGCCACGATGGCCCAGCGGTCCTGAACGGAGATGGAGCCGCCATAGGGACCCATGAGGCCCTTGCCGTTGGAGATGACGTCGAAGATCGCGCCGTCGGCGCGATAGGCTGCCGCATTCGCCGGATCGAGGGCGCCGGGTTGGAGGAAGTTGAAGGCGGTCAGGATTCCATACTTCGAGGTGACGCCCTTGCCGTTGCCGAAAGCAGCGTGGCAGACGGAGCAGTAGATGTTGTACTGGCGCTCTCCGCGCTCGAGCAGGCTCTTCGAGGGCTGGATTTCTGTCGGCAGGCCGTCGCCGTAGTAGTCGCCGATCTTGCCGGTGCCATAGTAGCCGACGCCGTGGCTAAAACCGAAGGCGGGGGGCTGGTATTTGCCGGAAGAGGCCGCCGCCGCGGGCACTTCAAATCCCATTGGCACCGTGCCTTTCACCGGGCGTCGGGCACCCAGGCCGTCGGCGAAGAAATCGCTTTTTGCCTGATACTTGACCTTCGCCTGGTGGTCCATGTCCTGAAAGATTTCCAGGGGAGGAAGTTCCGACTTGCTGCCGCGCGTGCCAAAGGCGGCCGCCACGATTGCGGCGACGAACAGGTAGCTGAGGAAGAAATATTTCATGGATGTAAAAGACGGGGGGTGCCCGTCTTGAGCTTGTGAAAAATTTCACAAGGACCCAAGATTAGAAACGGCCCGTGACAATGCAAGAACGAAATCGTTTTTTGTGAGGGGAATTTGACCGCTCCGGTGCCCCTCCGTGGCTGCGGGACGGAGCTGCCCCACGGACCGGCTTTCAGCCGTGGGCACGGGCCAGTTCCACCAGCACGGCCTTCTGGGCATGCAGGCGATTTTCCGCCTGGTCGAAAATGACCCCGGCCTGGGCCTCCAGAACCTCCGCAGTGATCTCCTTGCCCCGGTAGGCGGGCAGGCAGTGCATGACCACGGCGCCGGGCTTGGCGCGGGCCAGGAGGCCGGCATTGACCTGCCAGGGGCGCAGGGTCTCGATGCGACCGGCCGCCTCGTCCTCCTTGCCCATGCTCACCCAGACGTCGGTATACAGTACATCCATGCCCTCGACGGCCGCCGCGGGGTCGTCGGTCACGGTGACCGTGCCTCCGGGCACGCGCGCCATGAACTCGGCGGCGGGCTGAAATTCCTTGGGCGCCCCGATGACCAGCTCAAACCCGAGCCGGGCGCTGGCCCAGATCCAGGAGCGGGCGACGTTGCAGTCACCATCCCCGAGGAAGCAGACCCTCCTGCCCTTCCAGCTCCCGAACCGCTCGTTGATGGTCTGCAGGTCGGCAAGAATCTGGCAGGGATGCTCATCGTCGGTCAGGGCGTTCACGGTCGGCAGACCGCTGAACTCGGCAAAATCGACCACATCCTGCTGGGCATAGGTGCGGATGATGGCGCCATGGACCATGCGGCCGAGCACGCGCGCGGTGTCCTTGATCGGCTCCCCGCGACCCAACTGGATGTCGGCCGAGGACAGGAACATCGACTGACCGCCGAGCTCGCGCACGCCAACCTCAAAGCTGACGCGGGTGCGGGTGGAAGACTTGCTGAAAATGAGGGCCCACTGCTGGCCGGCCAGCACCTGTGGCGAGGCGCGGCGATCCTGTTTAAGCTGGGCGGCGAGTTCAAGCAGGCCTTCGATCTCGGCGGCGTTGAGCTGTTCAAGGGAAAGGAGATGTTGCATCGCGATTCAAAAGTTGGGGGTGATGGGAGGCCTAGGCGGCGAGGCGGTCGAGCACCGACCGGAACAGTCGCAGCCCCTCGTCGGCCTGATCCTCGGTAAGATTCATCGGCGGCAGCCAGCGCACGACCTTCGGGCCGGCGGGCACGACCAGCAGTCCAGCCTGCAACAGCTCCCAGGCCAGGTAAATGGAGGGCAGCTTGCCAGAGGCTTGGGCGGCGGGCATGGCGGCGATGCGGGCGTCATCGATTTCAAAGCCGATCATCATGCCGAACGCGCGAATATCGGTGAGCAGTGGCTGCCGCCAGGACGCCACCTCGCCGGCAATGCGCCGACCGAGCTGGGCGGCATGGGCCGGCAGGCCGTCGCGCAGGACAACGCCAAGCGTGGTGAGTCCAGCCGCGCAGGCCAGCGGACTGCCGCCGTAGGTCGTGCCGTGCGAACCCGGTCCAAGCAACTCGGGAAGCTGGCGCGGACCGCCGCCACCGGTTTCGATGGCGCGCTCGCGAATCCAGAAGGCACCGAGCGGGTAGCCGCTGCCAATCGATTTCGCCCAACTGATGGCGTCGGGCGTGATCTCGTCGCCAGGCACGATGCTGCGCCAGCCGCAGGTGTCACCGGTGCGGCCAAAACCGCACTGCACCTCGTCGAACAACAGCAGCAGGTCATGCGAGTCGCAAAGAGCGCGCGCCTCGCGCAGAAAGGCCGCCGTCGCGGGATTGACGCCGCTCTCGCCCTGCACGGGCTCAAGCAGAATCGCAACCGTCCGCTCCGTGACAGCCTCGCGAAGCGCCTCGATGTCATTGAAGGGCGCATACACAAAACCCGGCACAATCGGTCCAAAACCGCCGTGGATCTTCTCCTGCGCCGTCGCGCTCATCGCGGCGAAGGTGCGGCCGTGGAAGCTGCCGGTGAAGGTGATGATTTCGTGGCGCGGCGTGCCGTCGGCCAGGGGCCGGGCAACGCCATACTTGCGCGCCAGCTTGATCATGCCCTCGTTCGCCTCGGCACCGCTGTTGCAGAAGAAGCAGCGACCGGGTGACTTGACGAATTCCTCGACGATCAAACGGGCCAGCTGGGCCTGCTGGCGGATGCAATACCAGTTCGACACGTGGACCAGGGTGCGGGCCTGTTGCGCGAGCGCCTCGGCCACCTCCGGATGGGCGTGGCCGAGCGGACAAACGGCGACGCCACCGGCGAAGTCGAGATACTTCCTGCCGTCACGATCCCACAGATAGGGACCCTCGCCGCGCTCGGGCCAGATCGGAAAGCGCCCGTAGTTGGGCACCACGTACTTGTCCAGCCAGGCCGAGTCGAATTCGTTCAAGTCTGCCATCCTTGTGTTCCTCAAAAAAAGAGTTTCGTCTGCCGAACGCCTCCGGTCTTACAAATGAATTTCGGTGCCAATGCCGACATCCGTGAAAATCTCCAGGATCAGGGCATGGGGAATGCGGCCATCGATGAGGTGCACCTTGCCGACCCCGCCGCGCAGTGAGGCAAGCGAGGAGTCCACCTTGGGAATCATGCCGCCGCCAATGACGCCCTCCGCCTTCAGCCGGGCGATCGAATCCGGGTCGAGCGTCGGGATGAGGGTCAACTCATCCTTGGGGTCTCGCAGCACGCCGCGCACGTCGCTGAGGAAGATCAGCTTGGTCGCCTTCAGCTGCGTCGCAAGCGCACAGGCGGCAAGGTCGGCGTTGACGTTGAGCGTCTTGCCGCTGGCCGTCTCACGCGCCACCGGCGACACCACCGGCACGAACTCGCCCGCCACCGCCGCCTGGATCAGGCCGGTTCGACAGTCGGTCACCTCGCCAACCCAGCCGAGGTCGCCCTTCATCTTTTCGCCGACGAAGACCTCCGTGCCGGGCAGGCCGACCGCCTTGCCACCAAAGGCGTTGATCTTGGCGACGATCTCCGGATTGATCACCCGGGCCAGGGTCTGTTCGACGATCTTGATGGCATCCTCGTCAGTGACGCGCATGCCGTTGATGAAGCGCGCCTCCAGGCCGCTCTCCTGCATGGCCTTGGAAATCGCCTTGCCGCCGCCATGCACGATGACCGGATTGATGCCGACAGCCTCAAGGAAGACAACGTCGCGCAGAAACAGGTCGACCTGGGCCGGATCCTCCATGGCGCTGCCACCGACCTTGATCAGGAAAGTGTGGCCGCGGAAGCCCTGCATGTAGGGCAGGGCTTCGAGCAGGACGGAGGCTTTTTCGGCGGCGTTCATGGCAAAGGGGGAAAAGGTGGGAAGGATAAGCACGCAGCCGCAGCGTCAAGCCAAAGCGTCGAAAAACCGCGGCGTCGCAGCCGGCGGCGATCTCGAATCTCGAATTTCAGGTCTCCAAGCCCCCTGCCCTGCCGTGTTGGCGACGGTCCTGCGCGCTCTTCAGCGGGTCGCAGCGCTGCCACCGCGGTCGATGCCCGCGGCTACAGTTCGGCCGTGCCGAGCAGCTCGGCGACCTCGATCCGGCCCTCGGGGTGACGTTCGGCCAGGGCGGCGCGCAGGGCTTCGGAGCGGTCCTTCTCGCCGTGCACCAGAAAGACCCGACGCTTCGGCCCTTCAATCCGGTCGAAATAGGCCAGCAGTTCATCGTGGTCGGCGTGACCGGAAAAGGCATCCAGCGTCTCGATCTGGGCGCGCACCTCGAATTCGTCGCCCAGAATGTTCACCTTCTTGTGACCGCTGCGCAGCTTCCAGCCCAGGGTGTTCTCCGCGCAATAGCCCACAAAGAGAATGATGTTCTCGGGATTGCCGACATGGTTGCGCAGGTGGTGCAGGATGCGGCCGCTTTCGGCCATGCCCGAGGCGGAGATGATGATCGACGGTCCCTTGACCTTGTTGAGCGCCTTGGACTCGTCGACGCTGCGCACGAGGTGCAACCCCTCAAAGCCGAAGGGATCCTGGCGCATGAACACCGCGTCGCGCACCTCCTCCTTGAGGTCCTCCAGATGCAGCCGGAAGATCTCCGTGGCGCGCACGGCGAGCGGGCTGTCCACGAACGTCGGCACCGGCGCGAAGCAGTGCTCGGAACGCAGCTTGTCGAGGGTGAACAGCAGCTGCTGGGTGCGCTCGAGGGCGAAGGCGGGAATGATGAGGCGCGAACGCCGTTGCTGGATTTCGCGAATGAGCCGGCAGATGTGGTCGGAAGTCTCGGCCGAATGCTCGTGCCTGCGCCCGCCGTAGGTGCTTTCCATGATGACGACATCGACACCGTCGCTTGGCGCCGCGCTGTCGAGCAGGTCGTTCTGCGGCCGCCCGACATCGCCGCTGAACAGCAGTCGCGTTTTTTTGCCAGTCTCGCGATCCTCGATGTCGAGCAGCACCTGGGCCGAGCCGAGCACGTGACCCGCATCGATGAAGGTCATGCGCACGCCGTCGGCCACCGGCAGGGGCCGGTTGTAACTCACCGAAACGAACTGGCGCATGCATTCCTCGGCGTCGCGCACGGTGTAGCTGGGATCCAGCAACGGAAGGTCGTCGCGCTTACGGTGGCGATTCAGCCAGCCGATGTCGTATTCGTGTATCTTCGCCGCGTCCGGCAGCATGATGCTGCACAGGTCGCGCGTCGCCGGGGTTGCATGGATGTTGCCGGTGAAACCACGCCGGCACAGGTGCGGCAGGTTGCCACTGTGGTCGATGTGGGCGTGCGAGAGGATGACGGCGTCAATCTTCGCCGGATCAAAGGGAAAATGCCGGTTGCGTTCCAGGGCCTCCGAGCGCCGCCCCTGATACAGCCCGCAGTCGAGCAGCAGGCGTGCTCCGTTGACTTCGATCAGGTGCTTGGATCCCGTGGTCGTGCCGGCCGCGCCGCAGAAGGTGATTTTCATGGTGGGGGTGTCACCATCCCAACCGAAAGCGGCTCCCGTGGCAAGATCGAAGATGGGAATCCCCTGCCCGCCTCAGGGCCGGTAAAAATCAAGCGTGCGCGCAAGACCGTCGCGCCAGTCCACCAGCACGTCGTAACCCAGCGCCGCGCGCGCCGCGGAGATGTCGGCCAGCGAGTTGCGAACGTCGCCAACGCGCGGCGGATGGAACTCGGGCTCGAGCGACTGGCCGGTCAGGCGATTCAACTCGGCGATCAGGTCGAGCAGGGAGATGGACTGGCCGGCGGCGACGTTGAAGTAGTGGCCGGCGGCCTGGTCCGCCGGAGCCTCGGCTGCGAGCAGGTTGGCCGAGACCGCGTTGTCGACGAAGGTGAAGTCGCGCGCCTGCAGGCCGTCGCCAAAGACCAGCGGTCGGTCGCCGCGCAGCATGGCGGTGCAATACTTGGCGATGACGCCCGAGTAGGGCGAGTCATAGGCCTGGCGCGGACCAAACACGTTGAAGTAGCGCAGGGCGACGGTTTCAAAGCCGTAGAGGCGGTGAAAGAGCTGGCAGTATTTCTCGCCGGCATACTTCTGCAGCGCGTAGGGCGACAGCGGATTCGGCGGCAGGCTCTCGTGCTTGGAGGGCGCGTCGGAATCACCGTAGATCGACGACGAACTGGCGAACATCAGGCGTTTGACCCCAGCGTCGCGCGCGGCGACGAGGACCTTGAGCGTGCCGTCGAGGTTGTGGCGGTTGCTTTCCAGCGGCTGGGCCACCGAGCGCGGCACGGACGGCAGCGCGCCCTCGTGGAAGACCCAGTCGCAGCCGGGCATGAGCTTGGCGAGCAGGGCCTCGTCGGCAATGTCGCCGCGGACGAACTCCAAGTCATCGCCGGGCTTCTTCCAGGCGAGGTTGTCAAGATTGCCGAGACTGAGATCGTCGAGGATGACCACCGAACCGCCCTTGCGACACAGGGCTTCGGCGATGTGGGAACCGATGAAACCGGCACCGCCGGTGATGAGGGACTTCATGAGGAACAGGAAGGGGGATCAGGCTTTGAAATAGTGCGGGCGGCCCTGCAGGCGTTCGGCAAGGGCGTTGCGGGTGTCGACAACGAGTCGGGCGTGCTCCGCGAGCAGCGCGTAATCGACCGCCTGGTGACGGGTGGCGACGAGGACAAGATCGAAGCCGGCAACGGTGGCCGCGTCGAGCTCGGTGTTGCGAATGCCGGCGAAGCGGGCGTGTTCGCGCGAGGGCCGGATGACGGGCACGTGCGGGTCATGGTAGGCGACGCTGGCACCCGCCTTCTCGAGCAGTTCCCAGAGCACGTAGCCGGGACTTTCGCGATCGTCATCGACATCGGCCTTGTAGGCGATGCCGAGCAGCAGAACCCGGGCACCGGCCAGCGCGCGGCCCTGGCTCGCGAGCGCCTCCCCGCAGCGGCGGACGACGTGG
The DNA here is from genome assembly GCA_030827515.1 of Prosthecobacter sp. GTDB lineage: Bacteria > Verrucomicrobiota > Verrucomicrobiia > Verrucomicrobiales > Verrucomicrobiaceae > Prosthecobacter. Next base: position 13,316 of record JAUREI010000012.1, on the reverse strand, counting down.
GCCGGCATGGCCGTGTTGATCTCGCCGGCGAGCTCGATGAAGCGGGTCTCCTGGCCGTACTCGCGTGCCTTCCAGGTGAGGTAAAAGGGATCGATCGGGATGCAATGCCCGCCGAGGCCGGGACCGGGATAAAAGGGCATGAAGCCGAAGGGCTTGGTCTTGGCCGCCTCGATGACCGCCCAGATGTCGATGCCCATGGCCTCGTAAACGACCTTGAGCTCGTTGACCATGGCAATGTTGACGGCGCGGAAGATGTTCTCCGTGAGCTTGACCGCCTCCGCAACCCGGCAGGACTCGACGGGCACCAGAGTCTGCACGGCGATCCCGTAGATTTCCATCGCGCGCTGCCGGCAGGCGGGTGTCAGGCCGCCTATGACCTTGGGGATGCGCGAGACGTCGCTGTTCGGGTTGCCCGGATCCTCGCGCTCGGGCGAGAAGGCGAGATGAAAGTCCTCGCCGGCACGCAGGCCCGATCCCTCCTCAAGCACGGCGCGAAGGTCGGTGTCGGTGGTGCCCGGATAAGTCGTCGATTCCAGGCAGATCAGCTGTCCGCGACGCAGGTGCGGGGCGATGGCGCGACCCGTGTTGAGCACGTAGCTGAGGTCGGGGTCGCGACCGTTGACGAGCGGGGTCGGCACGCAGATGAGAATGGCGTCGCACTCGGCCGCGCGGCTAAAGTCGGTGGTGGCCGCAAAGGCGCCACGGTCAACCGTCTCGGCGATTTCCTCCGCGGGAATGTGCAGGATGTAACTGCGACCGGCATTGAGGCTCTCGACCTTGGCGGGATCGACGTCAAACCCGAGCACCCGGGCGCCGTTCTGGGCGAAACGCAGACTGAGCGGCAGGCCGACATAGCCGAGACCGACGATGCCGAGGGTGGGAGCGGTGGTCAAGCGGGCGGATGGGGTCAAGCTTTGAGGGCCCAGTCGAGCAGGGCCTGGGCGTCGCGCCAGACGCCGGCTTCGGTGGCGTTCAGGACAATGACAATGCGGCGGCGGCCATTGCGTTCGCCGCTGGCGACGAGGCAATACCCGGCGGCATTGGTGTAACCGGTCTTCATGCCGTCGCAGTAGGAAACATTGCGCAGCACACGATTCGTGTTGGCCAGTTCGGTGACGCGGCCGCTCGGCCACTTGAACTGGTAGCTGGTCATCTTGACGATCTTGCGAATCTCCGGCTGCTTGTCACAGAGCCTGGCAATCACCGCCAGATCGCGCGCGGTGCTGTAGGGCTCATCATCGTTCGTCGAGGGCAGGCCGTGCGGGTTGACGTAGTGGCTGTTCTCCAGGCCGAGCTCGCGGCACTTGGCGTTCATCTTGGCGACAAAGGCCTCAACGCTGCCGGCGTTGTCGCGGGCGAGCGCCTGGGCGATGTCGTTCGAACTCTTCACCAGGACGGCCGTGAGCAACTGGCGGCGCGTGTATTTCTCGCCCGCCTTGATGCCAAGACGCACCGGCGCGCACTGGGTGTCGCTGGTCTCAACGATGAGTTCCTTGTCGAGGTCACCCGACTCGATGACGAGCAGGGCAGTGAGCAGCTTGGTGGTGCTGGCAATGGCGCCACGCTTGTCGGCGTTTTTTTCGAACAGAACTTCGTCGTCAGCGGCGTCGATGACCAGAACCCGGTCGGCGGTGATCTGCGGAATGGGGCCACGCAGCTCGCGCAACTCGATCTCGCGGCGCACCCGGCGGGTTTTCTCCAGTTCCTCGGCAAGCTGCTTCTGCAGCAGTTCCACGCTCTTGTCGCGGGCGATCAGGTCGAGCCGCAGGCTTTCGAGCGACTGCTTGTCGCGGGCCAGCGCCATCTCGCGCTGCACCAGCCCGGCCTCCTTGGCATTGACCTCCTCCTCGCGCCACTTGAGCTTTTCCTCGCGCTGCGGGTCCTCGAAGCAGGCCACCAGCGACAGCACGGCCAGGAGCAGGACCGGTCGGGCGAAGGCGGCAGCGGGGTGGATCATGGTCAGAGGTCGGCCAGGATGGCTTTCAGGCGGGCGGCAGGCCACTGCCCGGGGGCGTTGGCTTCACCAAGGAATCCGTAGTTCAGCAGGCTGCCGCATTTTGCAAGCACCAAGCGCGAAACACGACCGAGCGGCCCCATGCCCATGCAGGACAAGCGCAGCCGCTGCGGTGCCGATGCAAGGCGGATCAGGCGCACCAGATCCTCGGTGGTGTTCAGGAAGGTGGCGATTTTGACCGCATCCAGCCCGGCCGGCTGGGCGAAGCTGATCGCGCCCTGCAAGACTTCATCTCCAGGGGTGGCCTGAAAGTCGTGGAAGGAGCCGATGACGCGCACTCCCCTGCCCTGCGCCTTCTGCACGAGCAGCCGCATCTCCATGGCGCTGCGCAGCTCGACATCCACCAGCGAGGCGAGGTCGAGCAGCGGTTCCAACAGGGCCATGCGACCGGCGGCGTCCTCGGAGCCCTGCCCCCCCTCGGCGGGATGTCGGGCGGTCAGCAGCACCGGTGTCGTGTTGTCGGCCAGGGCCGCCCGCACGTCGGCCTCGGGTAGCTTGATGGTATCGAGGCGCAGCTCGATGACATCGCAGGCGGTGTCACGCTCGGCGGCGCTCATCCGGCTCCAGAGCCCCAGGGTGGCGACATCCGGAATGACTCCGACGGCGAGGGGTCGCGCGGACATCAGGAGGTTCGATGAGGTGAGGAGCTGGGCCATCTCAGGTTGGAAAACGGCCACGCCGGCACGGATCACGCGCCGGGTGGCGGCGGGTCGGCTCAGTGAACACCGAGGGCGGCCAGATGACGCTCGGCCTCCAGAGCGGCGGCGCAGCCTTGGCCCGCGGCGGTGATGGCCTGGCGATAGACGTGGTCAGCGACGTCGCCGGCGGCAAAAAGACCCTCGGTCTTTGTGCGCGTGCCCTGGGTCTGCAGGATGTAGCCCCCCTCATCGCGATCGACGAGATCGCCGAGGAAGGCGGCATTGGGCACGTGACCGATGGCAACGAAGACGCACTTCAGTTCCAGCTGTGAGCTCTCGCCGGTGACGAGGTTCTGCACGGTGACGGCGCGCATCTCACCCTTGTCATCGGTGAGGTATTCCGACACCGTGCTGTTCCAGACCGGCTCGATTTTCGGATTGGCGAGCGTGCGGTCGGCCATGATCTTCGAGGCACGCAGGGTGTCTCGGCGATGGATGAGATAGACCTTGCTGGCGAACTTGGTGAGGAACATCGCCTCCTCGCAGGCGCTGTCGCCGCCGCCGATCACGCAGACAGGCACGTTGCGGTAGAAGGCGCCGTCGCAGGTGGCGCAACTGGTCAGGCCGTGGCCGATCAGGCCCTTCTCATTTGGCAGGCCGAGATGCTTCGGGGAGGCACCGGTGGCGATGATGACGGCATGCGCCTCGCGCACCACGCCGTCCTCGGTCCGGACTTCAAAATGGCCGGCGGCGGTCTTGGCAACGCTTTCGACCGTGGCGTATTCGATGCGCGCGCCAAACTTCTCGGCCTGGGTCTGCATGTTCATCATCAGCTCGGGCCCCATGATGCCGTTCGGAAAGCCGGGAAAGTTCTCGACCTCGGTCGTGGTGGTGAGCTGGCCGCCAGGCTGGCCGCCGGAAAGGATGAGCGGGGCGAGGTTGGCGCGACCCGTGTAGATGGCCGCGGTGAAGCCGGCGCAGCCGGTGCCGATGATGATGACGTTTTCCATGGGTGAGCGAAAGGAGTGTCAGAAGATGGGGAGGGTCGCCGGAGACGCAAGACGCGCTTTTGCGAAGTTGTTTGTTGGGAGTTTGTCCGGCCTGCGTTTATTCCGCACCACACCATGACCCCCAACCCAGCGCCCGGCGGGGCCGGCAGGCTGCCGCTGGCCACCCTGTTCTTCTGCACCGCCCTGCCGATGGGGATGTGGAACGTGCCGCTGGCCAACGTCTTCGCCGCCCAAGGACGCGCTCATCTGGTGCCCTGGGTGCTGGCCACGTCGGCGGTGGCCGCCTTCATCTCGCCGCTCTTTGTCGGTGCGCTGGCTGACCAGCGCATTGCCCCCACCGTGCTGCTGCGCTGGCTCAGCCTGGCCACCGCCGCCGGACTGGCCCTGCTCTGCACCGCCCTCGGCCAAGGCCTGAACGACGGCATGATCCTGCTCTGTGCGCAGGCTCTTGCCCTGGTGAGCACGCCGGTGTGGAGCGTGGCCACCAGCATCGTGCTCTCGCAGATCCGCGATCCCAAACGCCAGTTTGGCCCCCTGCGCGCCTTTGCCACCTTCGGCTGGATGGCCGGCTGCTGGATCGTCAGCTTCATCCTGCACGCCGATGACTCCCTCACCGCCGGCTGGACGGCCACCGGTCTCTGGCTCGGTGTGATGGGCCTGACCTGGACCCTGCCGGTCCAGCCGCCGGGGGATGCACGCGAGAAACGCAACTGGCGCCAGGTGCTCGGTCTCGATGCCCTCGAACTGCTGCGCAACCGCGATCACCGCGTGGTCTTCATCACCGCCGCCCTCTACAGCGTGCCCCTGGCGGCCTTTTACCCCTACACGGCACGCCAACTGCACGACCTCGACGTCAAGGGCATCTCGGCCGTCATCTCGCTGGCGCAGACCACGGAAATCCTCACCATGCTGGTGCTGGCGGGCGTCCTGGCGCGTTTCCGCCTCAAGTGGGTGTTTTTTTCCGGCATCGCCATCTGCACGGTTCGCTATGCCATGAACGCGCTGCACACCCCGGGCTGGATCATGACCGGCACCACCCTGCACGGCTTCGCCTTCACCCTCTACTTCATCACCACCCAGATCTACCTGGAGGAACGCATTGATCCAAAGTGGCGCACGCGTGCGCAGGCCCTGCTGGTCCTGCTGATGAGCGGTTTCGGCAACCTGACCGGCTACCTCGGCGGCGGCTGGTGGCATCGGGCCTGCCAGGTCGACGGCCAGACCGACTGGTCACGCTTCTGGCTGGGTGAAACCGCCCTCACCGCCGCGGTCTGCCTGTTCTTCCTGTTCGCCTACCGCGGCCGCGGCGCGACCCAAAGCTAAAAAAACGGAGCCGACACGAGGTCGGCTCCGGGGGAAAACCTCAAGAGTCAGGTTCAGTCGGCCATCACCTTTTCGACACCGGTGACAATCTCGCGGATGCGGAACCCGAGGCCATCGGTCTTGCAGAGCGACTGGATCTTCGGATCGGCGAGCTTCGCACGCAGCAGCATGGCCAACTGGCCGTAGCCATAGACGCCGCTGTCGTTGAGTTCGACGACCACCACCTTCTTGAACTTGGCGAAGATTCCGTCCAGCTTGGCCGGCATCGGGTGCAGGTGGCGCAGGTTGACCGAGCCAACCTTGTGACCTTCCGAACGCAGGCGGTTGACGCTCTCCTTGATCGGACCGTAGCTACTGCCCCAGCCCACAAGGAGGACATCGCCCTCCTGCTCTCCGTAAATCTCCGGCAGCGGCAGCTTCTCGGCCAGGGCGACCAGCTTGTTGCGGCGCTTGTCGGTCATGCGCTGGTGCATCTTCGGGCTGCCACTCGGGTGACCCCACTCGTCGTGCTCAAGGCCGGTGACATGCGGGTAGCGACCGCCAAGCATCTTCGATCCGGGAGGCGCGTGACGGGTGACCTGGTCGAGCGGGTAGGGCTTGAAGTCTTCCGGACGATCGGACAGATCAAGCAGGGGCTCCACCCAGTGCTTGTCGAGGTCGGGCTCGGTGAAGGCCTCGATGCGGCTGCTCAGGGCCTGGTCGCTGAGGATGATGACCGGGCAGGAGTACTCGCGGGCGAGCTTGCCGGCCTCGAGGGCGATGTAGAAGCAGTCCTCGACGTCCTGAGGTGCCAGCACGATGCGCGGGCAGTCACCGTGGCTGCCGTAGATGGCCTGCAGCAGATCGGACTGCTCCACGCTGGTCGGCAGACCGGTCGAGGGTCCGCCGCGCTGGACGTTGATGACGATTATCGGCAGTTCGGCCATGCTGGCGTAGCTGAGGGCCTCCATCTTCAGGCTCAGGCCCGGACCGGAGCTGCCGGTGACGGCGAGGTGGCCGGCGTAGGCGGCACCCACCGTGATCGAAACGGCGGCGAGTTCGTCCTCGGCCTGGACATAAATGCCGCCATACTTCGGCAGCTCGCTGCGGAGCTGCTCCATGATGGGCGACCAGGGGGTGATCGGGTAGGCGGCGCCGAAGCGGACACCGGCGCAGATCAGGCCCATGGTCATGAGCGTGTTGCCGTCGGTGCTCAGGCGGTGCTCGTCCTTGTGCTCGCCCTCGTCGAAATGAAAGCTGCCAATGTCACCGATCGGATAGGCATAGCCGGCGTCGAAGGCGAGCATGGCGTTGCGCAGCACGCTTTCATCCTTCTTGCCGAACTGGCGGGCAATGATGCCGGCGAGTTTCTCGCGGTCGAGCTGGAACACGGCGGTCAGCAGGCCGAGCACGAACATGTTCTTGCCGCGGTCGCGGGCACTGCCGCCGATGGCCTCGATGGTGGCGCTGTTGATCGGGATGCCGATGTGATGAATGTTGCGCTCGTGCTTCACTTCGGCCACCTCGCCGGAGTCGTAGATGCAGATGCCGCCGTCGCGCAGGGCGCTGAGGTGGTCGTTGTAGCTGTGCTGGTAGAAGGCCACCAGCACGTCACTTTCGTCACCGGGATGCAGGACTTCGCCGGAGCCGAGGTGGAGCTGGAAAATGGAAGGTCCACCGGAGATGGTGGAGGGAATCGTCATGTAGGTCATGACGTCCTTGGCGGTGCGGCCGGCCAGGCGGGCGAGGAAGCCGCCGATGGACTGGATGCCGTCCTGGGAGTTGCCGGCCAGACGAATGACCGCGTTGCGAAGCGTCTGGGTGGGGGACGCCGAGGGGCTGGTGGTGGTGGACATGGAGGGAAGCCGAACCAACGGATGATCGGGCCGCTGTGTTTCCGGTTTCTCGCAAGTAGCCGCGCCGTGTCGGTGGTCAAGTCAATCCTTCACGCCCAGCTGCGGATTTGCCGCCGCGCCGCCCGGAAGGACAACATGCACGGCAGACCGTCAAAATCGGCACCGCATGAGCGCTCGACAACTGGCACGAAAGCCGCGTAGCTGACCGGGAACAGCCCACTTCACGACGATGCCCACGAAGAATGCCTCGAAACCGTTGAGCCAGAACGTCCACCTGCTGCGCTGGGTGAAGAAGATGGCCGCCCTCTGCAAACCGGACCGGATTCACTGGGTCGATGGCACCAAGGCCGAATACGACCGCCTCTGCGACGAACTCGTCGAGGCCGGCACCTTGACACGCCTCAACGCCAAGAAGTGGCCCGGCTGCTTTCTCGCCCGGTCCGACGTCAGCGATGTCGCCCGCGTCGAGGAGCGCACCTTCATCTGCTCGCAGGCCGAGGACGGCGCCGGCCCCACCAACAACTGGATGAACCCCTTCGAGATGAAGGTGAAGCTGCGCGGCCTGTTCAACGGCTGCATGCGCGGTCGCACGATGTATGTGCTCGCCTTCAGCATGGGACCGCCCGACTCGCCAATGGCACAAATCGGCGTCCAGCTCACCGACTCCCCCTACGTCGTCGTCAGCATGCGCATCATGGCGCGCATCGGCAAAAAGATCTTCCGCCTGATCGACACCTCGAAGAAGCGCGTCGTGCCCTGCATGCACACGGTCGGCGCGCCGCTGAAGAAGGGCCGGAAGGACGTGCCCTGGCCCTGCAACAAGGAGAAATACATTGTCCACTTCCCCGAGACCCGTGAGATCTGGAGCTACGGCTCCGGCTACGGCGGCAACGCCCTGCTCGGCAAAAAATGCTTCGCTCTGCGCATCGCCTCCGCCATGGCCCGCGACGAGGGCTGGATGGCCGAGCACATGCTCATCCTCGGCGTTGAGAATCCGAAGGGCGAAAAAACCTACGTCGCCGCCGCCTTCCCCTCCGCCTGCGGCAAGACCAACTTTGCCATGCTCATCCCGCCGGAGCACCACCTCAAACAGGGCTGGAAGGTGTGGACCGTCGGCGACGACATCGCCTGGCTGAAGCCCGGCCCGGACGGCCGCCTCTACGCCATCAACCCCGAGGCCGGTTTCTTCGGTGTCGCCCCCGGCACCAGCGAGCACACGAATCCCAACGCGATGAAGTCGCTGGCGCGCAACACCATCTTCACCAACGTCGCCCTCACCCCCGACGGCGGCGTCTGGTGGGAGGGCATGACCGAGCAACCGCCGGCCAAGTGCATCGACTGGCAGGGCAACCAGTGGACGCCGGAGATTGCCCGCGAAAAGGGCGTCAAGGCCGCGCATCCGAACTCGCGCTTCACCGCCCCGGCCGGCCAGTGCCCGACCATCGATCCCGACTGGCAGAAGCCCGAGGGCGTGCCGATCTCCGCCATCATCTTCGGCGGCCGTCGCGCCACGACCATGCCGCTCGTCTACCAGGCCTTCAATTGGAGCTCCGGCGTGTACATGGGCGCCACCATGGGCAGTGAAATGACCGCCGCCGCCGCCGGCACCATCGGCAAGGTGCGCCGCGACCCCATGGCCATGCTACCCTTCTGCGGCTACCACATGGGCGATTACTTCCGCCACTGGCTGTCGATGCAGCGCCGTCTCACCGAGACGCCGCGCATCTTCAACGTGAACTGGTTCCGCAAGGATGCCGACGGCAACTTCCTGTGGCCGGGCTTCGGCGACAACATGCGCGTGCTGCAGTGGATCGTTGAACGCTGCACCGGCCGCGCCCTCGCCAAGGAGACACCGGCCGGCTGGATGCCCCACTACGAGGACATGGACTGGACCGGCCTCAACTTCAGCAAGCAGGCCTTCGAGGAACTGCAGCGCGTGGATCGCAAGGCCTGGCGCCAGGAAATCCTCTCACACGAGGAACTCTTCATCGACCTCAAGACCCACCTACCCAAGGAACTCATCTACGAGCGCGAGTTGCTCATCTGCCGCATGTGAGCCGGCGGCGCAGGCCCTTCACTTTCCCGCCGCCGAGGCGCGGTCCTCCAGGGCCTTGATGCGATCGGCGGTGAGCGGGTGGGTTGAAAAGGCCTCGCCGGTCTTGCCCAGATCGAAACCTTCGGGATCGATCCGCCGGAGCAGGTCGCTCAGCGGCTGCACACCCCAGCCCTGTTCGATGAGGTAATCCGCCGCCCCCTGGTCGGCCTCTCGTTCAAAGCCGCGCGAGTATCCGGTCTGCGCCAGCATCGCCGGCAGGGCCGATCCCATGCCTGCCACGGTCGAGATGTCACCTGTCATCAGGGTCCAGATCAGGAAGACGGCCGAGTTCTGCAGCACATTGCGCAGGCCGTGCTGTTCACGCACATGAACGATCTCGTGCGCCAGCACGCCGAAGATTTCCCGGTCGTGCTCCGCCTTCTCCACAAGGGCATCGGTGATGCAGACCAGGCCGTCCGGCAGGGCGAAGGCGTTGGGCATGGGCGCATGAAAAAACTTCAGTCGGTAGTCGCGCTGGTTGCCCGGGTCCATGGCAGCGGCCATGAGCGCAAACTGCGCGGCAATCGCATCGCGCCTCGCCTCCGGCAGTTCGCTGGGTTCGAAATCGAAGAGCGTCTCAAAGGCCTGCATTGCCTGCTCGGTGGCCACGCGCCCGACCTCAGGCGGCAGTTTCAGGGCGAGCTGACGGGCACCCGCCGGCAGCGCCCAAAGGTAGAGCACGGCCATCAGCGCGATCAGGAACAGCACCGAGACCGCCACCCAGCGCCAGCGTGACTCCAGCGCGTGAACCCAGTGCAGGCCGGAACTGCGCCGCTGCTGCGTTTCCCATTCGGCCAAGGCCTCCAGATCGGTGATCTCGATGCGGGCGCCATCCGAAAGGGTGAAGTGCCTCGCCATCCGACCGAGCGGTTCAGACAGCACACAGGCCTCCAGCGGCTCGACGAGTTCCACACCCTCGCCGCTCAACCGCAGGACATCCGCTTCCAAGTGCAGGGCGACCTCGATGGCCTGGGAAGAGCCGGGCGGGTAATAGGTTCCGGCGAGCAGCATGATGAGCGCAGACTAAAAGCCGATGTCGAAATCGAAGACATCCGCCCCGGCGTCCCCAAGGGCGGAATCCTCGGTGGCAATGCCGGCGGTGACGGCATCCAGGCTGCCGGAACAGAGGAAGACCGTGCGTTCCGCGCGGTAGCGTGCCATGCGCACTTTCACCCATGGGATGAGCAGACCCAGTGTCAGCAACACGGCGATCCCATTGCTGAAATACAGCCAAATCAGGTCACGCACGCGCACCCGGGAATCCAAGCGCCCCAGATCCCCCCACTGCGTGCTGTTGATGCAGTAGTTCTGCGTGCGCACCTGGTAAAAGACGAAGATGAAGAACATGAAACCATAGAAACCCAGCACGCCAAGGATCACCAAACCCTCCATCCCGGACGGCAAGTTGCCGTTCGCTTCTCCATCACCACTTTCCTCCGCGTCAGGTGCGGTGGACTGTTCCATGGCGGCCGGTTCCTGTTGTCGACGCCCTAGGGCGCTGAGCGCGGGCGCCGCTAGGCTTGCCAACAGGGCGAGAATCAGGATCAGGCCCAGCACCTTGAAAAAGGTCTTGTAGAAGAAGCCGGCGGTGCCGCGCATCGCCGCCTCCGCCTTGCCCCAACCGAGGTTGCCGAGGAAGTACTTCCGCTGCCGAAACTGCACGTAGGGCCCGAGGATACCAATTGTCAGACCCACCAGGATCGGCCAGCCGAGGAAGACCGCGTAGGCCTCGCCCGTCGTGCCGCGGAAACCGAAGCGGACGTTGCGATGCATCGTATGATGGGCGCGAAAGCGCATCGCCTTGTGGATCAGCCAGGGCGCCAGCGCACCGATGAACAACATCACCGCGATCGCCAGCGGCGGGAAGACGGCACCGACAATCGTGTACAGAATGAACAGGCCGCCAAAGATCAGGTTGCCCTTGAGAATGGCGATCGGGTTCGCCGTGAAATCGAAGGGTTTGCCGTCGAGCAGGGTGTTGCCATAAAAGTACCGCCGCGTGCGCACCTTGGCCCAGGCCGCGTAGATGCCGAGTGTCAGCACCGTCAACACGACGTTGACGATCCAGATGCGGAAGAACTCGCCGGCCCGGCCGCGGAACTCGAAGGCATGGGCCTGCTCCGGTCCGCCGGCAACCGGCAAGCTCGGCGGCACGGCAACCGCGCCACCCGGCAGCACGTGCGCCGGGACCAGGCCCAGCGGCGTCCAGGCCGGCAGATCCTGACACCAGACCAGCGAGGCGCTATTGAGGAGGCCCTGGCTTTCCAAATCACGCAGGACCTCGGCCGTCACCGGACCGGCCTGCTCGCCGTTGCTCGTGTAGAACCATTTTTCCATAAAAGGTTTTATAGCGATACCCCGGCCTGTCTGGCAATGGCATTCCAGGGAGCACCTGCACACTTCTCCTGCATCGACCCGAGACAAGCCAAGTCAGACAGTGAAACGTCGGACGACTGACCTCTTCAACAACCCAGCTCGGCATCACGGCTTCATGCCATCCGCAGCGCCCCAGGGCTCGAGGTGGCGTAGGTTGCGGTGCTGAAGGGCGGCGCGCAGGTCGGGCAGGTCGAACTGGGCAAGCACGTTCGGCAGCAGGGCGGCCAGGGGCCACTGGTAGTTCTCGGTGGTGGCGATGGCCTGGTAGGATTCCAGGGCGTTCTGGGTGGTGACCTGCCGGACGCGGTCGTCGAGCACGACGGCGAAGGTGGCGGCGAGGGCGCCCCAGCCGCGACCGGCAAGGTGGATTTCCTCATGGCCCTGGTCGGCCAGCCAGTCGATGACGCGCAGGGCGTCGAACACGCGCTGCCCCAGGTAGGGCCGGTCGAGCATGAGGCCGTGGGCGCTCAGGAAGTAGTCGCTGCCATAGGGCCGCAGGAACTGGTTCTCACCGCAGATGTCCGGCTGGCTGTCGCCGATGCCGCGCAGGTCGCAGGCGTAGAAGGCGGCGCCTTTTTCCTCCTCGAGGAGTTGCTTCACCAGCGGTTCGCCGCGCAGTTCGGCATCGGCGGAGCGGTGGGAGAGGTAGAGCACGGCGCGCTTGCGGCCGAGCGCGGGGCGCGAGACGTGGGATTCCGGGGTCAGGTGGGTGACGAGGGCCTGGACGCCGGGCTCGGTTTCGACGGCGTAGCAGGCGTGGCCCTTGCTGGGGTACTGGCGACCGCTGAGCGGGCGCAGGATGCGGTAATCGGGCGCGCCCTGAGCAGCGGGGATTTTGAGGACGGCGCGAACGGCGGTCTGCAGGGCTTCTCCGGCGAGCTTGGAGCGGGCGGCGGTGAGCTGCTCGGCCTTGTCACGGCTGAAACTGAAAATCGTGCGGGACAGAGGCCCCGCCTGGCCGCCGGGCAGGCACCAGAGGGTTTCATCCTTTTCGATGACGAGTTCCGGTTCGGTCTGGGCGTCGGAGATGCCGGTGGCCTCATTGAAAAACCGATACATGCCCTCGCGATTGACAAGCGAGTAGCCGTGCGCATCGCCGCCGATGTGGAGACGGAGCGCGTTGGGTTTGCCGAGCAGGGTGTAGAGCGACTTCAGTCGCTGGTGGGCCTCGGTGCTGCCACGCACATCGAAGAAATCGCGTTCCTGGGCGAGAATGACCACCGGCTTGGGCGCCTGCGCGGCGAGGAAGTCGCTGTGATCGAGATCGAGGGCGAGCACGCCCGGCGGACACTGCTCGGTGTCGGCCGGCAGTTCGTTTTCGGCGTTGCGGCGAAACGACGTAATGAAGCAGGAGGGCGCGGCCATGGTCCAGCGCGGCTCGACGCCGCACAGCCAGGCCGTCTGCGTGCCGCCACCGGAGTTGCCGGTGACGCCGACGCGCTTGGGATCCACCTCCGGACGCGTCAGCAGGTAGTCGAGCGCTCGCACGCCGTCCCAGGCGAACCAGGCGCCGAGAAACTCGCCGACGAGGGTTTGCTGGTTGCCGGCTTGAATGTGCTCACTGACGCCCGGGCCGTAGCGCGCCTTGGCGCCGTCGAGATACTGGAAGCGCTCGCCCTGACCGGCCGGATCGATCAGGAAGACCACGTAACCGAGGCGGGCGAGGCCCTGGGCGAAGCTCTGGTAGGCTTCGGCCGCCTTGCCGTTGGCCGAGTGACCGCAGACGCCGACCACGCCCGGCAGGCGGCCTTCGCGACCCTTGGGCACGTAGAGGTTGCCGGTGACAAGGAAACCCGGGCGACTCTCGAACACAACCATCTCAATGCGGTAGGTGTCGCGCTCGACGGTGCGGGTGACGCGGGCGTTGAGCGGCGTGCGTTCCGGTTCCGGTCCGAAACTGGTTCGGATGCGCTCCTGCACGGAACGCACGTAGGCCTCGGCATCGGCCTTCGTCTTCAGCGCCTCGCGGCGGGCATTGCCGCGCGCCTCGGCGGCACGCACCTGGCCGACCAGCCATTCCTGCAT
>JAUREI010000223.1 GCA_030827515.1 Prosthecobacter sp. | reverse complement strand
AGGCTGCTCGGCTCCCAAACCGGGAAGTCTCACGACTTCCGCTACCCGGGCCGCGGGGTCACTGCCCCCGCCTGCAGAGCCACGGCGTCAACGCGGCGGCGCCCTACCCTGTTCCCTTCGTGAGCTTCGTGCCATTCGTGGTTCCAAAGCCTGTTTGAAACCGCTGATGCGACGCTGACAGGACGCGAATGGATCCCCCTTCTCTGTGCGCTCCGCGCCCTCCGTGGTTCCAAAGGCTCGGGAGCCGCGGGGTCACTGCCCCCGCCTGCAGAACCACGGCGCCGACGCAGCGGCGCCCTACCCTGCTGAATTCGTGAGCTTCGTGCCATTCGTGGTTCCAAAGACCCGGAGACCTCGGTGCCTAGAAGAAAGGGCGCCCCTCATGCCTCTCGCTTCTGGATCAGCGTCAAATCAGCGTCTAATCAGCGGTTCACCCTTCTGCGAAATCGGCGGACGGTGGCTGGAGCCGACGGCGCTGGACGCTTTTACACCCGCTTTACAGACGCGGCGACGAAGGCGGCGCAGGCTGGGGGTGCCATGAAAACACACACCCTACCCCTCCTCCGCTGCCTGAAACTCCTCCCGGCCCTCGCCCTGCTCCCCTGGAGCCTGTCGGCCGAGCCGGTCAAGGACCGACCCGTCCGCGATGACGAGGCCCTGGTGCAGCTTGCCCTCCTGCTCGACACCAGCAACAGCATGGACGGCCTCATCGAGCAGGCGAAGAGCCAGCTCTGGAAAATCGTCAACGAATTCAACGAGGCCCGGCAGAACGGCAAAGCCGCCGTTGTCCAGGTGGCCCTCTACGAATACGGCAACAACAACCTCAGTGCCGGCACGAACTACATCCGCCTCGTGCAACCCTTCACCCGCGACCTCGACACGGTCTCGGACCACCTCTTCAAGCTCACCACCAACGGCGGGCAGGAATACTGCGGCGCCGTGGTGCGCGAGGCCGTGGACCGCCTGGCCTGGGATGCCAGCCCGCAGGTTTACAAGGCCGTCTTCATCGCCGGCAACGAGCCCTTCACCCAGGGCACGGTGAATCCGAATGACGCCTGTCGCGCCGCCATCCAGCGCGGCATCGTGGTGAACACCATCCACTGCGGCAGCCAGGCCGAGGGCGAGAACGGCGGCTGGCGCACCGGAGCGGCCCTGGCCGAAGGCAAGTTCATGACGATCGATCAGGACAAGGCCATCGTCCGCACCGAGGCCCCGCAGGACAAGGAGATCGCCCGCCTGAGCATCGAGCTGAACAAGACCTACATCAGCTATGGCCGGGAAGGCCCGCGGGCGGAGGCCAATCAAGTTCGCCAGGATCAAAACGCCGCCGCCAACGCCGCGGCCGGTGCCTCGGTGCAGCGCGCGCTCACCAAGGTTTCCCGCAACTATGACAGCAGCAATTGGGACCTGGTGGACGCGGTGAAGCGCAAGGGGGTCGCCCCCGGTTCCCTCAAGCCCGAGGATCTCCCCAAGGAGTATCAAAACCTGGATGAGGCGGCCCTCCGGAAGCTCGTGGAGGAAAAGGCCACCGAACGCGAACGCATTCAGACCGAGATCAAGAAACTCAATGAGGCCCGGGAACAGTTCCTCGCCGAAAAGTCCCTGGAGCGGGGCGAGGCCGACACGCTGGACGTCGTCATCGGCAAGGCGGTGCGCGAACAGGCCGCGAAAGTCAAAATCGAGTTCAAGTGACCGTCCCCCGGGGCCGCCCTCCGGATCGCCGGCTGGAACAGGAGGGTTGCCCCGGCCGGCCTTTGGATCGACACTTCACCTGCCACCCCCGTCATGCCCACCATCCTGGTCATCGAAGACGACAGCGCCATCCGGCGCGGTGTCTGTGACGCCCTGCGCTTTTCCGGCTACGAGGTCCTGGAGGCGGCCGAGGGCCTGTCCGGCATGGAACAGGCGCAGAAGGCCCGGTTTGAACTGATGCTGCTGGATCTCGTGCTGCCCAACCACAACGGTTTTGAAATCCTCCGCGCCCTGCGCGAGCATCGCCCCGGCACGCCGGTCATCATCCTCTCCGCGCGCGGCGAGGAGGCGGACCGGGTCAAGGGCCTGCAACTCGGCGCGGACGACTACGTGGTCAAACCCTTCAGCGTGCGCGAACTGCTCGCGCGGGTGGAGGCGGTGCTGCGCCGCTCGCCGGAACGCCCCAGGCCGGTGCACCTTGTCGACTTCCCCGGCGGGGTGGCCGACCTGGAACGCCGCGAACTGCGCTTCAGCGAAGGCTCGCGCACCGAACTGTCCGAGCGCGAATGCCGTCTGATCGAATACCTCGCCACGCACCGCGGGCGCGCGGTCTCGCGCGAGGAACTGCTGCGGCGCGTTTGGCGCATCGAGCCGCGCCACACGGAGACCCGCACCATCGACATGCATGTCGCCAACCTGCGCTCCAAATTGCGTGACACCGGATCGGATCCGAAATTCCTCCTCACCGTCCGGGGACAGGGCTACATGTTGACCCTCCCCTGAGCCGAAAGCCCAAACCGACCTCCATCGCCCCTCCTCATGCTCCGCTGGCTTGCCTTCCTTCTCTGCCTCGCCGTTTTCGTGACGGTGCTGGGGTGGATGAGTGTGCACAGCCTGGCGTTGGAGCGGGCGCGCCGATCGGCAGCCATCGAGGCCCAGACGCAGGAGCGGGTGCGCCTCGCCTTGTGGCGCATGGATTCCTTCACCAGCGCCCTGCTCATCCGGGAGAACGCCCGGCCGACCTGGCATTACCAGGCCTTCTACCAGCCGGAGGACGTGTTCACCGAGGACAATCGCGCCCTGCCCAAGGGGGCGGCGATCCTGCCCTCGCCCCTGCTGGCCGGATCCCCCGACTGGGTCAGGCTGCATTTCGAGCAGATGCCGGATGGCAGCCTGCGCAGTCCCCAGGCTCCGGAGGGCGAGGCGCGGGAGCGAGCGCTGAGTTGGTATGCCATCCGCCCGCAGTTTCAGGAAGCCGCCGTCAAGCTCGGTGAACTGTCCTCGCTGCTGAAGACGCACCCCCTGACGGAACGGGACGTGCGACTCGATGACGCGCCCCGGGAGGTTTCCTCGGCCCCGGTGCCCGAGTTGAAACAGGACAAAACCACGGAGGCCCAGGCGCTGGCCAACTCCCGTGAACAAGTGGGCCGCAGCACGATCGTCCAGCGACAGTTGGTCGCGGAAAAGACGGAGTCTTACACGCTGCCGCTGATGAAGAAGCCCGCCGCCGCCGGCGGCGCGCCAGCCTCGCCGGTCAGGGTGGCGGATGCCGACGCCGCGTCCGCTGCCCCTGCGGCGCAGGCAACGGCCGAGGCCGCGAAGCAGCCCGCGGCGCAACCCGCGGAATCCCTGGCTTCCGTGGCCAGCCGCTACCGCTCGGAAGACGGCAGGCAGACCCGATCAACCCCGGTGGAAAAGCCCGCCTTTGCCGGCGACCTGCGCCCCCTGTGGCTGGGCGATGAACTGCTGCTGGTGCGTGGAGCGACCACCGAGGGCAAGGAAACCCTGCAGGGTGTCTGGCTGGACTGGGCGGGACTGCGCACCCGGCTACTGGAAACGATCCAGGACCTGCTGCCGGCCGCGCAACTGCTGCCGGTGCCACCCAAGGTCGCGAGCACGGACGCCACCGCATTGGTCACCCTGCCCGTCAGGCTGGTCGCGGGACCGGTGCCGGCGGACTTGACCGGCCTGACCTCGGTGTTGAAACCCGCGCTCGCCCTCGCCTGGGCCTGCCTGTTCGCCGCGGCCGCAGCCATCGCCTTCGTCCTGCACCGGGCCATGACCCTCAGCGAACGGCGCGCCGCCTTCGTCTCGGCGGTGACCCACGAACTGCGCACACCGCTGACAACCTTCCAGTTATACTCCGAAATGCTGGCCGACGGCATGGTGACGGACGCGACCCAGCGCCGCGGTTACCTGCAGACGCTCTGCGACGAATCGACCCGGCTGATGCACCTAGTCGAAAACGTGCTGTCCTTCTCGCGCATCGAGCGCGGGCGCGTGACGGCCCGCCTGCAAAACGTCGCGGCGCAAACCCTGCTGGATCGCCTCCTGCCACGCCTGCGCCAGCGGGCCGCCCAGGCGAACCTGGAATTCGAGGTCGAGCTGAAGGAACCCCTGAGCAGCGTCGAGGTGCGGGTGGACGCCATGGCGGTGGAGCAAATCCTCTTCAACCTCACGGACAACGCCTGCAAATATGCCGCTCCCGACAGCGACCCCAGGCGTTTGGAGTTGAGCGTTGGCAGGCAGGGGGAATCCCTCGTGTTCACCCTGCGCGATTTCGGCCCCGGTCTGCCGGCGGGGCAGAAGAAAAAACTCTTCCGTCCCTTCAGCAAGTCCGCCACCGAGGCCGCCCACAGCGCCCCCGGCGTCGGCCTCGGCCTCGCCCTCAGCCGGCGCCTCGCCCGCGAACTCGGCGGCGACCTCCGCAACGACCCCGTCGACGGCCGCGGCACCGCCTTTTCCCTCTCGCTGCGGATCGTGGCTGGCCGCGAGGGGTGAGGCGTCGTCCAGCGACCCCACTTCATCACCTCTCAGCGTCGGCAACGCCCAGAACAAGATCTTTGAGTAAGGGTCAAGCAACGGTCAAGTAAGAGTCAAGCACCCTCCCAAGCGCGAGCCCGGCCT
>JAUREI010000260.1 GCA_030827515.1 Prosthecobacter sp. | reverse complement strand
CTGGTGCCATCGAGCAGGGGGATGGCGGTGCCGAACGTTTCGAAGTCGAGGAAGAAGACGGGATAGGTGAGCCCGTCGAGGAAGCTGCGCACCTGCGGCTCGTCCACGTGGGCTGTGCCCGATTCGACTGCGGCGGTGTGAATCACCTGCCGGGCGGCGCCTCGCACCACGCGGGGCACCTGTCCTTCTGGCCAGCACACGGAAATCATGGGGCAGCCGTACGGCCTGGTGCAGTGCGGGCCGGTGGGCACTTCCGGCGATGCCGCCTGACCGATCACCTCGGCCAGCGCCTCGACCTTGCCCGGCACCTCGGCCATCCGCCCTGCCACTTCGTCGGTGATGTCGACGATGCGGAACAGGTCGTGGTTGTTGATGTCCCTGGCCCGGACGTAGTCGCGATTGATGTGTACGAGGTAGCAGTGGCGCACGCGAAGGCCCGAGCCTTCCACCGCGAATCGCTGCACGGCCACGTCGTCGAGGTAGACCGGCTTCACCGAGGTGGAACTCTTGACTTCGATGATGTCCCATCGTCCGTCGCCGGTGGGCGCCAGGATGTCCACCTGGGCGTAGGTCCCGCGGCTCAGGAACGCGGCCTCGTATAAGGGCGTGCCACCCGCCAACGCGAGGGTCGTGTCTGCCAGCAGGCCGTCCATGTCCCAGCGCTCGCGCTCGATCAGCACGCCGCCCGGGTACAGGTCGCGCGCGCGCCGGCCCACTTCGTGTCCCTGGTCGAAGATGGCCTGCTGCGCCGCGTCATGCGGGGGGATGAGGTCTTTCGCGTTGTAGTGGTGCCACAGGAGCTTGGCGCACTGGAGCCCGCTGATGTACTTGGACTTCGAGAGCGCCCGCTTCGGCGTGGGCGCGGCCTCGGGGTGGTTGAGCACGAGCTGGGAAGGGTCTGCGGGCACAGCTGAGGATCTCACCCCGCCGTGACAGGGTGGGTCATCACCCCTGCTGGTAAGCTCTGCGCGGCGCGCGCAGTAGGGCGCGCTGGTGTCGAAGCGCGCCATATCCGACTTCAAGTTAGCCGGACTCAACTAACTCGGTGGCTCCAATAATCAGGGCGTCGACTCGTGTGCGCGACGGCAACAATGACCGCGCCATCACTCTGGATTTGGTAGTTGCCTCACCTCTGGCCGGGTCGGGCGGGGCGCGCCGCTTTCGGGATGCTCACGAATGCGTTCGACCGCAACCTGCGCCGCGTCGAAGAGTTCGCCGCCGAGGCCTGCTCGTTGCTGATCGTACCAACGAACCGCCTCGCTCAAGTCTTGCGCGGCCGGTCCGCTGAAGTGAACGGCGGTCACCGACCGAGCATCTCGGCTTCAATCCGGCGCTTGACGGACTCCCACGGCTCCAGTTCGGCCGCACCGGTGTTGATGGCGGCAAGCCGTCGATCGATTTCTACATCCCAAGCGGCTTCAGCGCCCGAATCGGCGGGCCCCGAGAGGCTGCCCAGTAGCTCGGCCGCCAATTCCGCCCGCTCGGGCGTATCCAACCGAAGGGCCTCGGCAAGAACCGCAGCAGTGGACTTGGTCATGGATCGGATCTTACGCTCCGACAAGTCGGCTAACAAGCGCATGGAGCCGCCGGCGGCAGAATGATGTACAACAAGGGCGCGAGCGGCCGCCGCGCCTGAAGCCGGGCGTCAGTCGGACGACGCCCCCGATGATTGGCGGCCGTGTCTCCCCGGGCTCATGGATGCGTCTAGAAAGAGGAGAACCACATGAACATTTGGCTGAAGCTCATCGGCTCGTCGGATCAGCCGCTCACCGACCCACCACATAACGGCATCTGGGCAAAAGACTACGTAGGATTCCGAAAGGCAGTACAACCAGGAATTCGAAAGGGTGACCACCTCTTCCTGTATGCACCGGGAGGGAGCAGGCGGATATTTGCATTGGCCGAGGCAGTCACGGATCCATTACATGACAAGACCTTCAACCCGCATGAAGTTGGCAGCTGTCCTTGGAAGATCCAGGTCCGGTATCTGGTCAATCTCCCAGTGACACTTGGAATCACGATTGACGACATCGGATCACCGACACGCGAGCTCACACGCTCCATTAGGCAGCAGTCCCACATCAAGTTGCTCCCAGAAGAATCGCAAAGTGCTTATAAAAAACTGAAAGACAGAGCTGCGTCGATACGCAAATAACGGCAGTCAATCAGGCGATTGCTGCTCGACGGCACGGTCTGGCTCAGTCAGGCGCAGCCGCACCCAGCGAACAAACCGCGTAGGAACCAGCCTGTCACACCCCTGCTGGTAAGCTCTGCGCGGCAGGCTCCTGATGTCACACCGACACCGCTCGTTCCTCGTCGTCACGCTGGTCTGCGCGTGCCTCGCACCACTCGCGGCCCAGCGCTTCGCCGGCCGCGTGCTGGAGGTGACCGACGGCGACACGGTCATCGTCGCGCGCGCAGTAGGGCGCGCTGGTTTCGAAGCGCGCCGTATTCGACTGTTCGGCATTGACGCGCCCGAAGGCACGCAGCCGTATGGGGCGGAGTCGACGGCCGCGTTGTCGCGCCTGGTGATGGGCAAGGTCATCGACGTGGACATGAAGGACGTCGACCAATATGGACGGCTTGTGGCGACGGTGTCGGTGGGCGGCGCGGACGTGAATGAGGCGCTCGTGCGCGCCGGCGCCGCGTGGCACTACGCGCAGTATTCCGACAGCGCCGCGCTTGCCGCCGCCGAGCGCGACGCGCGTGCGTCCAGGCGCGGCCTCTGGCAGACCGCCTCGCCGCAGGCCCCGTGGCTGTTCCTCAACAGCGCAGCGCAACGACCCGCGACCGGCCCGTTTCACGGCAACCGCGAGGCCAAGGTGCTGCACGCCCCCGGCTGCCAGCACTACAACTGCAAGAACTGCACAGTACCGCTCGCGACTGTTGCTCAGGCGCAGGCGGCTGGGTTCAGGGTGCATGAGCAGTGTGTAAAAGGGCCAGACCTGAACCCTGGACCCTGGATCCTCAACTAGAATGGCGCCACCCAGCAGATGGGTCTTTTCTTTGAACGTCCGATTCTGAACTCCCCGTATGGATACACCAGCCAGCACTGTGAACTTGGTGATGAGGGGCAGCCGACTCAACGGCTCATCGAAACGTGTGGTCGCGCGAGTGACATCTCATCGATTCCTCGCGCGAAAATGCACAAGGG
>JAUREI010000017.1 GCA_030827515.1 Prosthecobacter sp. | reverse complement strand
GCCGTCCACCGCCGGCGCGGTGTCGGGCATCATGACAAATCCGGTGATGCCGCCGTTGATGGCGGCCTCGGCGCAGCTGGCGATGTTCTCCTTCTCCTCCTGGCCGGGTTCGCGGGCATGCACATGGAGGTCAAAAAGCGCCGGCAGCAGGACGGCGCCCGCGCAGTCGATCTCGACGCAGTCCTTGACCCCGCGCATGGCCGGCGCCACGCCTGTGATGCGGTCGCCCTCGATCAGGACATCGGCCTCCTCGAGCCGTGGGCTGTCTTCGCGGGCGATGCGGGCGTTGCGGTAGAGGCGTTTCATGCGGCGGCGCTATGATGACATGCCAGACGGGCGTGGCAAGAGTTGGCTGCAGGGAAGCTCAGCTGCCCATCCGGCTGCGGTGCTCGCTCGGCCGCCAGCCGATCCACTTCTTGAAGGTGTTCGAGAAAACAAAGGGGTTCTGGTAGCCAACCGTGTTCGCCACCGTCTCAATCTTCAGGTTGGTGGTCGACAACAGCTCGCAGGCCTTGCGCATGCGCAGCCAGGTGACGTGGTGCATGGGCGTGCGTCCCAGTGCCTTGCGGCAAAGCCGGCGCAGGTGCTCGGCGCTGACGTGCGCCTGATGCGCCAGTTCATCAAGGGTCCAGTCCCGGCCAACGTCGGCAGCGACCTTTTCCCAGACCCTCCAGAGCCGGTCATCCTGCTGCCAGGGCTGGGCAAAGCGTTCCACGTAACCCTGCACCAGTTCGACCCAGTGAAACATGGCGGCCGGTTTTGCCGCCTCACCGGCCTCGGCAATCAGCCCCTCGATGGCACTCCACAGGGGCCCGCCGTCAAAGGCGGCCATCTGCGGCGAGCTACTGCTGAGGATGGGGCGCTGTCCCGGCTCCTGCTCATAGCGCACCCAGCAGCAGCGCCAGGTCTTGCCGCGCACGGCCTCGAACGCGTTGACCATGAAGGGCGGCAACGCCACGGCCATGCCGGCCCCGCATTTCTGCCAGCGACCGTCCACCAGGACACGTCCCTCACCCTCCAGGCAGGCAAGGAAGTACATGCCGCCCTGATGCATGCGGACGATTCGGTAGGGTGCCCGCGCGGTCATGACGCCGGCATGGGAAATGCGATGGGTCTTCAAGGTCCCGCAGACCGGTGCTCCGCGTAGCCAGGAACGGCGATCAGCCTCATCGGCGCGCACCACCCGGAAGTCGGTGTCCGGCCCATGGGTGTGGGTTTCGGATAGTTCATGGATGGAGGCGGAGGCGTGCATGGCCGGGCAATTGATGATTTATGAACGGCGTTTGATGATTTGAAACATGAGTTGGCTTCGCAATGAAGCCAAATCCTCCGAACAACCCCGCACCCACCCAACCGCCATGCCCAATCCCTGGACCGGAATCGGTAACCCCTACACGAAGCAGGAAGTCGTCGACCGCCTCAAGGCCACCCTGGCGAAGGGCGAACCCATCATCGCCGCGGGCGCCGGCACCGGCATCAGCGCCAAGTTCATCGAGAAGGGAGGCGCCGACCTCATCATTATCTACAACAGCGGCCGTTTCCGCATGATGGGTCACGGCAGCACCTGCGGCCTCATGGCCTACGGCGACGCCAATGCCATCGCCATGGAGATCGGCGAGTACGAGGTCCTGCCGGTCGTCAAGGAGATCCCGGTCGTCTGCGGCGTCCACGCCACCGATCCGCGCCGGCGCATGTGGCACTGGCTGGGCCGGGTCAAGGAGATGGGCTTCAGCGGCGTCAACAACTTCCCCACCCACACGATCGTCGACGGTCATTTCCGCGGCGTGCTTGAGGAAACAGGCATGAGCGTGCAGAAGGAATTCGAAATGGTCGGCCTGGCCACGCGCATGGACCTTTTCAGTATTGTCTACGTCGCCACTCCCGAGGAAGCCATCGAAATGGCCAAACAGGGGGCCGATGCGGTCATCGCCCATGTCGGCACGACCGTCGGCGGCAGTATCGGCGTGGTCAACGCGGTGGTCGACTGGGACTTCACCGTCAAGCGCACCCAGGAAATCATTGATGCGGCCAAGAGCGTCAACCCGAACGTCTTCACCCTCACCCATGGCGGCCCAATCAACACGCCGAAGGACGTCGAGTACATCCTTGGCAAAACCACGGCCGACGGCTTCGTCGGTGCCAGCAGCCTGGAACGCATGGGGGTCGAGGACTCGCTCACCAGCCTCACCCGTGAGTTCAAAAGCGTGCATCGCTGATCTCACCAACCCATGAAAAAAGCGGAGCCGCGCGAGCAGCTCCGCTTTTTTGTAGGCAAGACGGGGTCTTACTTGATCTTGGCAGCGTACTTGGCCGGGTCGGCCTCGAACTTGCCTTTGCAGTTGTTGCAGCAGAAGGCGACTTCCTTGCCTTCGTGGGTGGTGGTCACGGAGGGCTTGGCGGGCTTGCCGGCGACCGGGCAGGTCGTGTTGACCGGAGCGGCAGAGGCGAAGCCGGCGATGGCGAGGAGGGTGAACAGAGTTTTCATGGCGGATGGTGCTAGTTTGGGTGTTGTGGTGACGCCGCGGCGTCATGCCCCGGCCTGCTCACAACGTAGAAACGCATGGTTTTCTTGTGGGAGTCAACTTTTCCGGGAAAAAAAAACACGCGGCAAGGTGCTGCTGACAAGGACCTGCCCCGACCTCTGATCCCCTCCAATCCGACCAGGAGTCCCTTGCCCACACCCGTTTTTTCGGTTTCAGAACAGGACATGCTGCAACTCGTCCTCGGTCCCGATGGCATACCGCTCGTCGAAGGCAATCCCGCCACCGAGAGCGAGCGACGGCTGGCCACCGCCGCTGCGGAGGGGGCTGCCCCCCTGCTGCTGGCGCTGGTCACGGCGCATCTGGACGTCGAGCTTGATCCTCCCTGGCGCTGGTTGCGCGACTGGGCCTGCCGCTTTCTGGCCAGTCTCTGCCAGTGCCGCGATGCCGCCGCCGTGCCGGAACCGGACGCGGCAAGCTGCAAAACCTTCGCCGCGGCGGTTCCTCCCTTCCCCGGAGCCGAGCGAGCTACGCCGGACTGCCTGCGGAACTGGTGGCGGCAACTCGCCACGCATGTCGGCGCCACCGCCGGAAGGCATCCCGACGGTCTGGCCGGATACCTGCAGGCCGTGAATCCGATCTGGCAGGTCGTCGGCCGGATTCACTTCCATCTCGCGGAAAACCCCGCCGACCGGGAGCGCCCGTTTGCCTTCCTGGCCACCTACAGCGAGGGCCTGAATGCAGCCGGCCAACCGCGTCACCTGCCTCTGGCACGCGCTCTGCAAAAGCTGGCCGGCGAGCCGGCCGCCCTGGAGGCGCTGCTAGCCCCGGTGCGGGCCGCCACACCAGACTCGCCCCTGCTGCGGGAATGGCTGGAGTCGCGCCGCCTGTTCCAGCCCCTTGCCCTTGCCCCCGACGAAGCCTGGCGCCTGCTGCGCGAGAGCGAGGCGCTGCGAGCTGCCGGCATCGTCGTCAAGCTGCCCGACTGGTGGCACGCCGGGCGCGGGCCTCGGCCAGCCGTCACAGTCCACCTCGACCTGCACCCCAAGACCCGATTGCATGTCGGGGCCCTGCTGCGTTTCCGCATCGAGCGCAGTCTCGACGGCGAACCGCTGACCGAAGCCGAATGGCAGCGCCTGCTGAGTGCGGACACGGGCCTCGTCTCGCTGCGCGGCCGCTGGGTCGAGGTCGATCCGGCACGTCTGCGCGAGGTGCTCGCGCATTGGCAGCGCGTCGCACTGGCGGCCGGTGAAAACGGCATCGGCTTCCTTGAAGGCATGCGCCTGCTTGCCGGGCATCCTCCCCGCCAATTGCCGGCGGAGACGACCGCCAACGTCGGCAAGTGGACCCGCATCCTCGCCGATGAAGCCCTCGCCCAAACCTTGGAACGCCTGCGCAGGCCCGAACCGGTGACACCGCCTCCCGGCCTGCGGGCCCGGTTGCGCCCCTACCAGCTGGAAGGCTTTGGCTGGCTGCTCAGCATGACCCGCCTCGGACTCGGGGCCTGTCTGGCCGATGACATGGGTCTGGGCAAGACCCTTCAGGTGCTGGCCCTGCTGCTGACCCGGCAGACGGAATCCCCAGGCGCCGCCCTGCTCGTCGTACCCGCCTCCCTGCTGGGCAACTGGCAGGCGGAAGCCGCCCGTTTTGCCCCGGGTCTGCGCCTGTTCGTCGCCCACCCGGCCTTCAGCCCGCGCCCCGAAGTCGACCGGGCACTCGCCGATCCGGCAGGTCTCGCGGGATTCGACGCGGTCCTCACCACCCATGCCCTGCTCCACCGCGCCCCGGCCTGGCAGCAGCATGCCTGGGATCTGGTCGTGCTGGATGAAGCCCAGATCATCAAAAACCCGGCCAGCGCGGTCAGTCGCACCATCAAACGCCTGCCCGCGACGGCCCGCATCGCCCTCACCGGCACCCCCGTGGAGAATCGACCGGGAGACCTCTGGAGTCTTTTCGACTTCCTCCAGCCGGGACTGCTCGGCAGTCCCGCCGATTTCGCCGCACTGCTGCAGCATTGCTCGCGCGCTTCCGAGGGCTTTGCGCCGCTGCGCCGTCTGGTGCGCCCCTTCCTGCTGCGTCGACTGAAAACCGACAAGCGGCTGCTGCCCGAACTGCCGGACAAGATCGTCGTCAAGGCCTGGTGCGGCCTGACACGTCGCCAGGCCTCCATCTACGCCAAGCTGGTCGATCAACTCGCCCGCCGCCTTGCCGATCCGCTGCTCGAGCCAAAAGAACGCAACGGCCAGTTGCTCGGCCTGCTCAGCCAGTTCAAGCAGGTCTGCAACCATCCAAGCCACTGGAATGGCGACGGCGTCTGGCAGCCGGAGGCAAGCGGCAAGTTCCTGCGCCTCGGCGAGATTGCCGCCCCTCTCGCCGAACAGCGCGAGCGCCTGCTGGTCTTCACCCAGTTCCGCGAAACCTGTGATCCGCTCGCCCGCTTTCTCGCCGGCATTTTCGGCCACGAGGGCCTGGTCCTGCATGGCGGCACGCCGGTGCGGGCACGAACCGCCCTCGTGGAAAGCTTCCAGCGCCCCGACGGTCCGCCCTTTCTGGTGGCCAGCGTCAAGGCCGGCGGCACCGGCCTCAACCTCACCGCCGCCAGTCATGTCGTCCATTTCGACCGCTGGTGGAATCCGGCGGTGGAAAACCAGGCCACCGACCGCGCCCACCGCCTTGGCCAGCGCCGCAGTGTCGTCGTTCACACCCTCGTCTGCCGAGGCACGCTGGAGGAGCGCATCGACGCCCTCCTGGAGGACAAGGACCGGCTCGCTGGAGAATTGGTCGGGAACAGCGACAGCCTTGAGGGTCTGCTGACGCGGATGAGCCGCGAAGAGTTGCTGGACTGGCTTCGTCTCGATGCGAGTTGTGCCGTGACGGAATGAACGCGAACCTGCCCACCCTGCCCGAGATTGAGGCTGCCGCCGCGCTGATCCGGCCGTTCGTGCCACCGACACCGGCCCGTGCGTGGCCGTTGCTTTCCTCGGCCGCGGGATCGGAAGTCTGGGTCAAACATGAAAACCACACGCCGGTCGGCGCCTTCAAAGTGCGCGGCGGCCTGGTCTACCTTGATGAACTGCTGCGCGCCGAACCGGAGGTTCCGGGCGTCGTCGCCGCCTCGACCGGCAATCACGGCCAGTCGATCGCCTGGTCGGCCCGCAGGCATGGACGCCGCGCAGTCATCGTGGTTCCACGCGGCAACAACCCGGACAAGAACGCCGCCATGCGCGCCCTCGGCGCCGAACTCGTCGAGCACGGCCGCGAGTTTCAGGAGGCGCTCGAACACTCGCGAGACCTGGCGCGCGCCGAAGGCCTGCACCCGGTGCCCTCCTTCCACCCCTGGCTGGTGCGCGGGGTGGCGACCGCCGGCCTGGAGTTCTTCCGCGATGCACCGCCGCTCGACGCGGTCTTCGTTCCCATCGGTCTCGGTTCCGGCTTCTGCGGGCTGGCCGCCGCACGCCAGGCCCTGGGTTTGAACACCCGACTTATCGGCGTCGTCAGCGCCCATGCACCCGCCTATGCTCTCTCCTTCACGCGGGGCGAACTTGTGACCCAGCCAAGCCGGACGCAGGTGGCGGAGGGGGTTGCCTGCAGCACGCCAAACGCCGATGCCCTGGCCCTGATTCGCAGCCATGCCGATGCCATCGTGACGGTGACCGACGACGAGGCGCTGGCGGCCATGCGCGAACTGATCGAGGCCACCCACAACCTGGCCGAGGGTGCAGGTGCCCTTGCCTGGGCGGCGCTGAAGAAAACCTGCGGGCCATGGCGGGGCGCGCGGGTCGGCTGCATGCTCAGCGGCGGCAACGCCAGCCTTGACCTGCTGGGACGGGCCCTGCAAGCCCGGGCGGGAGCCTGAAGCCGGACTTTCCCGCCGCGTTTTTCGCGCCATGATCGGCGCCCATGCGCGCCCTGCAACTCGTCTCCAAGCAGCACTTTGAATGGATTGATCTGCCCGAACCTGGTCCCCCCGGTCCGGGTGAGGTGCTCGTCGCCGTGCACGCCATGGGCGTCTGCGGCACCGACATCAGCGGCTGGCTTGGCAAAATGCCCTTCATCACGTTCCCCCGCATCCTCGGCCACGAACTTGGAGTCGAGGTGCTCGCCATCGGATCGGAAGTCGACCACCTTCGACCCGGCGACCGCTGTGCGGTGGAGCCCTACCTCAACTGCGGGACCTGCCACTCCTGCCGTCAGGGCCGAACCAACTGCTGTGAAAAGCTCAAGGTGCTAGGCGTGCACTGCGACGGAGGGCTGCGCGAACGCCTGCTCCTGCCAGCCTGCCGCCTGCATCCCGACAACGCCCTGGCCTGCGAGCAACTGGCACTCGTCGAAACCCTCGCCATCGGCTGTCACGCCGTCGACCGCGCCAGGCCAGGGCCGGACGAGGACATCCTCATCATCGGCGCCGGCCCGATCGGGCTCAGTGTGCTGGAATTCGCCCGCCTCGCCTCGAAGCGCGTCACCGTGCTGGAAACCGGCGCCGCGCGGCGGGCCTTCGTGGAACGCCATTACCCCGGCGTGTCCGTGGTTGCCGAACTGCCCGATGAACCCTGCGCCCAGATCGTCTTCGACGCCACCGGCAGCGCCGCCGCCATGGCAGGCGCGCTGCGCCACGCACGCTTCACCGGTCGCGTGATCTATGTCGGCATCACCTCCGAGCCTGTTCCGCTTGACGACCCTCTCTTTCACCGCCGTGAACTGTCCCTGCTGGCCAGCCGTAACGCCCTCGGCCCGGATTTCCCGCGCATCATCGGCCTGATCCGCTCGGGACGCATCGACACACGGCCCTGGATCAGTCACCGCGCTTCCTGGAATCTGCTGCCGGAGTCCTTGGCCGCCTGGACCGCGCCCGGCAGCGGCGTCATCAAGGCCGTTGCCCTGGTCGATTGATTTGCCGCTGGCCACGTGCCTCAAGCCGGGCTTGGTTGACTCATGGCCACCGAACGCCGCGACTGGTACGACACGCCGCTCTACTACGACATCGTCTTTGATGCCGACACGCCGCGCGAGGCCGACTTCCTGGAAGCCATCTGGCAGCGGCATGGCACGCCCGGGAAACGTCGGCGCGTCCTCGAACCCGCCTGCGGCAGCGGCCGGCTGCTGTTGGAACTGGCCCGCCGCGGCTGGCAGGTCGACGGTTTCGACGGCAGTGCGGCGATGCTCGATCACGCACGCGAGCGCCTGGCCGCGGCGGGTTTCAAGGCCGGACTCTGGCTGGACCGACTGCAAAGCTTTGAACTGCCCGGCCCGGCAGGCTACGACCTCGCGCACTGCTTGGTCAGCACCTTCAAGTACCTGCTCACCGCCGAAGACGCCCAAGCCTGCCTGCAGCGCATCGCCGCCGCCCTTCGCCCGGGGGGGATTTTCGTGCTGGGCCTGCACCTGAGCGAATACCACCGCACACAACCCGACCACGAACGGTGGGTGGCCTCGCGCGACGGCATCAACGTGGTTTGCAACACCCGCACCTGGCCGGCCAAGCCCCGCACGCGGCTGGAAAACCTGCGCACCCGGCTGCGGGTCACCCAGGCCGGTCAAACGCACACCCAGGAGACGCAGTGGCAGTTTCGCACCTACGACGCACGCCAACTGCAAGCCCTGCTGCGCAAGGTGCCTGAATTGGAGAGGGTAGCCTGCCACGATTTCACCCATGAGGCCGGAACGGAATTCCGTCTCGACGGCCGCCACCTCGATGTCGTCCTCGTCCTGCGACGGCGTTGAGACATCGTTCGGCCCTTGCATTCCCGGAACAGCGGGAGTCAAATACCAGTCCCATGATCCGCAACGTCCTTTTCACCGCCTGGACCGGCCTCGCCCTCGCCGCTGTCGCGCAGGAACCCGCCGCGCCCCCGCCTGCGCCGGCCGAGAAAAAGCGTTTCGAATTCAAGAGCGGCGATCGTCTGGTTCTGCTGGGCAGCACGGTGCTTGAGCGCGAGCAGCGCTACGCCAGCTTCGAACCGTCCCTGGCACTCGCACTGGGTGAAACCAAGGTCAGCGTCCGCAACCTGGCCTGGAGTGGCGACACTGTCTTTGGTCATGCCCGCTCCTACTTCGGACCGCCCAAGGAGGGTTTGGAACGTCTGGAAAAACATCTGGAACTGCTGAAACCCACCGTGGTCCTGCTGTGTTACGGTTCGGAAATGGGCTTCGACCGACTCAACGGCCTGCCCGATTTCCTGACCGCATACCGCAACCTGCTTGAACTGATCCGCCGTAAAGCCCCGGGCGTCCGCCTCATCATCGCCTCGCCCCCGCCGCTGGAAACGCTGCCGCCTCCGCTGCCGGACCAGACCGACGCCAACAAGGCGCTGGCCAGCTTTCGCGACGCCCTGCGCAAGTTCGCCGCTGCCCAGAACGCCTTTTTCGTCGACTGGTTCGAGCTCATGGGCGGTGTGCCCAAACCCGGCGTTAGCCCGGCCCCCCTGACCGAAAACGGTGTTCACTACTCGCCGACGGGCTATGACAAGCTCAGCCAGAAGCTGCTGGAAGGCCTCGGCCTGCAGGCCCCGCAGGTCACCGCCGCCGAACTTGAACCGCTTCGCCGCGAGGTGCTGCAAAAGGACGAACTTTTCTTCAACCGCTGGCGCCCCCAAAACGAGACCTACCTTTTCGGTTTCCGCAAACATGAGCAGGGCCAAAACGCCCGTGAGATCCCCATGTTCGACCCGCTCATCCAGCAGGCCGACACCAAAATCCAGGAGCTGAAAGCCGCCCTGCTCGACGCCCGCAAGCGCCTCTGATGGTTCAGCCGCCGACCCGCCCCCATCCCCAGTCCGCCGCCATGATCACCCGCCTCACCGTCCTGCTCGGAGCCGCCTCCTGCGCCCTCGCCTCCCAGCCCAAGACCGCCGCCGACCTGCCCGACCCGAATCCCGAGGTGCAAAAGGCCGGTTTTGTCGTGCCTGAAGGCCTGGAAGTCACCCTCTGGGCCCAGGAACCCATGATCCAGAAGCCGGTGCAGATGAACTGGGACGCCCAGGGTCGGCTCTGGGTCGTCAGCAGCACAACCTACCCGCAGATCAAGCCCGGCGACGCCGCCAAGGACCAGGTTGTCGTTCTGGAAGACACGGACAACGATGGCCGCGCCGACAAATCCACCGTCTTCGCCGAGAACCTGCACATCCCAACCGCCGTCATCCCCGGCGACGGCGGCGTCTACGTGGCGAATTCGACCGAACTGATTTTCCTGCGCGACACCGACGGCGACCTCAAGGCTGACGAACGCACCATCGTGCTCAGCGGGTTTGGCACCGAGGACACCCATCACCTGCTGCACACGCTGCGGCACGGACCCGAGGGCCTGATGTATTTCCTGCAGTCGATCTACATCCACAGCCACCTCGAAACCCCGCATGGCGTGCGACGGCTCATGGGCGGCGGCGTCTGGGAGTTTCGGCCCGAGACACGCCGCGCGGAAATCCTCAGCAAGGGCCTGATCAACCCGTGGGGCTTCGAGTTCGACAAGTGGGGCCAGAGTTTCGCCACCGACGGCGCCGGCGGCGAGGGCCTGAACTACATTTTCCCGGGCAGCGTCTTCAAGACCTCGCCCGGGGCCTCGCGCACCCTCAGCGGCCTCAGCCCGGGCCAACCCAAGCAGTGCGGTCTGGAATACCTTGACGATCCCCACTGGCCGGAGGACTGGCGCGGCACCTGGGTGACCAACGACTTTCGCGGCAACCGCATTAACCGCTTCAAGCTGACCGCCAGCGGCAGTGGCTACCTGGCCAAGCAGGAGCCGGATGTGCTCGCCTCCAACCACCGGGCCTTCCGCCCCATCGACGTGCGCACTGGCCCGGATGGCGCGCTCTACCTCGCCGACTGGTACAACCCGATCATTCAGCACGGTGAAGTCGATTTCCGCGATCCGCGCCGCGACCTCGTGCACGGCCGCATCTGGCGTCTCACGGCGAAGGGTCGCCCGCTCAGCGAGAAGCCCAAGATCGCCGGGGCGCCGGTGCCGGAACTGCTGGAAATGCTCAAGAGCGACCGCGCCTGGACAAGGCACTTCGCCAAGCGCGAATTGCGCGAACGCGGCGCCACCGAAGTCCTGCCCGCCCTGCGCGCCTGGACCGAGGCCCTGCCCAAGGACAGCGAAGCCGAATGGCATGCGCGCCTTGAGGCCGCTTGGACCCATGAGGGCCTGAACCTCTTCTCCGCCAAACTCTGGCGCGAACTCTGGTCCTGCCCCGATGCCCGCATCCGCGCCGCCGCCCTGCGCATCCTCACCCACCGCTGGCGCGAACTTCCCGACGCCCTCGCGGTTCTCAAGCAGGCCGTGACCGACGACCATGCCCAGGTCCGCCTGTGGGCGGTGGCCGTGCTGGCCGACATGCGCAAACCCGAGGCCTTCGAGGTGGCCGCGCGGGTGCTCGACCAACCAATGGACGAGAACCTCGACTTCCTGCTCGAACTGACCGCCCGGGAACAGGCCGACGTCTGGCTGCCCGCCTACCAGAAGCAGGCCATCACCCTCACTGACAACCCGCGCCATCTGGTTTACGCCATGCGCGCCTCGGGACGCGGCGAGGCGCTCAAGCCGCTGTTTGAAGCCCTCAAGGCCAGTCGTCTGTCGGCCGAGGATGCCGCCGCCGCGCTGGCCATGGCGGGTGACGTGGCCGACGCCGCCCAAGCCGCACAGATGGTAGCCATGGCTCGCGACGAGGCCTTTGCCGCCCATCACACCGGCCTGCTCGACGCCCTGCTCAAGGCCGCCACCGTGCGCAATGTCGTGCTGAAGGACGCCGCCCCCGCGGTCACGGCCTGGCTGAGCAGTCCGAACACCGATATCGTCCAGCGCGCCGCCCTGCTTGCCGGTGCCTGGAAGATCGAGGCCTCCCGAGACACCGTCACCGGCCTGTTCACCGCCGCCACCACCAGTCCCGCCGTTCGCGAGGGCGCCATGCAGGGCCTGGCCCGTCTCGGCGGCGTCAAATCGCGCGACTTCTTTGATGGCATCTTCCAAAGCCACGCTGAACTGCGCAGTCTGGCCGTCCGCGGTCTCACCGCCACCGGCCCGCAGCTCGCCGCCAAACGCGCGGTGGAATTCCTGGCCGCCGCCAAGACGATCGACGAAGCCTTGCCGATCCTCGACGCCTTTCTGCAGAACAAGCAACTGCCCGGCGTGCTCGCCAAGGAACTTCAAGGCAAGACCCTCCCCGAGGCAATCGCCCTCGAAGCCATTCGGCGGGTCTCAACCCGAGGCATCCAGGGGCCGCTGGAGGAAGCCCTGCGCCAGGCCGGCGGCGTCAAGTCGATGGACCAGGCCCTGACCCCCGAACAAATGACCGCGCTCGTCGAAAAGGTAAAGACCCTGGGCGATCCGAAACGTGGTGAGGACGTTTATCGCCGCACCGCCCTGCTCTGCCAGACCTGCCATGCCATCGGCGACGGTGGTGGTGTGCTCGGCCCCAACCTGGTCAGCATCGGCGGCAGCGCCCCGGTCGACTACCTGATCGAGAGCCTGCTCAACCCGAGCGCCAAGATCAAGGAAGGCTATCACATGATCATCGTCACCACCAAGGACGGCAAGGTGGTCAGCGGTGGCCTGGTCCAGGACGGCAGCGAGGAACTCGTCATCCGCGACCCCGCCAACCAGCTTCAGCGCGTGCCCAAGTCTCAGGTCGCCAACCGCCAGATGAGCCCGGCCAGCATGATGCCGCCCGGTCTCACCGCCAGCCTGCGTGAGGATGAGTTTGTCGACCTCGTGCGCTTCCTGTCCGAACTCGGACGCGAGGGCGATTACAAAATCAAGCCAAACCGGTATGTGCGCACCTGGCGCATCATGGGCCAGATGACGGGAGACCAGATCGACCATGTCCGCCATGTCGGACTGCACGCCCTGCACGAGAAGGACGCCGGTTACCCCTGGGAACTGCGCTTCTCCAAGGTTGGCGGTGATCTGCCGCTGAGCGAGGTCAGCATGGCCAAGATGTATCCCTGGTTCCCGAAGATCGCCCAGTTCACCCTCAAGCTCGAGAACCCGGGCAAGATCAGGCTCGCCCTCAGCAGCACGAAGGCCGTGGAGGTTGTCGTCGGCGACGCCGCCCTGCGTGAAGTCACTCCCGAACTCGTGCTCGACCTGCCCGCCGGCAGCCACCCCGTCACTCTGGTCATTGGCCGCGAAGCCGGTGACCTCGCCGGTTTCCATGTCGAAATTTTGGAAGGCGCCGCCCAGGTCGCCAACTGAACCCACGCTCCTGTAGCTCAACGGTTAGAGCAGGGGACTCATAATCCCTTGGTTCCCGGTTCGAATCCGGGCGGGAGCACTCGACGGGTGCCTGAGAGTCGCATGAAGCGGCGCGTGCCAGACGTAGGCTTGCCATGCCCTCGTTGAAGTCCTGCCTGCTGCTTTCGATCGCCCTGCCGCTGCACGCCGCGCACTGGCCCCTGGACGCGCCCGGTGAGCCGGGCCTGCGCCTGCACGGTGAAACCAGGGTGATCGATGGGGTTCGGGATCGGGCGCTGCTGCTCGACGGGCACAGCTCGCTCGAACTGGCGGATTCCGCCACGCTCGGATCGACCGGTGACTTCACCTTCACTGTCTGGTGCAATCCCGTGCGGCTGCGCGATGTCCAGCGCATGATCGCCGCCAAAAACCGCTACAGCCGCGGCGAGCGCGAATGGGGAGTGATGGTGGACGCCGACGGACGCTTCCGTCTCTACGTCCAGCAGAAAGGCTGGCAAACCGTGACCGCCAAGACCGAGCCTGTGGCGGGTCGCTGGCACTTGATCAGCGTGGTGCGTCGGGATCGGACCATGGAACTCTGGGTGAACGGGGAACTGGAAGGGCGGACCGACTTGCCGCAGGCCATGCCCGTCAGCGCCGCGCCGATCACCCTCGGTGGCGTGCTTGATGGTGTCCCCCGGCAAACCTTTGCCGGTGGGCTTGACGAGGCACGCTTTGAGCCGCGCTCGCTCTCGGCCACGGAACTGGCCGCGCTCCACCAACCCGTGACCGCGACCCTGCCCGTGCCGGAACCGGTCCACAAGGCGGTGCTGTGGAATGAGCGGCAGCCGGTGCCGAAGGCCGCCGACCTGCCCGTGCTCAGGAACGTGCGCTTCTCGGTGATCAAACCCTATGAATTCCGCAAGGACCGCTACCGCTTCCTGCACGGAGTTGGTCTGGCATTCCACAAGGGCCGGCTGTACGCCAGCTTTGGCCACAATCAGGGTGGAGAAAACACCGACACCGAGGAGGCACGCTTTTGTGTGAGCGACGACCAGGGCCACACCTGGAGCGCGGTGCAAACGATGGATGACGGCGGACCGAAGGTCGCAGTCAGCCACGGAGTCTTCCTCTCCCACAAGGGCACGCTCTGGGCCTTCATGGGCGCCTACACCGGCACGATGGTGGGAGTCCACACCCGTGCCTACCGGCTCAATGAAGCCACCGGCAGTTTCGACCAGCTCGGCGTCGTTTTGAAGGGGGGATTCTGGCCCATGCAGGAGCCGATCCGCATGAACAACGGCAACTGGATCCTGGCCGGCATATCCGCCGGGGGTGATGCACCGGCCGGCGGCAGGCATCCGGCCGCAGTGGCGATCAGCCAGGGTGACAACCTCCTGAAGTGGGATCTCGTGCGCATCCCGCAAGTGGCCGATCTCGGCACGGTCTGGGGCGAATCCACGGTCCTCGTCGAGGGCAGTCGCATCACCAACCTCAGCCGCTACGGTGCCGAGGCCAACGCCCTGACCGCCACAAGCGAGGACTACGGCCGCACCTGGACGCTCATGCGCCCGAGCAATCTGCCCATGGCGACCAGCAAACCTTACGCGGGGATCCTGAGCACCGGTCAGCGCTACCTCGTCTGCAGCACCAGCGCCGACGGCGGGGGACGACGAGCCCCGCTGACGATCGCGGTCAGTCGCCCGGGCGAAACCGAGTTCAGCAGGGTCTGCGTCATTCGTCACGCCCTCTTCCCCGAGGGGCCCGGCGAATCCCATGCGCGCGTCTCCCTGTCCTATCCCTACGCCATCGAGCATGAGGGTCATCTCTACGTCGGCTACTCCAACAACGGCGGCAACGTCGGCCGCATCGGCGAGGGTCGCGAACTCTGGAACAACAACAGCGCCGAGCTGGCGGTGATCCCGCTCGCCGAACTCGCGCCGTAGGAACAGCGCGCGATGCTGGACGACCTCAGCCCTCCACCTCACTCATACGTCAACCAGGCGGTCGCGGTGCAATCCTCGCTGGCGGTGACCCTCAGCCAGCGCGCCTGAACGGCGGGCTCAAGCTCGAGGCGGACCTGCTCGCCGGGCGACACCTCCCGGTGCTGCCAGGTGACCCAGACGCCTGTGCCGGTGAGATCGAGTTCGACACGGAAGTGCTGCGGCACATTGAGGTCATGCTCAAGGGTCAGGGATCGGCGGTCATACCCCCAGAGCAGGTAGGGATCGCTGGCCTCGCCGGCCTTGATCTGGCTGTCCTTCCACGGCCCGCCTTCGCCACGCGGCTTGCCAAGCTTCCACAGGTCGTCAATGACCCCTGCCCAAAGCGCCGCCTTGCCATCGTCGCTGCGCAGGATGTGCTCACCGGCCGGGGCGTCGGGACGAATGCCGCTGATCATCAGGAGACCCCGGTAACCGCCGAAGTCGGTGACCCGCAGGTCGTGCGAGCACACCGGCCGGATCTTGGCGAAGCCGTCGGCGTTTTCCGCCGGCAATTCGAAGAAGGTGCCGGCCACGCTGAGCATGTCGCGTTCGGTGGCGACCTCGCGGCACAGGCGCAACTCGCCGCCGCGGGTCGCTTCGTCCAGGGCGCGGCTGGCGCGGGGCAGGCGCCAGCGCCGGCCGCGATCGTCGACCACGAGCACGCTTGCCTTGTCGAGGGTGACCACCTCCTTGGGGATGGCCACCTTGTTCTTCACCCACGCGTCGGCAGCGGGATCCTGGACGCGCCGCAGGTGCAGGTCGCCGTCGAGTTCGTAGTACCCCGCGTCGGCGGCAAAACTGAGCGTTCGCTTGTTGTCGCCACGCGGACGAAACACACCGGTCTGCACCGCCGTCTCGCCGATGCGGGCGATGCCATCAAAGACCGGATCGGCCTTGCTGCCGCGTGGATCAGCGTTGCTGAGCGTGAGGATGGCACTGAACTCGGCGCTATCGCCGGGCGCCTCGACGGTGAGCCACTCGACGTCGGCGGCGATGTCCCGGCGTTCCGCGGTTCCGGCGGCATGATCCACCAGCCAGAGACTGCGGTGACTCCAGCCGGCGACGAGGAAGGGATCGCTTTTCTCGCCTTGTTTGACCGGTTCGCGCAACCAGACCGAGCCGCTGGCGTGGGCGGGCCCCAACTGACCGGGCGTGGCGGGATCGGTGAACCAGAGGTTGCTCTGCGACTGGCCGATGCTGTCGATGCCGCCCTTGACCCGGCGCTTGTTGAGGAACTCTGACTTCGCCGAGTCATCACAGCCAAACACCAGTCGATCGTGCCAGCGACAGAAGTCGCCAATGACCTTCAGGTAGGCGCTGCGCACGCGGATGCCGCTCGTGTTGCCTGCGGAGAAGGTGCGTGGGAATCGCCAGAAGGCGCCGTGCATGGTCATGAGCAGGTCGTCCTCGCCGATGTCGCGGATGCGCGGCCATTCCGTGTTCCAGCCGTGGGCGCCGTCGTAGCTGTGACTCACCTTGGGCAGACGGAAACTCTGCCAGCGACCGCCGTCGAGCAGCATGAGCAGCAGCGACTTGGCATCCCAACCGATGCTCCAGAGAGGGTCCTCCGGTTGGCTGCCCTCCAGTCCCCCGGGCCCGGTGACCTCGGTGAACTGGTTGCGACGGACGAGTTGCCAGTCCCCCTCACCCGTCCATTCGGCGAGGGCGCCGCTCGGCGTGGTTGGGTCGGTGAGCACGCGCTTGTCCCGGTCGCCATTGTTGGCATAAACCAGCCGACCCTGTGCGGAATACAGACCCTTGCCGTGATACCCCGGCAGTTGCGATTCAAGTTCGGTTAGCGGGGTTTCGACCTTGAACCCGGCCTTCAGCGGATTGCCGTCTCGGATCAGGCTGCGCACGGCCAGCGTGTGCACATCCACCTCGTACAGTCCCTCCTCCATGGTCGCATGATAAACCTTGTTCGCCGGATCGGTCAGGTGTCGCGCCGTGCCGGTGAGCCGGCCGGGCATGCGGCTAGGCGGCACCACCCGCACCGCGCCGTCGGCATCGATCGCATAGGGACCGATGAAAAGCTGGTTCGACTCGCGATGAATGAGACGATTCGCCGGCGTGCCGCCCACGCTTTCGGGTCGCACGATCTGCCGCAGGTCCGGGGTGACTTCATAGAGCTTGTCGCTGGAACCGAAGGGCAGGTGCGGACCATAGGTGACAACCCAGAGCCGCCCAGCCCAGGGCACCACCGCGCCAGTACCGCACTCGCCCTCGTTGTTGAACATGGCCAGCGACGGGACAATGCCGCTGATCTGGCGTGGCTTCTGGGCGTGCAGCAGGCCGGCGGAACAGGCGGCAAGAAGGGGGAGG
The DNA here is from genome assembly GCA_030827515.1 of Prosthecobacter sp. Lineage (GTDB taxonomy): Bacteria > Verrucomicrobiota > Verrucomicrobiia > Verrucomicrobiales > Verrucomicrobiaceae > Prosthecobacter. Next base: position 18,830 of record JAUREI010000017.1, on the reverse strand, counting down.
AACAGGCGGAACTTCATCCGCCCAGCAAAGCCCGAACCGGCCGACCGGCAACCGCCGGCTGTTATGCCTGCTTGAAATGACTTACATCGCCCAGTGCTTGCACGGTGGGGCGCTTCCGCCATGCTGTCGCATGCCGCCCAGCCTGTCACCCGAAGCTTGGAGCAGCCTACGCCACGAGTGGCTGTGGGTGTATCGCGGGCCGGTGCCGGTGACAGGCCAATGGTCGGGCGATATCACCGTGCCGCCGGGCGTGTTTTTCGTCGAGCGAGGCGAGGCAAAGATCCACGCCGAGGATCGCGAGATCGTCGTGACTTCCGGACAGGCGTTCTTTTCCAAGCCCGGTCTGCGCCGGCAGTGGTTTGCGCCGGGGACGCGCCTGCTTTCGGTCGGCTTTCGCGGCACCTGGCCGGATGGCGCGCCCCTGCTCAACTCGGGCCTCAATCTCGTGCTCGATTCACCGGTCCTGCACAAGGCCACCCTGCGCCTGTTCTGCCAGATCCACCCCGGCCGCCGGGTGGTGACCTACCGCGAAGCCATCCTGCCAAAGGCGCGACCGGCGGAAGGCTGGGCCGTTCATGACGGCGCCTTCCTGGCCTGGCTGGCGATCGCTCTGGAATGCCTGCACAACGCCGGGGTCGTGCCCGAACCGCGCGCCGACCGCAGTCGCCGTCTCATCGACCGCCTGCTCGTCTGGATCAACTCGCTGCCACTGGAACAAGCCACCCCTTCCCTGCCGCCGGAGTTTTCTCTTGGCCCGCGAAGGTCCGACCAGTTGCTGCGCCAACATCTCGGCCTTGGCCTGCGCGAATTGTGGGAACGCCGACGACTCACCACCGCCCGTGAACTCGTGCTCGCGGGCACCGACCCCCTCAAGAGCGTCGCCTTCCGCCTCGGCTTCCGCCATGCCTCACACTTCACCGCCTGGTTCCGTCGTCACACAGGTCAGTCACCCTCCGCCTGCCGGGCCGGCGGCACGGAAGCGGCCTGACACACGGGTTCTCGGTTCGTCATTCGTCACCGCTGCGTTTCCTCACACTCGGCCCCTCGACCCATCTCGGGGGGACCATGATCTGGCGCGGCACCTCCGGCACCCCGCGTTCGTTCTGCGACAACTGGGTGACCACCAGATCCACCGCAGCCGCAGCGAGGTGGTCGCGCTGCTGGTAGATGCCGGCAAATTCAGGCATGCGAGGCGTCCAGTCGTGGGCGACAAAACCAAGGTCCTCCGGGATGCGCAGGCCAAGCCGGCGCAGCCAGGCGGGCACATGGGTGTCAAAGGTGATCAGGGCGTCGGGACGGTGTGCCCGCATCCACCGCGCAAAGACTTCGTAGCCCCGGCTAATGTCATTGTCGGGAAACAGCAGCATCGGCACGCGCTCGCCCTCCGGCAGGTCCTGCTGCCAGTGAAACAGGCCGCCGCTGTAGCCGAACTGGGAGCGGTTGACAATCCACTGGGTCACCGCCACGCCGATCCTGCGGTAGCCGCGCGCCACGAGTTCCCTCGCCGCCGTCTGGATGCCGAGCGTCATGTTGCCTGCACACATGTGCAGGGCCGGTTCGCGCATGGCATAGCCAAACGCGGCCGCAGCGAAGGGGGCATAGTCGAGCCGGGCACAGGGCAGTTGCAGACTCTGCGGCGAAACGATGACTCCCTCGATGCCGCGTGCATGCAGGATCTTCTGCAACCGGCGCGGGGTCATGCCATCGCGCCCGAGCCAGAACTCCTCAACCTCGTAGCCATGCCCGCGGGCGCGCCGGCGGATGTCCTCGATCGGCACGTATTGATAGGATGGCGTTAGCAGGCCATCCTCGGGCACGTCCTCACGGATCACGGCGATGACGGCGCGAATGCGCACCTGCTTGCGGGCGCGCACCAACCCCATCAGGCGTGCCAGATGCGGGTCGGGCTGATAATCGAGTTCACGCGCTGCGGCCAGAATGCGCTCCCGGGTCGTCGCCGCCACCCGGTTCTGCCCGCGCAGGGCGCGCGACACCGTCATCACCGAAACGCCGGTCCTGTTGGCAATGTCCTGAAGGGTGGCGGGCACTGTGGCCATTGCCACCGCTAGCACGCCCGAGGCGCCTGCGCCGAGAAAAAACCTGCCCGTCCCATCCTGCGCTTCCGGGTTGATCTCGCAGCTGCGCCGCCTTTGCTGGAACTTCATGCACCTCTTCCCTGTCCCGCTTCAGGAGCGCCTGCACCAGGCCGGCATCCTCGCCGTGCTCATCCTCGACAACGCCGACGATGCGGTGCCTTTGGCCAACGCTCTCTTCGAAGGCGGCATCCGCGCGATGGAACTGACCCTGCGCACGCCGGCGGCCCTCGATGCCCTGCGCCGGATCCGCGCCGAGGTGCCGGACATGATCGCCGGGGCCGGGACCCTCCTCCGCCCGGAGCAGGTCGACGACGCCCAGGCCGCGGGCGCCGCCTTCGGGGTCGCCCCCGGCTGCAACCCGCGGGTGCTCGAACACGCCCTCGGTTGCGGTCTGCCCTTCGCCCCCGGGGTCTGCACGCCGACCGACATCGAAATCGCCCTCGAGGCAAATGCCCGCCTGTTGAAGTTTTTTCCCGCTGAACCCTGCGGCGGCCTGGCCTACCTGCGCACGATTGCCGCCCCCTTCACCCATCTGGGTGTGAAGTTCATCCCGCTGGGCGGGGTCGGACCGGGCAACGCCGAAGCCTACCTGAGCGAACCTTCCGTGCTCGCCCTGGGCGGTTCCTGGCTGGCACCGCGCAATCTCGTCCAGCGGCGCGACTGGGAGGCGATCCGTGCCAACGCGCGCGACGCGGCGGATCTGGTGGCGCGCGTGCGCGGTGGAACCTGAGTCAGGCCTGCCATTCCGGCACTGAACGAACCAACCGCCACATCAGTCGATCCAGAACCACCCCGGTGTCCCGGCCGGGTTCCTCGCGATTGCGCCGGCGAGTGTTGGCCAGCACCGCCCAGCACAGACCGGAGGCCGTTCGCACGGCGAGCGTGCTCGTGCCGGGCAGACTGCCGCCATGCCACCAGTTCGGGCGGGCATTGACGCTCCAGCCGCGCGCATACCCGGGGCCGGCGGTCGTTGGCGTGGTCATGGCCTGCAGGGTTGCCGGCTGCAGCAGATCCGGCGCGCCGGCATGGCCATCGACATGCACCAGAAATCGCACCACCTCCTCCGCGCTGGCAAGCCATCCCCCATGGGAATCCATGCGCCGGATGTTCATGCCGGGCCGGTAGGGATCCTCGCCCTGGGTACCGTGGTAAACCACCTCGCCCGGCTGACGTTCGGAGCGTGAACTACCGGCCATTGTCATGCCGGCGGCCCCACAGGGGGCGAGCACCAGGCGCCGGGTTGCGGTTTCATAGGTCTCGCCGGTAACCGCCTCGATGACGCGGCCGAGCAAACAGTAACCGAAGTTCGAATAGGCGTACCCCTGGCCGGGTTCCCCTTCGAGGGGAATCGTGCGCAGCGTCCAGGCAATCAGATCTTCATGGCCAAGCTGCCCCTGCTGAAACATGGGGTCATTCTTTTTGTTGCCCCAACCGCCGCAGGTGTGGGTCAGCAGGTGCTGGATCGTGATGGCCCGATGCGCCGGAGTCGGTGTCTCAAATTGGGGCAGCCGGCCGGCCGCGCCAAAAACCCGATCTCCAGGCGCCAGCCGTCCCTGCTCAAACAAGCGGTGGATCACCACGGAGGTGATCGGTTTGGAGACACTCGCCAGCCGAAACTGATGCGCCGGGGTGCAGGGCTCCCCCGCATCCGCCAGGCCAAAGGCGGCGCGATGGACCAACCGCCCCTGCCGTGCGATGGCCAGCGACAGGCCCGGGATCACCTCCTCGCGCAGGGCCGCTTCGGCCATTTCGGCGAGCCGCCGCGACTGCTCCTCCGTCAGCCCCCGCTCCTGCGCCCCCAGTTTCGGCGCGGCAAGACAGGCGGCAAGGCCCTGAAGGCAACGGCGACGGGTCAAAGAGGCCACGATGCAGCCTAGCGGTGATCCGATTTCGAGGAAAGCCAATTCGATCCCCCTAAGATCCATCTTGTCCGCCAGCACCCGTGGGTTGGGAAAAGCCTCCTCAGCTCACTCGAATGCTTTGCCCCGCCGCACGTCCATGCTTGACTGGGACCCGAATGCCGCCGCCATCCACGCCGCCACCCACCGCTGTCACCACGGCCGGCAAGTGGCTGCGTGCCGGCGGCGCGCGCTGGCACCTTCGCGGTGTCAGCTATGGACCCTTTCAGTCCAATCCTCGCGGCGAACCCTTCCCGACCGATGACCGGCTGGCGGAAGATTTTGCCCGCATCCGTCGGCTGAACTTCAACACGGTGCGTGTCTATCAACCGCCCAGCGACGCCGTGCTCAAGGCCGCGGGCCGCGAAGGCCTGCACCTGCTGGTCGGCGTCTCCTGGACCGATCACGTCGATTTTCTGCGCCACCCGCAGGGGCGGCGCGAGATCCTCGCTGCGGTGCGTGACGAGGCTGCGCGGCTGGCCAGCCATCCGGAGGTCGCGGCAATCCTGATCGGCAACGAGATCGAAAAGACCCTCGTGCGTTGGCTTGGTCCGGCGCGTGTCCGCGATTTTCTGGAGGAACTCATCGAGGTCGGTCGGGCCGCCGCGCCGGAACGGCTGTTCAGTTACGCCGGCTACCCAAGCACCGAGTATCTCATCCCGCGCAATGCCGACTGGGTGGCCTGCAACGTCTATCTCGAAGACCCGTCGGCCCTGCGCGCCTACCTTCTGCGCCTGCAAAATCTCGCGGGCAACAAGCCTCTCGTGATCACCGAACACGGGCTCGATGCCGCCCGACACGGTGAAGCGGCCCAGGCCGAAGCCCTGCTCCAGCAGCGGGCCGCACTCAAGGCGGCGGCCGTTGCCGGCGAAGTCTGGTTCAGTTACACCGACGAATGGCACCGGGGAGGGCGCACGGTGGAGGGCTGGCGGTTCGGTCTCGTCGATGCCGACCGCCGCGAGCGACCGGTTTGCCAGGCCTGCCTTGAAGAGCTCGCACCGCCGCCAGCCGCTCGGGCGCGTTTTTCCGTCATCGTCTGCACCCACAATGGTGGCGCGACCCTGCGCGCCTGCCTCGATTCACTCGGCCGGCTGAGCCATCCGGATCACGAAGTCCTGCTCATCGACGACGGTTCAACCCAGGACATCGCCGCGATCGCCCGGGCCTTCCCGTTCGTCTGCTGCCATCGTCAGGATCACGCCGGACTGAGCGCCGCACGCAATCTCGGAGCCAAACTCGCCACGGGCGACATCCTCGCCTACACCGATGATGACTGCCTGGCCGAACCGGACTGGCTCGACCGGCTCGCCGAAGCCTTCGACGATCCGCAATGGGTCGCCGCCGGCGGCCCCAACATCCCGCCACCGCCGCGCAACCGCACCGAAGCCGTCGTCGCCGCCGCACCCGGTGCCCCGGTGCATGTGCTGCTCGACGACGTCGAAGCCGAGCACCTGCCCGGCTGCAACCTCGCGATCCGCAAGAAGGCGCTGCTGGAAATCGGCGGCTTCCATGCCCCCTATGTCGCGGCCGGTGACGATGTCGATGTCTGCTGGCGCCTGCGTGAAGCCGGGGGGCGTCTGCGCTACGCGCCCGGGGCCATGGTCTGGCACCATCGCCGCTATCAGACGCGAGCCTACCTGCGCCAGCAGGCCGGCTATGGCCGTGCCGAAGCCCTGTTAATGAAGGATCATCCGCAGCGATTCGGCCTGCTTGGCGGCGCACGCTGGAGCGGCGGCATCTACGGCGATCAGACCGGTGGCGACCTCGCTCCCGGGCGCATTTTTCACGGCCCATTCGGCCTGGGGCTGTTTCAGGGCATCTACCAACAAGGTCCGCGCTGCTGGGCCGACTGGTTCAGCGGGTTGATCTGGGTGGCCCTGGCCGTGCTTTTTCTCGCCCTGGGTCTGCCAGCGTTCGCAGCGGGCGTCTTTGCCGCTTCCTGGCTGCTCGCCGCCGGTCGTGCCCGCCATCTGCCGCCCGCCCCCTTCCGGCTCAGTGTGCGTGAACGCCTGCTGCGCCTCGTCCTGTGCTGGCTGCAGCCGCTCGTGCGCGAAGGCGCGCGCCTGCTTGGCATGCTCGACCTTGGCGCCGCGCCAGGCCGTGGTCCCTGCTGGCAGGCCTCCCCTTCGCCAAGCCCCAAGTGGGTCCTGCCCCTGGGCGAACAACCGTTCTGGAGCGAGGCTGGACCGTGCCGCGAGGCCTTCCTTCGCGAGTTCGAGACCTGCGTGCGCGCTGTCCACGGGGCGGTGCGCGGCGACGACGGCTGGCAGGATTTTGATCTTGAACTCCGTCCTGAGGCCGATCTCTCGCCGGCCATCCTCACCGTCGAGGAATACCACCGTGACGAGCATTGCCTGCTGCGCGTGCGCAGCCAGTTGCGATTCCCGCCACTGCTCGCCCTCGTTCTCGCAGGCACTCTGGGTCTGCTAGCCTGGAATGCCGCCGCCGGCAGCGAACCCGCCTGCATCGGCCTCGCCGCGCTCGGCCTGAGCACGGCCGCCGTTGTCCTCATCGCACGCAGCACGCTTCATCACAGCATCCGGGTCGCCGCCGGTCGCGCGGGCCTGCAAACCTGCGGGCGGGACCTTCAGAACGGATAGGGACTGATGTCGAACTTGTCGGCGTTCTTGGTCTCGAAATAGCCACAGCTCACCTTGTCGCTGAACAGCGCCACCCACTGGTTGGCACTGTCGAGCGCGAGCGTGGTGCCATAGGAGGCGGCCAATTCGGGACGCGGGTTTGTCTCCTTTGCTTTCGGCTTGTCCGCCGGGTTTTTCTCACGCAACCAACGCACCAGGGTCCAGGGAGCGAACTCAAGGCGCACCTCGGCGTTGTACTCGGTCTCAAGCCGGTATTTCAGGACGTCGAACTGCAACGGACCCACGGCGCCGAGCAGGGGCACGCGCACGGCGGCGTCGGGCAACTCAAAGGGCTGTGCAACCCCCTCCTTGAGCAACTGGTCGAGGCCGTCGCGGAAACGCTTGAACTTCGAGGTGTTCTCGTTGTGCAGGTAGGCAAAGCACTCGGGCGCGAAGCGCGGCATCTCGTCGAAGCGAATTTTGGGATCCTCCGCCAGCGTGTCGCCAATCTGGAAGCCGTAATTGCCGACCAAGCCAACAACGTCGCCGGCCCAGGCCTCGTTCACCGTCTCGCGCTCCTGAGCGAACAGCCGCTGCGAGTTACCCAGGCGCATCTTCGTGCCGGTGCGGGTGTTGATCGCGCTCATGTCGCGCTGGAAGCAGCCGGAGACGATGCGGATGAAGGCCACGTGGTCGCGGTGGCGCGGGTTCATGTTCGCCTGGATCTTGAAGACGAAACCGCTGAAGGCCGGGTTCTCCGGCATGAGGATCTCCTCGCCCACCTGGCGCGGCGCCGGCGGCGGCGCCAGATCGAGGAAACGGTCGAGCATGAGCTGCACCCCGAAATTGTTCATGGCGCTGCCGAAGAACACCGGCGTCAACTGGCCCTTGCGGATGTTGTCCATCGAGAACGGCGCGCCAACCATTTCCAGCAGCTCCAGCTCCTCACAGACCCGGGCGTACACCAGCGGCGGCAAGGCGTCGCGCACGGCATCATCGTGGATGTCCTGGACGTTCACCGGCGCGCGGAACTTGCCGCCGACCGTGCGCTCGAAAAGGTGCACCTGACGCGTCTCGCGGTCGTACACACCCTTGAAATCGACGCCGTCGCCGAGCGGCCAGTTGATCGGGCAGGAGGCGATGCCCAGCACCCGCTCCAGCTCATCGAGCAGCTCGAGTGGCGGCCGCGCCGGCCGGTCAAGCTTGTTCATGAAGGTGAAGATCGGCACGCCGCGGCGGCGACAGACCTCAAACAGCTTCAGGGTCTGCGCCTCGATGCCCTTGCCGGCGTCGATGACCATGACCGCCGCATCAACCGCGGTGAGCACGCGGTAGGTGTCCTCGGAGAAGTCCTTGTGGCCCGGGGTGTCGAGCAGGTTGACCACGCAGTCCTTGTACTCGAACTGCAGCACCGTCGATGACACCGAAATACCGCGCTGCTTCTCCAGCTCCATCCAGTCAGAGGTGGTCGCGCGCTGGTTCTTGCGCGCCGTGACACTGCCCGCCAACTGCACCGCGCCGCCGTAGAGGAGCAGCTTTTCAGTCAGCGTCGTCTTGCCCGCGTCAGGGTGCGAAATGATGGCAAAGGTGCGGCGGCGGGCGATTTCAGAGGCGGCAGACATTAGGAACCGGGTATTTCCACCCGGCCACCGGTGTTCTCAAGGGGAATCGGGGGTCAATAAAGCTGTTCCTTACCTTCCCAACGCCGCGCGCACCATGAGGACTTCGGCGACGTTTTCGGCGGTGAGCAGGCCGACGAGGCGGCCGGTTGAGGGGTCGAACACCGGCAGCATCGGGCAGGACGTGGCGCGCAGGCGTTCGAGGGCCTCGGTCAAGCGGGCGGCGGGTTCGAGGGACTCCGGGCAGTCCTCGGCGAGGCCGGCGACCCGGTGCAGGCTGCCATGTTTGGCGAGACCCTCGATGAGGCGTTGGCGGCTGAGCAGACCGAGCAGTTCACCGCCGCCATCCATCACGGGAAAATCGTGCTGGGAACCGGCCAGCAGGCGTTCGACGGCATCGCCGAGCACTGCGTCGGCCGGCAGCACATGGAACTCGGTCATCATGGCATCGCGCACACGCAGGCCACGGGTGGCCTCGGTTTCGGCGACAGAGGCAGCCTCCTGTCCGGCCGCCATGAAGATGAAGAAGGCGATGAGCAGCAGGATGGGTTGGAAGGGGATGCCACCAAGCAGCATCCACAGCACGACCGAAAGGGCGATGCCCTGGCCGATGGTCGCCGCCCAGCGGGTGGCCCTGCCGTAATCAACGGCCATGGCCAGCAGGGCGCGCAGCACGCGGCCGCCATCCATGGGGAAGGCGGGCACCAAGTTGAAGGCCACCATCAGCAGATTCCAGAGCAGCAGTTTTTCCCAGAAATGGCCGGACTGCTCGAAGCGGAAGTTGGCCGGATCCAGGTCGGGGCGCAGACCTAGCCCGAGAAAGATCAGGGCGGCGATGCCGACATTGACCAGCGGGCCGCAAACCGCGACGACCAGTTCGTGGGCCGGGGTGCGCGGCATGCGCTCCAGGCGGGCGACCCCACCGATCGGCAGAAGGGTGATGTCCGGCGTGCGGATGCCGTAGCCGCGAGCGGCAAAGACATGGCCGAACTCATGGAGCAGCACGCAGAGGAACATGGCGCTGATGAAGAGCACTGCATCCAGCGCTCCGGCAGCGCCGCCGCCGCGGCTGAGTCCGTGCAGGGCGACGAAAACCAGCAGGATGAGAAAGGTGAGGTGGATGCGCACCTCGGTGCCGGCGATCGTGGCGACTTTGAAGGACCCTCTCATGGCGCACCCTACGCGTCCCACCGGCAAAAGCAAAGGGCGCATGGAGGGGAACTCCATGCGCCCGGTCACCACTCAACCCAACAGGCGTCACACCTGACGCCCACGGCCAGTCAGGCCGTCAAAAACGGATGCAGAGATCGTAGGTGAGACGGTCGTCGGTCAGGCCTTCCGGGCGAATGACCGCCTTTTCATAGGCGAAACCGAAGTCGACATTGTCGAGCACGCGGGTGCGGAAGCCGGCGCCCAGAGTGTCCTGGGTGCGGTTGCCGCTGCGCGCGGCGCCGAAGTTCATGACGTCATAACCCTCGGTGTCGAGCGCAATGTTGTCGCCCTCGTCCATCACGGTGAAGGCGATGAAGGGGATGAACCAGCGGCAGCCAGTCGACCGCATCCACCGGTGTAACAGGGTTCTTTTCCGCCAGCACGTGGGTGGTGGCCGAAAGGAGGAAAACGGCGGCGCAAGCACCAAGGCGGCGCAGCCAATTGCGGGAGTAGGTTGGGTTGTCCATGGCAAAACTGGAGCATGACACCCGCTGCCGCGATCCACCTCCCTTGGCATAGTCTGGGCAAGGATTAACGCGCCAGGTTGCGTACGGCTTGGCGATCCTGCACATCAAAAAACGCCGAACGCTCCTGGCACAACACCGGTTTGCGCGCACAGGCCTTGGCGATCGGGAAGGCGTTGGTCGCCGGCGTGAAACACTCCACAAGGGCACCGCTTTTCGTGAACCGGATAATCTCGCCGGCGGCGGATGTCGGACGTGTGCGGTTTCAGGGTCAGGACGCCGCCAGCACCGTGACTGACCACCAGCCATCCGGCGGAGTTAAGGGCTGCTTTATTCGCAGTAGTCCAAATCTCGCATCATCTTTGTTCCGCATGAACCTGGGTTGCTGTCGCCCTTTTCTGATTGCTCTGGCGAAGGCGCTGTCTTGGTCAGCGCGACACCTCCGAATGAGTTCAGCGCAGCGGCACCGCCACGAGCTCCTCGCTGTCGCGAGCGAACAGCATGCCGTCGGCATAGGCCGCATGGCTGCGGTGACCGGCGCGCAGGATCTGAACGGCAAGAACCTTGTCGAACCCCGCCGGGCTCGCCGGCACCACCCACAGCTCGCCCTGCTCGGTGACGACCAGCAGGCGGTCGTGCACCAACTGCAGGGTGCCGCCCGGCAGTTTGTCGGGCGCTTCCCAGACAACCTCGCCATCGGCCAGCCGCACGCAGCGCAATTTCATGCCGGTCTCCTGGCGACCGTGAAAACCATACAGATGGCCTTCGTACACCACCGGCGTCGCGTAGTGGCAGTCAAGTGAGTCCTGCCGGCTCCACACCTCCTCCAGCGCCGGCTTGTCGGTGATGCGCAAAAGGTTGGCACCGACGCCATAGCCGGCTGACACGAACCAGCGGCCATCGCCACAGGCCAAGGGCGTGGCGGCATTCACCGATGCATCCATCGTCGAGCGCAGCGGCCGCGCATCGAGCACCGTGCCTGTGCTCGCCTCCACCAGCCAGAGCCGGTTGCGCATCCAGGCCAGCAACCGTTCCGCGCCGACCGCCACGGGGGAAGCGTACCCAGCTTCGTCGCCGACCGCGCTCACCACCGGCGCACCGGTGCGGACATCCAGCGCAATGACTCCGGCGTCGCGCCCGTCCAGTTCCCCGCCCGCGGCAATCCACACGCGTTCACCCACCACCAGAGGTGACGGCGCGCGGCCGAAGAACCCCGGTGGCGACCCCGCCTTCGCGGCGGTGTCAAAAGCCCAGAGTTCGCGACCCGTGGCGAGATCCAGCGCGGTCACACGCCCCTCCGGGCCATGGGTGAACACCCGGCCATCGGCGACAGCCGGCACGGCGCGCGGGCCGTTGTCGAAACCGAAGCTGTCGACGTAATCGGTCACATAGACGCTGCGCCACAGCGTCTTGCCAGTGCGCGGATCCAGCGCCTCGGTGGTCATGTCGCCGCCCTCACGATGAAACAGGATCAGTTTGCCTTCGGCAAGCACCGGTCCGGCGAACCCGGAACCGGCCGATTTGCGCCAGAGCACCTCCGGTTCCCGGGCGAAGGTTGCCGGCAGCCCCGCTTCCCGGGGATCGGCGCGACCCTCGCGAAACGGTCCAAGAAACTGGGGCCAGTCGGCCGCCGGCAGGGGTGGGGCCAACAACACGAGCAGAGCGGCGAAACGGAGGGCGGACGGCATGCCCCATCGATAGCGGCGAAGGCCGGCGGGCGACAAGCGCGGATTTTGTCTCCTTGCGCCCCTGCCCGGCGCCGTCTAGATGGCCGGCGGCATGGATGAGATGAAGCCCCCCGACTGGAACCACTGGCAGCCGACGATGCGCGCCACGCTCATGTTCATTCACGATCGAGAGCAAGGGCGCGTGCTGCTGATCCGCAAGAAGCGCGGCCTTGGGGCGGGCAAGATCAACGGCCCGGGCGGCAAGCTCGACCCGGGCGAGACCCCCGTGCAGTGCGCCGTGCGCGAAACGCGCGAGGAACTCGGGGTCACCCCGATCGACCCGGTCAAGCGCGGCGAACTCTGGTTCCAGTTTGTCGACGGCCTGGCATTATACGTCGACGTCTTCCTGGCGATCCTCTGGCAGGGCGAACCTGTGGAAACGGACGAGGCCGTGCCCATATGGACCTCGGTGTCGGCCATCCCCTACGACGAGATGTGGGCCGACGACCGCTTCTGGCTGGGCAACCTGCTGTCCGGCACGCGCTGTTTTGTCGGCAAATTTCTCTTCGCCAACGACACCATGCTCACCCACGAGATGGTCTGGAACGAAGCCACCCTGCCCGCATAGTCACCTTGCTTGCCAATCGGCTGGAACGAGCCTCGTCAGGGACCGGTCAAGGCGCGTCCTGCAACTCCAGAAGCAGCATCATCATTTCCTGCGCCGCAGCCGCAGCCACCTGGCGCAGGCGCGAACGTTCGGTGTGGTCACCGAGCTCGTAGGTGACCGAGGGAATGCCGGACTGGGCATGAGCCCAAAACATGGAGGTGGTCGGCGTCGGCACCGGGCTCGCCGAGCGACGCACTTCGTAATCCGGCACGCGTGCCTGGAGGGCGTCGAGCCAGCGGTGTGTGAAACCGGGCGGCGACGTGACCGCCTCGGCTGGCTGAACGTAGAACACGTCCTTGAAGGTCGAGTGGAAATCGAGGTGCAGGAACAGCCGGCCACGCTCGCGCAGGGCCAGGATCTCGTCGCGCACCGCCCGCGTCTCCGGCTGGGCAAAGTCGCGCCAGTCGCGGTTGAGATCGACCCCGCCCAGATTGTGCCGCCAGTGGCCGGCATCGACGCCGTCGGGATTCAGCAGCGGCAGGATCATGACATGAAATGCCGCCCGAAAGTCGCGCGCCAGCGGCGTGTCGCCCGCCAGTTCCTCGACAAAGCGCATCAGCGCCAGCGATCCAGTGGTTTCGGGGGGGTGCTGGCGGCCGAGGATGACGACATGGCGACCGCAGGCCGGGTTGCCGAGATCGAGCCGGCAAAGCGGCGTGCCTCGCACTGAGGCACCGAATTCCGTGCGCTCGACAAAGGGCAGTCGCTCGAGGGTTCGGGCCCAGGCGAGCAGTTCGGCCGTCGACACCGGCTCCTGGGCCGCCACCCACAGCGGCTCCGCCCCGACCTCCAGTTGCAGCAGCGCCTCACCGGCATCGGCCGTGCGCTCATGGGCCTCGGCAGGCAGGGTCACCCAGTGCACGCCATCCGTGCTGATTTTCGGAACGTAGCGCAGCGAACCGCCCTGGCAGCGCAGGCGCACCTGCAACGTCTGGGAGGTCCCGGCGCTCACCCTAAAGAAAAACCAAGGGCTGTTGTTGACCGGCAGGTTCTCCGGTCGGATCACCAACCCGTAACCGCCGTTGGGCAGGGCCTCACAGGCCGACAACCGGGCACCGGGAAAATCCGCCTCGAAGACCACCCCGTCGGCAAAGGCCCAGCGGCGCGGCGGACCGGCAGCGGCGGACGGCGGCGCAGGCTCCGGCGCGCAGGCGGCAAGCAAGACGACCGACAGCAGGCAAAGACGGTGGAACATGACGGCATTCCAGTCGCCGCAGGCTCAACGGGCAAGCCGAAACCGACTTTGCCATTGCCTTGCCGCCACGAAATCCGCAGGATGCCGCCATGAAAATCGCGCACTGCCAGTTCGAAGCCTGGTGCGGGGAATTCGACATCAACCTGCGGCGCTTCGAGGAAGGCCTGGCGCGCGCCGATGCCGCCGGCGCCGCCATCGTCACCTTCCCGGAATGCTTTCTCACCGGCTATCCCGACACTGAGGAACTCGCCCGCGCCGGCGCCTTCGCGGTCGATTCGCCGCGGATGCAGCGCGTCCTCGACGTCACCAGCCGCCACGATGCCCTGGCCATCGTCGGTTTCAACGAGCAGCGCGGCACCGACCTCTACAACACCGCCGTGGTGGCGCACCGGGGCCACCTGCTCGGCACCTACAGCAAATGCTCCGCCTACCAGAAGTTCCACCGCCAGGGCCGCGACTTCCCCGTTTGGGAGCACCGTGGCCTCAGGTTCGGTGTGTTGATTTGCGCCGACGGCGGCTACATCGAGCCGGCGCGGATCCTTGCCCTCAAGGGTGCCAGGGTCATCTTCGCCCCTCACTTTAACTTTATCCGCGACACCGGCCTGATCTCCCACTTCATGAAGGTGCGAGCCGATCACACGGCGCGCGCCCTCGAGAACGAGGTCTACTTCGTCCGCGCCAACAACGTCGTGCTCGATCCGGCGAAAAGTGGCATCACCCGCAACGCCGGTGTCGGCTATGGCGACAGCTACGTCATGGACCCGGGCGGTGAGATCCTCGTCCAGAGCCGGCGGCATCAGGAGGACTTCCTTCTCGCCGAAATCGACCCAACCCCAGCTCGGCCGGGAGCCTGGGGCCTGAGCAAGTCAGCCTGGAGTTGGCGCGAGTTTGGCCCACTGCTGGACGCCGCTACCAAGTCCCGCACGGAATGAACGGACAAATTCGACCTTGGACATTTCATTTGCCCGTGACGCGCCAACGTTGACTGTGCACGATTCCATGATCAGCCAACTCCTCGACTACGTCCTCCACGTCGACAAACACCTCCAGGTCTTCGCTCAGGAGTACGGCATGCTCATCTACGTCCTGCTCTTCGCCATCGTCTTCTGCGAGACCGGCCTGGTGGTGACCCCGTTTCTCCCGGGCGACTCCCTGCTGTTCGCCGTCGGCGCCCTCGCCGCCCAGGACCTGATCCGGTTGGAAATCATCCTGCCGCTGCTGGTCGCAGCCGCCATTCTCGGCGACAACCTCAACTACTGGATCGGCCGGCGCGCCGGCGGCTGGATGGTGCAACAGCGCTGGTTCAAGAACGATTACTTGGTGAAGACCGAGGCCTTCTTCGTGCGCCATGGAGGCAAGGCGATCATCCTCGCGCGCTTTGCGCCCATCATCCGCACCTTCGCCCCCTTCACCGCCGGACTCGGCCGCATGCACTACAGCCGGTTCCTCCTGTTCAGCCTCGGCGGCGGCATCATCTGGGTGGCCAGTTTCGGCATCGGCGGTTACTTCCTCGGCAGCATCCCGGTCATCAAGAACAACCTGAAGCTGGTCTTCCTGCTGATCATCGTCGTCTCCCTGCTGCCCATTGTCATCGAGGTGATCCGCCACCGCCGCGAGGCGCGCAAGGGTCCAAATGCCTGACGACAGCCGCGCCCGCTTGTGCGAAGGTGTGGGATGCGCAACAAGCTTCTCAAGCTGCTCGGCCACAACGACTACGCGCCGGCCAACGTCCCCGAGCTCCTCAAACGCCTGCGGCTCGCCCCGGACCGTCAGTCCGACTTGGAAGCGGCTCTGGACAGCCTGATTGCCGAGGGCCGCATCATCCGCACGAAGGGCGACCGCCACATCCTCGCCGATGACGCCGACCTCATCCCCGGCGTCATCCAGATCACCCGCGGCGGCCGCGGCTTCGTCCAGCCGGACGCCCCCGGACAGACCGAGATCAGCATCGCCGAAAGCGCCACCGACACTGCCATGCATGGCGACCGGGTGCTCGTGCGGCTCAACCTGAAGCCGCTCGGCCTGCGCAAGCCCACCGCGCCGGAAGACCGCAGTGGCAGCGTCGTGCGCGTGCTCGAACGCAGCCGCACCCGCTTCGTCGGCACCCTCGAGCGCGGCAAAAAATTCCTCCATGTCACTCCCGATGACCCGCGCCTGCCCTCGGCCGTGCATGTGCCCGAACCGCGCGATGTCGGCCGTCCGGCGCGCATTGGCGACAAGGTCGTCGTCGAAATCCTCGGCTGGGAATCCCGCCACGTGCCGCCGGAAGGCGAGGTCATCGAGGTGCTCGGCGCGCCCGACGAGGAGGGCGTCGACATGCTCTCGGTGCTGCGCCACTACGACCTGCCCCTGCACTTCCCCAAGCCCGTGCTGCAGGAGGCTCAAGCCATCGCCAGCTCGAGGCCCGACAACCAGCCCTCGCGCGAGGAGTGCACCGGCCGCACCGACTGCCGCAAGCACCGGGTCGTCACCATCGATCCCGACGACGCCAAGGACTTCGATGACGCCATCTGCGTGCAGCGCGAGGCCGACGGCCGCTGGCGGCTCTGGGTCCACATCGCCGATGTCTCCCACTACGTCCGCCCCGGCACCGCGCTCGACCAGGAGGCGCGCAAGCGCGGCAACTCGACCTATCTGGTCGACCGCGTCATCCCCATGCTGCCCGAGGCACTGAGCAATGAGCTTTGCTCACTCAAGCCCGACCTCGACCGTCTCACCAAGTGCGTCGAGTTCGTGCTCGAGAGCGATGGCCGCGTGGCCCACGCAAAGTTTTATTCGGCAGTCATCCGCTCACAGCGCCGCTTCACCTACCAGGAGGCCTTCGCCATCCTGCAGCGCGATCCGCGCGACGAAACGGAGTCGATGCTGCACGACGCCCACGGCCTCGCCCAGAAGGTTCGCGCCCGCCGCTTTGCCAACGGCTCGCTCGACCTCGACTTCCCGGAGAACAAGATCCGCCTCGACGAACAGGGCCGCGTGCTGCGCATCGAGCGCATGGAAAACGACGCCTCCCACCAGCTCATTGAGGAATTCATGCTGCTGGCGAACGAGGCCGTCGCCGGCCGCCTGCTGGCACTCAACCGCCCGGCCGTGCACCGCATTCACGAGGCTCCCAAGGAAAAGCGCCTCAACGACTACCGCGAGGAAGTGCTCAGCCACGGGGTCCGCTGCGGCAATCTCAGCCACCGCCCGGAAGTCCAGAAACTGCTCGCCAAACTCGGCACCCTGCCGATCGGCCAGGCGCTCAAGATCGGCTTTCTGAAGTCGCTCATGCGCGCCCGCTACGCCACCGAGGCACTCGGCCACTACGGCCTCGCCAAGAAGCAGTATACCCACTTTACCTCGCCGATCCGCCGCTACGCCGACCTCGTCGTCCACCGCGCTCTGTTTGAGCGCGTCCACCTCCAGCACGAGGATGCCCGCCGGATTGCCGACCACATCTCCGCAACCGAACGCAACTCGGCCGATGCCGAGCGCGACAGCCGCGAGGTGAAGCTGTACGCCTTCCTCGAAGCCCAACTCGACGCCGAACAGCCGCAGACCTACGCCGGACTTGTCACTGACGTGCGCAACTTCGGATTCTTCGTCGATGTCGCGGAACTCGGCATGAGCGGCCTCGTTCCGCTCTCGGCTCTGGCCGACGACTTCTACATCTTCGATCCCGGCCGCGGCCAACTCCTCGGCCGGCGCACCCACCGCCTCATCCGGCTGGGAGAAACCCTGCCGGTGCAAATCCTGCGCGTCGACCGCGTCACCAAACGCATCGACTTCCGTCCCGCCGAGGCGGAGTCGTCGCGCGGCAACCGCCCGCCGCAGGGCCGGGGTGATTCGGGGCCACGCGAGGACAGTGGCGCGCGCCGCAAGCCGCGGCGCGGCAACCCACCCGCGGCTCAGGGTCAGACCGGCCGTGCCCCGCGCCAGCCCGACAGCCACCCGCAACACCGCAAACCCAGGAAGGGCCCGCCCGGCAAGGGCGCACCCCAACCCCCTGCGGGTGCTTCGTCGCGCCAGGAGCGCCAGGGCACGCCGCAAGCCAAGAAACCGTCGCAACACGCCAAGGACCAACCCGCCGGTTCGTTACGGCGCCGTCGCACCAAGCGCTGATCCCCCACCCATCCTTCCGTTCGGGGCAGTGAGCCGCCAACAGGCGCCGAATGCCTACTCAACCGCCTTTGCCTGCAGGCCTTCCAGCACACCCAGAACCAGCCCCTTGGCGCCGGTGCGCACGGCCAGCGGGGCGTCGGGACGGAAGAAGGGACTGTGCAGGCTTGGCAGCGCAGCGCCGCTTTCCTGAGCCTGACGGAACTTCGCCTCGGGGACGACACCGAGCCAGAACATGCAGATCGGCCGGCGTTCCTCGGTCATGCCGTAGCGGGCAAAATCCTCACCCACCATGCTGGGCGGTCGCTCGGACACGGCGTCCTTGCCCAGCACCGCCTCCAACCGTCCGCGCAACCGGCGTGTGAAGGCCTCGTCGTTGAGCAGCACCGGGGTGAACTCATCGCCGAGGATCACCTCCGGCAGCAGATCCTCCGGCAGGCCGGCGGCGAGGCCAATGCCGCGACTGATCCGGCGGATGGCCTCAAGCACCTGGGTGCGCGTCTGCTCGCGGGTGGCGCGCACGGTGAGTTGCAGGCGCGCCTGATCCGGGATGATGTTGTGCTTGGTGCCGGCCTGGAAGGAACCCACCGTGACCACCACGGCATCGAGCGGATGGGTTTCGCGACTGGCAATCGTCTGCAGGGCCAGAACGATCTGTGAGGCGATCACCACCGGGTCTTTCGTCGCCTGTGGCTGGGCGCCGTGGCCGCCGACACCGTGCACGACGATGTCGAGATTGTCGACGCTGGCCGTCATGCCTCCGGGCGTGATGCCCACCTGGCCGGCCGGCAGGTCCGCCGAGCAATGCAGGGCAAGACTGAGGTCCGGCTTGGAAAATCGCTCGAAGAGGCCGTCGGCCAGCATGGCGCGCGCGCCGCCGCCGCGTTCCTCGGCTGGCTGGGCGATGAAGACCAGCGTGCCCTGCCAGCGCCCGCGCTCCGCCGCCAGCACCCGTGCGGCGCCGGTCCAGCAGGTCATGTGCACGTCATGACCGCAGGCATGCATCACCGGCACCTGCTTGCCTGCGTCATCGGTGGCCTTGATCCGGCTGGCGAAGGGCAGGCCGGTCAGCTCGCGCACCGGCAGGGCGTCCATGTCGGCGCGCACCAGCACCGTCCGACCGGGCCCGTTGCGCAGCACGCCGACCACGCCCCAGCCTCCCACCTTCTCCGTGACCTCGAAGCCGCAGGCGCGCAGTTCCTCGGCCATCCTGCGACTGGTCTCTTCCTCATGGAAGGACAGCTCGGGATGGGCGTGAAGGTGGCGGTAGAGGTCGTCGAGCGAGGCGGCCTCGCTTGCCAAGCGGCGGTCCACGGCCGCCACGATCTCATC
>JAUREI010000296.1 GCA_030827515.1 Prosthecobacter sp. | reverse complement strand
CGACGGGTGGCCGAATTCCGGCTGGGGCAGGTGCAGACGGGTCTGCTTGGCGGCGACCGCTGGTTCACGGAAACCCTGGCCCGCGAGGTTGGCGCGGCACCCCTGATCCTGGCGCTCGGTTCGGCCTCGGCGGGCGACGTCCGTGTCAACGGTGCGCAGGTGCTCGGTGTGGAGTCGGGTTTCTGGAAACTTGGCCCCAGCGGACGCGGCCCCGAAATCACCACCGGCAAGGTTGCCCTGAGCGAGTCGCTGGCCCGCAAGCTTGCCGTCAAGTTGGGCGACACCGTGCTGGTGCGATTGGAACGCCCCAGCGCGATCTCGCGCGATGCACCGCTGTCGGGCAGCACGAATGAGGAAGTCACCCTGCGTCGCGAGGTCGGCGCGATTGTCAGCGCGGAAGACTTTGGCACCTTCCAGCCGGTGGCCTCGCAGATCGCCCCCGACTCGGTGTTTGTGCCGCTGGCCGACCTGCAGGTGCAGATCGAGATGGAGGGGCGGATTAATGCCCTGCTCAGCGCGGAGGCGGGCGCGGACGTGCTTGCGGCCAAACTGGAGGCTGGCAAGAAACTGGCCGATTTGTCACTCAAGCTGGCGGCCATCGACAAGCCGGCTCCGGCCTGGGAAATCAGCACGGACCGCGTCTTCCTGGATGATGCCGTCGCGCAGGACCTTCTGAAGGCACAGCCGGGCGCCTACGGCGTGCTCACCTACCTGGTCAACGGCGTGAAGTCGGCCAAGGGGGCGACCCCCTACTCCATGATCACCGCCGTCGATGCCACCGCCGCAGGACTGCCGGGGGCAGGGGAGGGAATCCTCATCAGTGGCTGGCTGGCCGAGGACCAGAAGCTGCAGGTCGGCGATGAGCTGGAGATTCGCTATTATGTGGTCGGCAACGGACGCGAGTTGCGCGAGCAGACCGCCAAGTTTCCCGTGCGCGGCATTCTGCCGATGGACAATGCCGCCATCACCCCGGCCTGGACGCCGCCGTTCCCGGGCGTGTCGGATGTCGACAACTGTCGCGACTGGGACCCGGGCTTCCCGATGGACAACAAGGCGATCCGCGATCAGGACGAGAAATACTGGGATGACTACAAGGGCACGCCGAAGGGCTTCATTGCCCTGGCCGACGGCCAGCGCCTCTGGGGCAATCGTTTCGGTCGGCTGACCGCTGTGCGCTTCGCCGCCCCCGGTGCCGAGGCGACAAAGCTCGCGACCGAGATCGCCGGCCGGCTCAAACTCGCCGACCTTGGGTTGGTGCCGCGCGACTTTGGGGGTGAAGCCGGTGCGGCCGCGCGTGGCAGCGTCGATTTCGGCGGCCTGTTCATCGGCCTCAGCCTCTTCCTCATCGCCGCCGCCCTGGTGTTTGCGGCGCTGCTGTTTCTTTTCACGCTGGAACGTCGTGCCGCGCAGGCGGGACTGCTGCTGGCCACCGGGTGGACCCCGCGGCAGGTGCGCCGCAGCCTGCTGGGTGAGGCGGGCGTCATTGCCATTCTCGGGGCCGTTCTCGGAGTCTTTGGCGGTGAGTTTTACACGCGTCTGGCCCTGAAGGGACTCGGCGGTGTCTGGTCAGGCGCGGCCCAGGGTTTGCCGCTCGTCTATGCCGGCAGTTTCACCACCCAGATCCTTGCGGGAGTTTCCGCCGTGCTCGTGCTGCTGCTGGTGCTTGCCTGGAGCAGTCGCCGCATGTTCGGCAAACCCGCGCGTGAACTGCTTTCCGGCCAGGATCCCGCGGCCGACATGAACGCTGTTGCAGTGCTCACCGGTTGGCGGCGTTTCATGCCGATCCTCTGGCTGGCCGGTGCCATTGGCCTGCTGGCCGGCGGTTCGGGAGCCACGTCTGCGGAAGCGGTGGCCGGAATGTTCTTCGGTGGTGGTTTTCTCCTGCTCATGGCCGGTCTCTCCCTCGCACGTCAATGGCTGCGGCGGCCTCGTGGCCTCGCGCTCAGCCTGGCGCAGATGGGTCTGCGCAACCTGGCGCGCCGGCCCACGCGCAGTCTTGCGGTCATGGGCATGATGGCCGGCGGCATCTTCCTCGTCACCGCCGTCAACGCCTTCCGCCTCGGCGCGGGCGACACTCAGGCCAAGACCTCCGGCACCGGCGGCTTCACCCTGGTCGGCGAAGCCTCGCTGCCCATCTATGAGGACCTCAATTCCGCGGCGGGTCGCGACGCCTTCGGCCTCGATGAAGAGATCCTGCAGGGCGTGCAGATTGTGCCCTTCCGCGTCCGGCCGGGCGACGACGCGAGTTGCCTCAACCTGAACCGCGCCCAGAAACCCGTGCTGGCCGGTGTCAACCCTGCATTGCTCAGTGGGCGTTTT
>JAUREI010000249.1 GCA_030827515.1 Prosthecobacter sp. | reverse complement strand
TGGGTGCTCGGGTCATCGAGTTCGCCGGTCATGAACAGCAGCGGCGGATCCGACTTGTCGAGGTGGTGACGGGGCGAGGCGAGCGCATACACCTGCGGGATTTCCGCCTGCGGCGCCCCGAGGAAGGTGCGGTAGAAGGGATCGTCGGGACGCGCGCTCAATTCGGCGATGCGTTCGCTGAGCAGGTCGCTCTGTGCGCCCATGGCGATGCCCGCCTGCACGGCGCTCGACCGGTCACCATGACCCCCGTCGCCCTCAAGTTCCTTCACGCCGCCACTGGTCGTGAGCAGGGCGGCGAGATGCCCGCCGGCCGACAACCCGGTGACGCCGATGGCGCCGGGTTCAATGCCGAACTTCGCGGCACCGGCGCGAAGAAAGCGCACCGCCGCCTTGGCATCCTGAATGGCCGCCGGAAACCTGGCCTCGCCACTCAGCCGATAGCTGATGGTTGCCGTCACAAAGCCCCGTGCTGCAAGCGCCTGCGCGAGATTGGCCATGGAGTCGCGCGTGCCCTTGTGCCAGCCACCGCCGTGGATGCAGACAATGGCCGGCAGCGGTTCCTTCGCCGCCTTCGGTCGCCAAAGGTCGAGTTGCAGTTCGCGTTCGCCGTAGCGCGCATAGACCAGCCCTGGGTGAGCCTCGAGCGAGTCGCTGGCTTCCGGACTGATTCGTGTGGTGCCCGCCTTGGGTGCGGCCTTCGGAGTTTGAGCCAGGGCGGCGGCAGCGAGGAAGAGAAAGAGCAAGAGTTTCATGGAAAGGGGATGGGCCAAGGGTAACGCCACGGGGCAGGCCAACTTGTCGCGCGATTCTAAACTCAAGCGGCAGGCAAATCCGGGTGCTAACTTGGGTTTTCTCGCGATGGTGCGGGTTTCCGATGACTCGAGCCCGCGCCAACCTCGTCCTGCTTGCCTGCGCCGCGGTCTGGGGACTGGCCTTCGTCTGCCAGAAGCGTGCGATGGTGCACCTGGGCCCCTTCCTGTTCATTGCTCTGCGCTCCCTGCTCGCCTGCACGGCCCTGGCACCGCTGGCCCTTCGTGAATGGCGGCAGTCGGGGGGGCCGGAGCATCAATCCCGTTTCCTGCGCCGCAGCCTTTATGCCGGACTCGCCTTCTTCGGCGGTGCCGCTCTCCAGCAGGCGGGACTGGTCACCTCCACGGTCACCAACGCAGGCTTCCTCACCGCGCTCTACGTGGTGATCACGCCCCTGCTCGCCTGGCTGGTGCTGGGCCAACGACCGGCCCTCTGGGTCTGGCTGGCCGTGGCGCTCTCCTTTGGCGGCACCTGGCTGCTCGGCGGTGGCGGTCTTGCCGCGCTGTCGCCTGGCGACCTTCTTGTGGCGGCTTCGGCGGCTCTGTGGGCGCTGCACGTCGTGCTGGTCGGACAGGCCGCCGGCAGCGGTCACGCCGCCGCCTTCACGGCCCTGCAATTTGTCGTTGTCGGCCTGCTCGCCGGCGCGGCCACCCTGATCTGGGAAAGTCTGGACCTCGCCGCCATCCAGAGAGCGGCACCCGATGTGCTCTACGTTGGCCTGCTCTCAAGCGCGCTCACCTTCACCCTGCTGGCCGTGGCCCTGCGCGCCACCCGCCCCGCTGAGGCTTCCGTCCTGCTCTCCACGGAATCCCTGTTTGCCGCGCTTGCCGCCTTTGTCCTGCTCGGCGAGCGACTGCCCATGATCGGCTGGGCCGGTGCGGCCCTGATTTTCACGGCCACCCTGGTCGTGCATCTGCCGGCACGGCGGCGCTGAGGAATCACGGCATCACCGGCCGAGGAACAATCAGGCGCGAGGGCCGCTCGGCATGGTGCCAGACGGAATTCGTTGCCGCCCGGGCATCCTTCAGCCAGTCGCGCGTCTGCGCGCCGCCGGTCTGGCTGTTCGGTTCATAAAGGGGCGCCCCAGTGCTGGCCACCGTCACGCGGATGCGGTGCCCCTTGTTAAAAATCAGGCTGGTCCAACCGATGCGCCAGGCCAGTTTGGAGGGTTCCCCCGGGGTGAGCAGGGCCTGACGCTCGAATCCGTCGCGGTAGCGGGCGCGCAACGGGTAATCCATGACCAGGATGCTGCGACCGTCCGGATAGACATCGCTCACCCGGACGATGACGTCGGTGTCGGGCTCGGTCGAGCTGAACCAGAGCTCGGCGTGCACGGCACCGGTCCACTCGACCGGCTCCTCCAGGGGTTCGGTGGTCCAGGCGCGCACCTCGGCCTGGGTTTCAAAGCCGCGCGCATCGCGCGCACCGGGGAAGGAGCGTCCCTCGATCTGCATCGGATGTTGTGGATCGGAAACATAGCGGGTCGATCCGCCCCGGGCATCGGGGGCGGTTTCTGCAAGCCGGCCTTCGGGATGCAGGAAGAGGCTCTGCTCACGCGCCGGTGGCGGCCAGTCCGCAGCCTCGCGCCAGACGTTGCCGGGTGCCCCCGGCTCTCCGACGGCACCCATCACATAATAGCGCACCGTGGGTTCGGCCTCGACCCCGTTCGCCTCGCTCTTGAGCCAGTGGTTGAACCAGCGCGTCAGGTGATCGACCTCGGGCCAGGTGGCGTTGTCCGGATAGACCAGTTCGCCGACCTTGCTGCCCTTGTTCAGGCGGCCATGCAGCCAGGGACCGAGCAGGAGTTGCTGCCGTCCGCGCGAGCCCGGCCCGCCCTGATGCTGGCGACCGATGAAGCTGGCGACGCTGCCCTGCACCATGAAGTCATACCAGCTGCCAATGGTGAAGCAGGGCACGTCCATGCGATCGAAATGCCGGCTGCAGTCCTCGGCCTGCCAGTAGGCGTCGTAGTCCGGGTGCTGCTCCCACTCGGCAAGCAGGGCGTCGTTGTCGGCCGGTTCGCGGCAGATGTCGCGCATCGGAATGAACCGCTGCGGCCGGGTCACCCCGCCGATGCGGTAGCCTTCCTGAAAGAGGCTGAGGCCGGTGTCGACCATGTACTGGCAGACCAGATGCGGCGGTTTGGCAACGGCGAGAAAGTTCTGGGCAAAGCCGCCCTGCGAGCTGCCAAAGGTGCCGATCTTGCCGGTGCACCAGGGCTGCTTCGCCAGCCATTCGCAGGTGTCGTAACCGTCCTGCAGTTCGCCCCATCCCAGCGCGCGGTAGCCCTGCCAGCGACCCTCGCTGAGATGGGTGCCGCGGAAGTTGACCATCGCCACGGCAAAGCCGCGGACCGCCAACTCGGCCGAACGCTGCCGCGTGGGCTTGCCACTGATGTCGGCATAGCGTTGCTCAAACACCGCCGGCCAGGGACCTTCGCCGGCCGGCAGATAGAGGTAGGCCGACAGCCTGGCACCATCGCGCATGGGAATCCAGACGTGCTGTTCGCGCACGCCGCCGAGGTCAAGCGGCGGCAGGTCGGCGGCGGACAG
>JAUREI010000120.1 GCA_030827515.1 Prosthecobacter sp. | reverse complement strand
TGCGGCTGAATTCGAAGGACACGCCCATCCCCTACCACCCGAACCTGTGGAAGTCGCACCGCCCGACCACGGGCAGCATCAGCAACGCCCTGCGCGAACTGCTGCGCTACTGAGTCGGACGTCAGCTTGACCCGGCCCGTCGCCGCGGCGAAATGCCCCCATGCAGCGCACCGCCCTTCTCAACGTCGTCGGCCTGACCCGCCGTCTGATTGGCGAGCACACGCCGCGCCTGCGCGCCTTCACCGAACAGCGCGGTCTGCGCCTCATCGAGCCCGTGCTGCCGGCGGTCACCTGCACCGCCCAGGCCACCTACCTCACCGGCCAGCCTCCGGCCGTGCACGGCGCGGTCGCCAACGGCTGGTATGAGCGCGACTATGCCGAGCACCGGTTCTGGAAACAGCCCGAGGCGCTCGTGCAGGCCGAGATGCTTTGGGACACGCTGCGGCGTGACAATCCGGAGTTCACCTGCGCCAAGGTCTTCTGGTGGTACAACATGCACTCGACCGCCGACTGGACCGTGACCCCGCGGCCGCTGTACCTGTCCGACGGCCTGAAGGTCTTCGATGTCCACACCCAGCCGATGGCGATGCGCGACGACCTCAAGCGCGACCTCGGGCCCTTCCCCTTCCCGCACTTCTGGGGGCCGGCCTCGGACATCCGCTCTAGCGCCTGGATCGCCGAATCCGCCAAGTGGATCGAGACCCGCCACCAGCCCTCGCTCAGTCTCGTCTACCTGCCGCACCTCGACTACAACCTGCAGCGCTTCGGCCTCGACTTTCCGCGCATCGCCGGCGACCTGATCGAGATCGACCGCCTGGTCGGCGAGTTGATCGACTTCTATGAGGCGCGCGGCGTCCGTGTCGTGCTGGTCTCGGAATACGGCATCACCGACGTCGACCGCCCCGTCCACCTCAACCGCGTCTTCCGCGCCGAGGGCTGGCTGTCGATCAAGGACGAACTCGGCCTGGAAACCCTCGACCTCGGCGGCTGCCGCGTCTTCGCCCTGGCCGACCACCAACTCGCCCACATCTACGTCAGTGACCCCTCGCTGCTCGACGCCGCGCGCGCCCTGCTTGAGCGCACGCCCGGGGTCGAACGCGTGCTCGACCGCGCCGCCCAGCGCGAGCTTGGCCTCGATCACGAGCGCGCCGGCGACCTCATCGCCATCGCCGACGCGCGCAGCTGGTTCACCTACTACTACTGGCTCGACGACGCCCGCGCGCCCGAGTTCGCCCGCTGCGTCGACATCCACCGCAAGTGCGGCTACGACCCGGTCGAACTCTTCCTCGATCCAGCGATCCGATTCCCGCGCCTGAAGTTGCTGCTCAAGCTGCTGCGCAAAAAGCTCGGCCTGCGCATGAAGATGGACCTCATCCCGCTCGATGCCAGCCTGGTGCGCGGCTCGCATGGCCGCGTGCCCGAGGATCGCGAAGACTGGCCCGTGCTGATTGGCGCCAACATCACCGCCGAGACGGCCCCGCTGTCCGCGACCGCCGTGCATGGCGAACTGCTGCGGCTGTGCCGGGAACGGTAGGGACGCGCTGCGCCGCGTCCGAGTTGTCTCTCTCCTTCCCCCGTAGGCTCGTTCGCCAAAACGAGGAGCTTAGGAAACCCCACGTCCCACACGCCCAATCCCGCCTTCTTGCGAAGGCGTCTGCCAGGTAGGGCGCCCTGTCCCAGGGCGCCGGGACAGGGGAGCTGGCCAGCACATCGATCCGGCACGGCAGGCTGAGGACAGCCCGCCCCACCTCAGCCCGGGAGCGCCGCGAGAAGTTTGTCGTGGATGCCGTCGAAGCCGCCGTTGCTGAAGACCAGGATGACATCGCCGGCGCGGCACTCGGCCTTCAGCCTCGCAACGATGGCCGCGGTGTCGGGCTCATGGAAGCAGGCGCGACCCGCGGCGCGCACGGCGCTGGAGACGGCATCAGGATCGAGTCGCTGGTCCGCCGCCACTTTCTCGGGGTTGGCCACGGCGGCGATGACGGAACCATCGGCCTCCTTGAGGGCCTCGCCGAGCTCGTTCTGCATGAGGTTGCGGCGGCTCGTGTTCGAGCGCGGTTCAAACACCGCCCAGAGGCGGCGACCGGGATACTTCTGGCGCATGCCGCGCAGGGTCTCGCGGATGGCGGTCGGGTGATGACCGAAGTCATCGACCACCGTGACCCCGCCGGCCTCGCCGCGCACCTGCTGGCGGCGGCGCACACCCTTGAAAGCGGCCAGCGCGGCGCGGATCACCTCGTCGTCTAGGCCGGCATGACGCGCGGCGCCAACCGCCATGGCGGCGTTGCGGACATTGAACTCACCGATCATCGGCACACGGAAGGGCACGCCGTTGATCTCGAAGTCGGTGCCCTCGCCGTCGCCACCGGTGAGTTGCAGGCGTTCACTGCAGCCCTCGCCAAAGCCCACCGTGCGCACCGGGGCGTGGCTTTTCAGCGACAGGCAGTTGGCGTCGTCGCCATTGAGCAGGACCAGTCCGTTGCGGGGCACGCTGTTGAGCAGACGCTGGAAGGACAGCAGGATCTCCGCGAGATTGTTGAAGATGTCGGCGTGATCGAACTCGATGTTGTTGACGATGACGCACTCTGGCAGGTAGTGGAGGAACTTCGAGCGCTTGTCGAAGTACGCGGTGTCATACTCGTCACCCTCGATGACGAAGAACTCGCTGTCGGTGAAACGCGCGCCGCTGTCAAAGTTCGCCGGAACACCGCCGATCATGAAGCCCGGGTTGCGGCCGGCATGCTCGAGGATCCAGGCGAGCAGGGTCGTGGTCGTGGTCTTGCCGTGGGTGCCGCTGACGACAAAGCTGCGCTTGCCCTGGATGACCTCGCGACGCAGCAGTTCCGCCATCGACACGTAGGGCAGACGCCGCTCGAGCACGGTTTCCAGTTCCTCATTGCCGCGCGAGATGGCGTTGCCAACCACATAAAGATCGGCACCGGCCGGCAGGTTCTCCGGCTTGTAGCCCTCGCTCAGCTCAATGCCGGCCGAACGCAGCACATCGGACATCGGCGGGTAGACCTTTTCATCCGAACCGGTGATGCGATGGCCCTGAGCGCGCAGGGCGACGGCGGTCGAGCCCATGGCGGTTCCGCAGACGCCGATGAAATGAAAGTGCTTGGGGGTCATGAACGGGGCCATTCAAGCAGGCGCCACCCGGCGCCGCAAGCGGCGGCCCGGCTTTTCTCAGCGACCGCGCTCCAGCACAACCCGGAAGCCAATCGACTGGCTGCGGCTGTCGACCGCCACCGACTGGCGGGCGGAGGACAGCAGTTCATCCGGGTTCGCACTCCGCCAGCTGCCGCCGCGCACGGTGCCCAGCACCGCCTTGCCCGAGGCAGCCTTGCGACCGTTGTCGTAGTCGGTGTCCACCCATTCGGCGACATTGCCGGCGAGGCCGAGGATGCCACGCTCGTTGGGCGGGAAGGCCCCCACCGGCGCGAGTTGGGGAAAAGTGTCCTCATAGCCCGGGATCAGGCTCTCCAGGCTGACCCGTCGAGCGGCGTTCATGTCGGCAAGGTTGTCGGTCTTCGGCGGCGGCGGCCAGTCGAAGCCCCAGGGGTAGATGCCTCGGATGCGGCCGTTGCGCTCGGCCGGGGTGGCACCGCGCTCGAGCGGCAGGCCCACCGCCCGGCTCCACTCCTCGTCGGTCGGCAGCCGGTAATTGTCCTTCGGACCGATCAGGCCGGAGTTGCGTTCCCGCTCGGTCAGCCAAGTGCAAAAGGCGCGGGCCTCCTCGCGGTCGATGCCCACCACCGGATGGGTGGCCCCGCGGCCCTCGCTGTCGATGTTGCCCGGCCGGCGGCGGTTCGCCGCCTTGGCAAATTCGAGGTAGTCGCGCCGGCGGGTCTCGGTGGCGGCGATCATGGTCGATTCCCCCAGTGGAACGAAGCGCATGCCCAAGCTGTTCGCCTTCCACTCGCGACCGAAGGTGACCGCCTGGCGGGTCTGCATGTCGGCAAACAGCTCCAGCAGCTCGCCGGACCGCACCTCGCCCTCGAGGATGATGTCGGAAAACCCCTCCTCGCGCAGGTCATATTCGACCGGTCCGCTGCGCACGCGGGGCAGTTCCAGTGGGGTGTAACCAAGGAACTGTTCGTGCTGAAAAACCCGCACCTTTTCCGGACTCGTTCGCACGACGACACTGCCGTAAGTCTGGCGCTCGACGCGCAGGTAAAAGGCCTGCCAGTCGCGATCCTCCTCCTGCCCGGCTTCCGTGTCGCGCTCGTCCGGCAGGTCATCGACCGGCGCGCCACTTTCGACATAATAAAACGGCTCGACCTGGTATTGATGCTCCTGGCTGAGGCAGCCGGCGCGCCGATCCTCCTCGGTCATCCAGAAGCGGAAGGCCTCGGCATCACCGATCGGCACGACAATGAAATAGGCCGCCTCCTGACCGGCGGCGGCGCGCACGACCCGGCCTTCAAAGGAGCGGCCGGTGTCCTCCAGGAAGCGCTTGAAATACTTGATCTGCACCGGCTCGACGCTGGTGTGACCCTTGAGGCTCGGCTTGAACTCCATGCCCAGGCTGTTCGTCCAGCGCTCGCCCGGCTGGGGCAGTCGTGTCGGCTCCAGCTTGAGGTCAAATCGGGCCGGCTGCGTGCGACTGGCGCTGTGCTCGATTTCCTGCAGCTTGTGGCCGTGCAGCCGCAACTGATAGATCACCGGCACACCCTCCTCCGGATTGAGTTCCAGCGGGGTCACTCCCAGCAACTTCTCACCGGCAAACACCTCCGCCCCCGCCGGCTCGCTGGCAATCGTGAGCAGCGGGGTCGCCTTCTGGACCGCCACCAGGGCACCGCCATCCTTGAGCGCCAGCCACATGCCAAACCCCACAGCCAGCGCCAGCACCAGCGTGCCCGCCAGCGCCCAGTGCCAGACCGCGCGTCGCGAGGGCAGCGGCTGGCCACGAAGGTCGAGTGCCATTTCATGGGCGCTCGGGTAACGGTCCTTGGCGCGCGGGGCGCAGGCCGTGCAAATCACCCGGTGAAGCCGCTTCCACTGCTCCAACTGATCCCCCGACTCGGTGCAGGAGGGAATGTCCGGGAAATCGAGCCGGTCCTTGCCCGTGCTCGCCTCATACAGCACCATGCCCAGCGAAAAGATGTCGGACTCCGGCGAACCAGGTCCCTCGGGAGCCACAAAGCCTTCCGTGCCGACAAAAGTGCGCTGGCCCATCAGAGCGACCAAGCCGATGTCGGCGAGCCGGCACTGGCCATCGATAAAGATCAGGTTCGACGGCTTGACGTCGCGGTGGATGAGCTTGTTCTGGTGCAGGTAGTGCAGGCCCTCGGCGACGTTGGCGCCGAGCTTGAGGCAATCCGTGGCACGAATGCGCTTCTGCCGGCGCATCTGCAGGCCGAGGATGTGCGGCTGGTAGCTGTCCGGCTGGATGTCGCGGCCGCGCTCCAAGTCGTCGGCCAGCTCCATGACATAATAATAAAAGCCCTGTTCGTCGCTGCGCCCCACCTGCAGGATCGGGACCAGGCCAAGGTGCTTGCGCGACACCGGCTCGTAATGCTTGATCGCCTCGAACTCGCGCTCAAAGGCGTCGGCATGATCGTAGTCCTCGCGCCAGACCACCTTCACCGCGCGCAGTACCCCGGTGACGCTGCGCGCCATCCACACCTCGCCATAGGCGCCACGCCCGATCATGCGCAGGGTCTCGTGATCGCGGATTTCCGGCGGTGTGCGTGGGGGAACGGACATGAAGGTCGGGGTTTCCAGCCGCCACCAGGTGGGGCCGGAAAAAAAGTATCTGACAAGTCGGTCCAACCTTCAAGACAGGAATCAGTTCCGGGAAAAGGCTCTCCCGTAGGCGCACTCGCCAGAGTGCGGGGATTGAGCGTGGTGCGAAGCACGATCGAGACCTCTCCGCCCTCCCGAGCCCGCGTTCTGGCGAACGCGCCTACACTCCCACTCCCCACTCCCCAAGCTCGCGTTCTGGCGAACAACGCCTACAGGCTCTGGCGTCCCGACCATTCCCAGTCCAGTGTGCCTCGATGGGCAGCCCCTTGACCTACCTGCTGGTGGATGGCCACAACGTCATGCACGCCTGGCCGGAGCTGAAAAAGCTCCAGCGCCAGCCGTCGCGCCGCCACCTGGCGCGCCAGCAGCTGCTGCAGCGCCTGCGTCACTTTCAGGACATGACCGGCACCCGGGTCGTCGTCGTCTTCGACGGCACCCAGTCCCAGGGCAGCGAGGAACGAGAACCCGAGGGCCTGCAGATCTTTTATGCCGCCGCCGGGGCCACCGCCGACCGCCTGATCGAGCGACTGGCCGCGAAATACGCCGCCCTGCACCGCCTGCGCGTCGCCTCGGCCGATGGCCTGGTGCGCGAAACCGTGCTCGCCTGCGGAGCCGACTGGCTCAGCCCGGAGACCCTGCTGCGCGAGTGCGAGGCCGCCGAAACGACCATGCGCGACCGCTTGTAGCCGGGGGCACTGACCCCGGTGATCCGGCGGGTCACTGCCCCGCCCTACAGCCGGGCCCATCTCCGATCTCAGGCCTCGGAGTTGATAGCGGATCGTTGATCGTTGATGGAACTCAGAGTTGGCCAGCCGGGGGTTGGCGGTTTTCCATCTCCGATCTCCCATCTTCTAAAAGATCTCCGGCTCCGGCACCGCCGGCCCATGCTGGAGGAAATCGAAGTCCGCGCCCTCGTCGGCCTGGGTGACGTGCTCAACGAAGAGCTTGGCATAGCCGCGGTGGTAGCGCGGCGGGGCCGGCTTCCAGTCGGCGCGGCGACGCGCCAGTTCCTCGTCGCTGACGTGCAGGTGCAGGCGACGGTTGGCGACGTCGAGCTCAATGAGGTCGCCATTGCGCACCAGCGCCAGCGGTCCGCCCACCGCGCTCTCCGGCGCAATGTGCAGCACGCAGGCCCCGTAGCTGGTGCCGGACATGCGGCTGTCGGACAGGCGCACCATGTCGCGCACGCCCTGCAGGATGAGCTTCTTCGGGATCGGCAACTGCCCCCACTCCGGCATGCCGGGCGCGCCGACCGGGCCGGCGTTGCGCAGGATGAGCACGGTGTCGGGGGTGACGTCGAGATCCAAATCCTCGATCGCCGCCTTCATCGCCGGATAGCTGTCGAACACCAGAGCCGGGCCGGTGTGCTGGCAGAGCGCCGGCGTCGCGGCGGCATGCTTGATGACCGCGCCGTTCGGGCAGAGGTTGCCGCGCAGGATGGCCGTGCCGCCATCGGCCTGCAGCGGATTCGCCGGGGTGCGGATGACATCGGCATCGTGGATCTCGCAGCCGGCGACGTTTTCGCCCAGGGTCAGGCCGGTGATCGTGCGCTCCTCCAGGTGCAGCAGCTCGCGCATGCCGTGGAGCAGGGCCTTGATGCCCCCGGCATGATAAAACTCCTCCATGAGGTATTTGCCCGCCGGACGCAGGTTGGCGAGCAGCGGCACGCGCCGGCTGATCTCGTCGAACTTCTCCAGCGGCAGGCGGATGCCGAGACGGCCCGCCATGGCGATGAGGTGGACGATGGCGTTCGTGCTGCCGCCCAGGGCCATGTCGACGGCGATGGCGTTTTCAAACGAGCGCTCGGTGACGAGGGCCGAGGGCTTCAGGTCGAGCCAGGCGTTTTCCACGCACTGGCGACCCGCCGCGGCGGCGATGCGCAGGTGGGCGCTGTCGACCGCCGGGATCGAGGAGGCGCCGGGGATGCACAGGCCGAGCGTCTCGGCGAGCGCGGTCAGGGTCGAGGCCGTGCCCATGGTCATGCAGTGGCCCGGGCTGCGGGCGATGCCGTCCTCGATCTCGCACCATTCCTCCCAGGACAGCTTGCCGGCGCGCTTCTCGTCCCAGAACTTCCAGACATCGCTGCCGGAGCCGAGCGTCTCGCCGCGCCAGTTGCCCTTGATCATCGGACCGCAGGGCATGTAGATGACCGGGATGTCCATGCTGAAGGCGCCCATGAGCAGGCCCGGCGTCGACTTGTCGCAACCGCCGAGCAGCACCGCCGCATCGAGCGGGTTGCCGCGCAGCACCTCCTCCGTCTCCATCGCAAGCAGGTTGCGATGAAACATCGCCGTCGGCTTGGTGAGCTGCTCGCCCGCCGACAGCACCGGAATCTCCATCGGGTGGCCACCCGCCTGCAGGATGCCGCGCCGCACCGCATCGGCGGTCAGCTTCAGGTGCATGTGGCAGGAGTTCTGTTCCGACCAGGAATTGAGGATGCCGATGATCGGCTTGCCCACGTAGTCCTCCGCCCCCCAGCCCGCCTGCTTGGCGCGGGAACGGTGACCAAAGGAACGCAGTTCATCCCGGCCGTACCAGCGCCAGGAGCGGAGTTGTTCAGGGGTCTTGCGGGTCATGCGAGGAGAGCCCGAGCAAAGAGCGGGGAATCCCCCCGGTCAAGCCTCGCCGCGGAGGAAGGCGGGCGGAGAAGCGCAGAGCAAAGGGCATAGGGCATGGAGGCAGCAAAGACACTCTCCGCCCTGCACTCTTCGCTCCATGCGTCACCCCCGCCCGGCCCGTAGGCGCGTTGGCCACAATGCGGACTTGGGGACTTCGGCGCCGGCGCAGCGGCGCCCTACCCATCAGGCGGGTTTTCCGTCGCCGGTGAGGCCCAAATAAAACTCTTCGAGCGTGGGCTGGTGGGGTTGCCAGAGGTCGACACGCGCGCCGGAGTCGACGATCTGGCGGAGGAGTTCGGGGCCGCTGAGGTGCGGGGGGAGGTCGACGAGGCCGGTGGCGGGGTCCCAGGCGGCGCCCGCGCGGGCGGCGGCGTCGCGGGCCTTGAGGGGGTCGGCGGTCTGCAGGAGGTAGCGCTGGGATTTCCGCTCGCGCGAGGGCACGGGGCCTTCGTAGCGCTTTTGGCCCTGCTTGAGGATGACGCAGCGGTCGCACATCTGCTCGACCTCGGCGAGCAGGTGGGAGTTGAGCAGGATGGTCATGCCAAACTCGGCGCGCAGGCGCAGGACGAATTCGCGAAACTCACGGATGCCCTCGGGATCGAGGCCGTCGGTGGGTTCGTCGAGCAGCAGGCACTTGGGTCGCGGCAGCAGGGCCTGGGCGAGGGCGAGGCGCTGGCGCATGCCGTGGCTGTAGGTGCCGGTCTTGTGATAGGCGCGTTCGCCGAGATTGACAAGGTCGAGCACGCGGCGGGCCTCGACGGGATCCCACCAGCCGGAGAGGGAGCAGAGGACCTGCAGGTTCTGCCAGCCGGTGAGGTAATCGTAGAAGTGCGCGGCCTCGTAGATGGCGCCGACGCTGCTCAGGGCCCGGGCGCGCTCGCGCTGGACGCAGTGGCCGTCGATGCGGACCTCGCCGCCATCGGGTCGGACCATGCCGAGGCTGATGCCGAGCAGGGTGCTCTTGCCGGCGCCGTTGTGGCCGAGCAGGCCGAGGATCTCGCCCTGGCGGAGATCGAAGCTGACGTCATCAAGCGCCAGACGCCCGCCGCGCCAGCGCTTGGTCAGGTTGCGAACTTCGAGGACGGGCATGGAGTTTGGAAGATGGGAGATCGGAGATGGGTGTCGGTTCTCGGTTTTACGCTCCCGGCTTCTGCTGGATGACCAGGTGCGGGAACGGAATCGACCAGCCATGGCGGCGGCAGGAATCGACCGCGGCGCGCTGCAGAAGCCGCCCCAGAATCAGGTAGTTGAAGGCCTGGGCACCGGTGAACCGGGCAATGACAAGAAAATCCAGCGAGGAGGCCGCAGCCTCCTGGAACTCGACGCTCACATCCACCAACTCGCCTTCCGGCACCTGCTCGAGCAGGGCGGCGCGCACGTCCTCGCACAACTTCGCGGGAATCACCGTGGTCGCCTCCTCCAGGTGGGCGTAATCGATGCCAAAGGTCGTCGATCGCGCGAAGCCTCCGGAGAGCACCGCCACGTCGGCGGCATGGAAGTCGCCATGCAGCAACCGGCGCCGCAAACCGCCGCTGTAGGCGATCTCGACATACTCCGGGGTGATGTCGGCGACCTGGGCGAGCGTCGTGCCGTTGAACAGAATCCAGTCGCGCTTGCGGCACGGAAACCACGGCTCGTCGAGGCCGGGAGGCCGGGAGATCAAGCCGGACAGCCGGTCGAGCGGCAGTCGCAGCCCGGGCCCGCCGATGACCGAGTTGGTGAGCTGGGTGTAGACATGAATCTTGCCAACCCGCCAGGGCACGCCGTCGATCACCACGCGCTCGCCCTCGCGCACCGGCCCCAGGTTGAGCAGCAGGCGCAACTGCTCCATGTGCCGGGCGAAACCGGACTTGGCGGTGATCAGCAAGGCGCCAATGCCGAGGATGGCCAGGCCGCCAAGCATCCAGTCGCCCCGCGCATAGAGCACGAGCAGGCCGGTGGCGGTGGCGAGCAGCAGGCTCAGGCCCTGATGGGCGACATCGAGCACACGCACGGTGAAGCTGAGGCGGGCGTAGCGCCGCACCGGCAGCAGGTGGAGGATGCCATAATAGAGAGCGCGCAGGCCGTAGAGGACGGTGAGGAAGGCGAGCGCGGCGAGCAGGACGTTGGTGCCGCGGGTGTAGACAAAGTCCTGGAACTGCAGGCCGACGCTGGTCCAGAAGCCGCCCTCGGCGCCGTTGAGCTGCTGCACCTGGTGGGCGGCGGCGGCCATGCGACTGGCGGCCTCGTCGCGCCGGCCCTTCCACTGCTTGCGGGTGTCGGTGAGGGCGGTGCGCAGGCTGCCCCCGCCGCTTTTGCTGGACGGCACCTGGGCGAGCAGGCTGTCGATCTCCGCGAGCGCGCGGTCGGCCTGGGCCACCTGCCCCTGCAGGCGGGCGATCTCCTCCTGCAGTTGCTTGAGCAGGCGCGGCTTGCTGGTCAACTCGCGCAGGTCACCGAGGATCGGCGCGAGCAACTGGCTGATCTCCTCCTGCAGGCTCGGCGGCGGCGGCTCCTCGGCGGGCTTGCCACCGAGGTCGGCGACGCGCATGCCGGTGCTGATGGTGGCGAAGTCGCGCTCGACCTCCTGGCGGCGGCGGTCGAGGTTTTCAGCCTGCACGCGCGCCTCCTCCTTGGCCGTCTCGGCGGTTTCCGTGCGCTGGCGCTTGCGCTGTTCCTCGGCCTCGGCGCGCAGCTTGTCGCGAGTGGCGAGCAGGGCGCGCAGGGTGTCGAGCTTGGAGGGCGGGCCGACCAGTTCCGCCGGCTCCTGGGCGCCGAGGCTGGCGACCCCGAGCAGGGCGACCAGCAGCCTTCCGGTGCGGCGAATCCACGAGTGACGCATCCTTTCATTAGAGCGCCGGAGCGACCCGATTGCAACCGTGGGCGGGTTTGCGGAAATCGTTGCACCGGTCGCCGGGGCGCGCAGAGTCGGGGCATGAAGCCGACCGCCCTGCTCCTCCTATGTCTCGCCACCTGCCGACTGGCCGCCGCCGACTGGGTGCCGCTGTTTGACGGCAAATCCTTCGACGGCTGGAACTTCAAGGGGGGCAAGGCCGAATACCGGATTGAAAACGGCGAGATCGTCGGGGTCAGCGTGCCAAAGACCCCGAACAGCTTCCTCTGCACCGACAAACTTTACGGCGACTTCATCCTTGAACTCGAATTCAAGGTCGATCCCAACCTCAACTCCGGCATTCAGTTCCGGAGCAACAGCCTGCCGGACTACAAGAACGGGCAGGTGCACGGCTACCAGAGCGAGATCGACCCCAG
>JAUREI010000210.1 GCA_030827515.1 Prosthecobacter sp. | reverse complement strand
CGAGGGAGATCGCGTGGTGTCGGAGACCGCCGCCGTCATCAGCGCCGACAACCCGATGACCCGGCGCGGCCTTTACAATCTCGACCCCACGCGCAAGGGCTTTGGCTACGGGGTGAACGGCGCGATGACCCAGTTCGTCCGCGTGCCGGCGCGCATCCTCCATCACGTGCCCGACGCCCTGCCCTTCGAGCAGGCCTGCCTCACCGAGCCCTGCTGCGTCGCCTACAACGCCGTGGTGAAGAACGCCCGCATTGAGCCCGGCGACCGCGTCGTCGTGCTCGGCCCGGGCACCATCGGCATCCTCTGCGCCGCCATGGCCCGGCTCTGCGGCGCGGAAGTGGCCCTGGTCGGCCTGCCTCAGGACGCCCACCGTCTGGAGCTCGCCCGCAAGCACTATGGCTGCGAGGCGGTTGTCGGTGATGCCAAGGCCTGGGCGCAGGCACGCGACGGCCTCGGCTGCGAGGGCGTCATCGACGCGGCCGGCGCCAGCGTCACGTTGAAGATTGCACTCGACCTTGTGCGCCCGGCCGGCTGGATCAGCAAGGTCGGCTGGGGACCTCAGCCGCTCGGCTTCAACATCGACCCGCTCGTCCAGAAGAACATCACGCTGCGGGGCAGTTTCAGCCACAACTGGCCGGTCTGGGAACGCGTCATCGCCCTGCTCGCCTCCGGCCAGCTCGACGTGAAACCCATCATCGGTGGCGTCTGGCCCATCACCGAATGGCACGAGGCCTTCGAGAAAATGCACCGGGGCGAGGTCGTGAAGTCCGTGCTGCGGCCGGTGTGAGGCCCTCGATCCGCTTGCAGGCGCGCGCTTTCGGTCTAACGGGTGGCGCATGATCCGCTGCCTTCTGCTTCTCTGCCTTTCCCTCGCCGCCGCGCAGGCCCAGCCGCGCGCCCGTGAGTATCGCGACCTCACCAATCTGGAGGGCAAGACCCTCAAGGCCGAGTTGATCGACCTCACGGCCGACGGCGTGCTGAAGGTCAACGTCAACCTGCGCCCCTTCGACATCCCGCTCGCCAGCCTGTCGCAGGCCGACCAGGACTGGCTCAAGCGCTGGGACCTCGAGCGCAAGCAGGGCAAGGACGCCGCGCTTTTCAGCCGGGTGATCTTTGAGGACGACTTCGCCGGCGAGGCCTTCAAGGAGGGCTGGGGCCATTACAAGAGCGGCAGCGTCGTGCGCGACGGCGTGCTGGTCGGCATCACGCCCGAAGGCTCGGATCACTCGGCGGTCGACAACATCAAGTTCCCCGGTGAGCAGGATCTGCAAGTGCAGGTGAAGTTCCGCTTCGTCAGCGAGGCGGCGAAGAGCTTCAACGTCTGGTTCGATGACAAGGACTACAAGGGCTCCCACGCCGGCCACATCTGCCAGGTGACGATCAGTCCGAAGCAGGTGCAGATGAGCGACGCCAAGACGGGCGGCTTCACGCTGGAGAACGGCCTTTACGACCGCAAGAAGGCCAACGAACTCACCGACGCGGAAAAGAAGATGCTTGAGACCAAGACCTCGCGGGTGCCGCTCGACCTCAAACTCAACGAGTGGTACACCCTGACCACGCGCACCAAGGGCGACACGATCGAGGTGCTGATCGACGAAAAGGAAGTCGGCCAGTTTCAGTCGGAGGGGGTGACCCATGCGACCAAGAGCCTGGTCAGCCTGACCACCAACGCGGTCGACGTTCACTACGACGACTTCAGCGTGCGCGCGGTCGCCAAGTGAGGCGATGAGCGAGCGGCGGTTCAGGCGAGCAGTTCGCGGACGACATCGCCGCTGACGTCCGTGAGGCGGAAGTCGCGGCTGTTGAACCGGTAGGTGAGCTGCTCGTGGTCGAGGCCGAGCTGGTGCAGGATCGTGGCGTGCAGGTCCGGCACGGACACCGGCTTCTCCACCGCGCGGTAGCCGAACTCGTCGGTGGCGCCGTGGATGTAACCGCCGCGGATGCCGCCACCGGCCATCCACATCGTGAAGCCCTTGGGATGGTGATCGCGGCCCTTGCCATTTTCCGCCACCGGCGAGCGTCCGAATTCCCCGCCCCAGACCACGAGCGTGGAATCGAGCAGGCCGCTGATCTTGAGGTCATCGAGCAGGGCGGCGATCGGTCCGTCGGTCTCCGCGCAATGCAGGTCATGGTTGCGCTTGAGGTCGTCATGGGCGTCCCAGGCCTTGGGACCCTCGTTGCCGCCGCTGTAGACCTGGACGAAGCGCACGCCGCGTTCGACCAGCCGGCGCGCCAGCAGGCAGTTGCGACCGAAGTGCGCGGTCGTCGGATGATCCAGCCCATACATCCGGCGCACACTCTCCGGTTCGCGACTGAGGTCGGTGCACTCCGTGGCGCTCATCTGCATGCGGTAGGCGAGCTCGTAGGCATTCAAACGCGCCGCGAGGGCCGATTCGGCGGGATTCGCGGCGGCGTATTCGGCGTTCCATTGCTTCAACAGGTCCAGCCGCGCGCGCTGCCGGGAGGGGGCCACGTTCTTCGGCGGCGTCAGGTAGGCGATCGGCTCACCGCTGCTGCGGAAGGGCACTCCCTGGTAAGAAGCGGGCATGAACCCGTTCGACCAGTTGAGCGCGCCGTTGACCGGCGCACCGAGCTTGTCGAGCAGCACGACGAAGGCCGGCAGGTTCTCACTCTCCGAACCCAGGCCGTAAGTCACCCAGGAGCCCATGCTCGGTCGCCCGGCCTGGATGAAGCCGGAGTTCATCTGGAAGAGTGCCGGCCCATGGTTGTTGCTCTCCGCGTGCATCGAGCGGATGACGCACAGACTGTCAGCATGGCGCGCCAGATTCGGGTAAACCTCGGCGATGTCGATGCCGGCCTGGCCATGCCGGGCGAAACGATACGGGCTGCGCATCGCCACATTCTTCGTCTTGCCGCCCATGAAGGCGTCCTCCTTTTTCCAAACCGGGATCGGCTTGCCGTCATACTTCGTCAGCATCGGCTTGGGATCGAACAAGTCGATGTGCGAGGGCCCGCCATACATGAACAGGAAGATCACCGACTTCGCCTTGGGCGCGAAGTGCGGCGGCTTGGCCAGCAGCGGATTCGTTCCGGTCAGGCCGTCCGCCCCGAGCAGCGACTGCAGAGCCAGGCCGCCGAAGCCGGCGCCGGATTGCTGCAGGATCTGTCGACGCGTGAGAAAGGGCTTCATTTGAGGTAAACAAACTCGCTGCTGTTGAACAGGGTGTGCGCCAGGTCGGTGATGGCGGCCAGCCGATCACCGGCGGCCTCGCGAGCCGACAGAAAGTCCAGCGCCTGACGCTGGCGCTCCGGGGTCGGCCGACGGCCGAGGGTGTGGAGGAACAACCGGTCGATCACCGCCTCCGGACGGTCACCTCCTTCGGCCAGCGCGCGCCGCGCCAGCCAGCCGGCCTGTTCCTCGACGAACTCATCGTTCATCAGCACCAGCGCCTGGGTGGGGACGGTGCTCCGCGACCTCAGGGCGCAGCTGTCGGTCGTGGTCGGGGCATCGAAGAGCTCGAGACTTGGCACCAGCAGCTGGCGCTTCAGGTAAATGTAAACGCTGCGCCGCCACTGCTCCGGCCCCTCCTTGGGCAGCACCGGCCACTTGTTGCGCTGGCTGGCATCCAACAATTCGGGCCGGATGCGCGGCTTGAAGCCGGGGCCTCCAGGCGCGCGGTTGAGCTTGCCGCTCGCGGCCAGAATGCTGTCGCGCAACACCTCGGCCTCCATGCGCTGCAGGTTCATGCGCCAGAGCAGGCGGTTTTCAGGATCCTGCTGATGGGCAAGACTGCCGGGATCCGCCGTCGAGCGCTGCCGGTAGGTCGCGGAGAGCAGCATCAGCCGGTGCACCGGCTTCAGGCGGCCACCCTCGCCGAGAAAGCGCGTCGCCAGCCAGTCCAGCAGTTCCGGATGGGTCGGCGGCTCGCCGGACAGGCCGAAGTTGCTCGGTGTCGTCACCAGGCCCGCGCCAAAGTGATGCTGCCAGACCCGGTTGACCATCACCCGCGCCGTCAATGGCTGCGCGGCGATCCATTCCGCGAGGGTGCGGCGGCGCAGCGACGTGCGGCCGTCGGGCTGGGGGAACCGCAGCGGTTCAGGGGCAAGGACGGCGGGCACCGCCGCCGGCACTTCCTCGCCGGGATTGGACGCGAGACCCCGCAGCAGCAGGCGGGTGGGAGGCACCGCCGGTTGCGTCTCCACCAGCGCCATGACCTTCGCTTCCTGCCCCTTCTTGACACCGGTCGCTCCACTGGGCAGGCCCAGCCGCTCCGTGCCGCTGAACACGGCGACCAGACTGTAGTAATCGCGGGCCGAAATCGGTTCCGTCTTGTGGTCGTGACACCGCGCGCAGCCCACCGTCAGGCCGAGGAAAACCGAGGACAGGGTCGAGACCACATCGTCCATCTGATCGGCCCGATACTGCGCGATGGCCTCGGGTGTCTTGCCCATGTTGTCGTCGTTGCTGGGACCGTTGCGACAGAACCCCGTGGCGATGAGCGACGGCTCGTCGGCGCCGGGCACCTCGTCGCCGGCGAGTTGCTCGGCGATGAAGCGCGCGTAGGGCTTGTCCTCGTTGAAGCTGCGGATGACATAGTCGCGGTATTTCCAGGCCTGCGGCCGGTCGAGGTCATTGTGGAACCCGCTGGTGTCGGCGTAGCGGGCCAGATCCAGCCAGTGCCGTCCCCAGCGTTCGCCGTAGTGGGGGCTGGCCAGCAGCCGGTCCACCAGCGCCTCGTAGGCCTGCGGCGAGTCGTCGCGCACGAAGGCGTCGATCTCCCCGGGTGTCGGCGGCAGGCCGGTGAGGTCGAAGGTCACGCGGCGAATCAGGGTGGCGCGATCCGCCGGTGGCGAGGGTGCCAGTCCGTCCTTTTCCAGGCGGGCCAGGATGAAGCGGTCCAGATCGTTCACCGGCCAGGATTCCTGGCGCACCGGTGGTGCGGTCGGGGTGTTCAGCGGCTGAAACGCCCAGTGCGCGCGCCCGGCCTCAAGGTCGGGTGCCGCCGCCCGCGCCACGACGGCGGCTGAAGCGGCAAGCAAAAGGCTGAAAAAGACGCGTTGCATGGAGGATGGCGGAACAGCGCCAGCCGTCCTGCGCCAAGGGAACGGGTCCCCTGCGTGTCGCCTTTCTTCCAGTCTTTGTCGTGGCCAGGCACAGGCCAGTTTGGTTGGACTGACCACATGCCCCGAATGCTGTTGCCTCTCCTGCTGCTCGCCGCCGTGCTCGCGCTCGACCCGAGCTGCAGCGACGTTCCCATCGACGCCAACCCCGGCGCCCGCACCGTTCGCAAGCCGGTGGACTTCAACCACGGGCGGCGCTAAGGGGCGGCATGCGTTCCCTGCTCCTGCTCGCCGTCGCAGCCCCCCTTGCCATGCCCGCCGCCGACACCGCCGCGG
>JAUREI010000298.1 GCA_030827515.1 Prosthecobacter sp. | reverse complement strand
GGCCAGGAAGTCGCCGTACATGCCTTTTTCATTGTGCAGTCGCGCTAGCAGAATGGCGAGGCCTTCCACGCCCTTGTGCCCACGGTCACGGTTGCCCCGCCGGACCTGCGCCTTGTGAACGGCACCGCACCCGCCGAACTGTCCTTTCGCCTGGGCATGACCTTCGCCGCAGGAGGGGCCTGGAGGGCGTTTGACCTCGACGCCCGGGCACCCGAAGTCGGTCTGCGTGCGCGCATCCTCTGGCAGGCCGGCCAGGACCTGCCTGCGATCGACATCCGCCAGAATGGTGCCGTCGTGCTCGACTCCAGCAAGTTGCAAGCCTTGATGGCAACGGGAGGGACAGCTCTGCCGGCCGGATTGGCGGATCACTTGAAGTCCAGTCCGCCGATGCTGCGTGCCGTTGCAGGGGACATGGAACTGGCCGGCAAGCGCCGCCCCGGTCTGAGGCTGAGCCTCGATCTGCCTGGGCTTGGTCCCGCCCTCGCATGGTTCACCGGTGACGGCCTGCTGGTGCGGGCGGATTTTCCCGGCGGCTACCGGTTGGTTGAGCCGCTGATCCACGGACTTGCCGGCAACGACGAAACTCCCTGATTCAGACGCCGACCGGCGTGCGGCGGTCGTCGCGGAAGAAGGCTTCCATGCGCCGGCGCAAATCGGCATAGAAGGTCTCGGCCATCTCCTCGAGCATCTCCGCCTTGCCGACGATGCCGCCCTGGGCGAGGCGCTCGCGCTCGAGCCGCATCTTTTCCTGAAAGGCCTGCTCGAGATCCATGAGGTGCTCGAGGAAGGCCTTGGCGGCGCGGCTGCGGTCGACGCCCTCGATGAGCGCGCGCTCCAGCGGACGGTTCTGGGTGACGTGCAGGAAGGGGCTGTCGACCAGCTGCTTCATGTAGCGGTCAAACCCCCGCAGGAAGGCGAGGCGCTCACGGTCGAACTTCACCTCGTCGCAGTCCAGCAGGGTGTCGTAGGGACCGGGCTTGGAGAAGAATTTCACCACCAGCGGGATGGTGTCGACGAGCATGAAGAGCGCCGAGAGCACCAGGTAGGCGATCAGGGCGAAACGGCCGCCCTCCGCGCCCCGGTCAAAGAGGGCGTGCAGCGCGAGCGTCTGGGTGAGGATGTCGCGTCGGGGTTCGGCGCGCAGCCCGTTGATGCGCGCCTCGGCGTCGGCGCTGAGTCGCGCCGACTCCTCCTGCAGGCCGCGCAATTGCGCCAGCAGGGCGTCGATCTGCGCCTTGAGCGTGTCGCGCAGGGCGTTCTGCTGGCCGACAAACTGGTCGGCCTGCTGCTGCTGCACCTGCCGGCGCAGGCCGTCGAGACGGTCGCGCTCGTCCTTGAGGCGGGCGGCGGTTTCGGCCGCGGCGGCATCCAGCGCGGCGTTGACCTTGGCCTCCTCGCCCTTGATTTCGGCGAGCAGGGCGGTGCGGGCCGCGGTCAGGCTGTCGAGCACCCCGGACAGGCGGGCCGACTCGGCGCGGCGCCAGGCGAGCTGGTCCTCCTGGATGCTCTTGGCGCGCGGGCCGAGGCCGATGATGCCGCTGCGCTGGCCGTTGACCTCGCGCTCGAACTCGGTCTGCCAGTGGTTCAGTTCGCCGGCGATCTTCTGGTGTTCGGCCCCCTGCTTGGCGAGTTCGGCCTCGAGCGCGCTCAGGCGCTGGCGGGCCGCAGCGGTGGCTTCGGCGATCTTGGCGTCGCGCTCGGCGCGCGCCTTGAGCTCCTCCTCGGTGGGCGGCGCCTCGCCGGCGGTCGCCGGCTTGTCGAGGAAATCCGCACGAAAGGTCGCATTCCAAGCCTCGCGCTGGGCGGCGATCTGCGCCTCCAGCGGCCCGATCTTCGCCTCCACCGTGGCCCGATTTTGGGCGGTCGACTGGCGCACCGCCTCGATTTCCTGCTGGCGCTCCTGTTCGATGACCGCCGAGACGGTGTCGCGGAACAGCAGCAGGGTCAGCGGGTGGGCGATGGTCACTCCCATGAGCGTGGCGACCACCAGGCGCAGCGCAAACTGGGCAAACTTGCGAAAAACGTTTTGGTAGGCGCGATAGGTGGCCAGCAGGGCGCGGTCGACGGTCAGGATGATGAAGGCCCAGACCAGCGAGACCGGCGCGATGACCCAGACGTTGTCCGTGAGGGTCGACAGCGCGTAGGCGCAGGCGATGAAGGCGAAGACGCAGGGGACGAGCACGGTGGCGCCGAAGGCGACGTACTTGCGCCGTTCCCAGGCGGGGCAGGCTTCCAAACTGTCGGTGGCGGCTCCGGAGAGCCAGAAGAAGATCCGTTCCAAG
>JAUREI010000078.1 GCA_030827515.1 Prosthecobacter sp. | reverse complement strand
CCTGGTCGTCGATGTCTCGGCCAAAACGGTCTCCCTGCGCCGGGTCGCCGGGGAAAAGGAGGTCTTTTTTAAGGAATATCAGGCCTCTGACCTGCGCCTGCCCTCCGGGCTGAGACTGCCGGCGGAAATGGAAATCAAGGGCAAGTCCGCCATGGTCGAGGGCCGCGCCGTGTTGTCGACCGACCCCCGCTATCCCGAGGCCGACAAATGGTTGCCAGGCAACCGTTCCGGTGTCGTATTGCGGACTCTGCCGCCGCCCGAACCGGCCCCACTGCCCGGCCCGGACGGCCGCCAAGCACCCCCTCCGACACCGCCGCCGGGTATTTTCCTTGCCCAAGAAGACCTTGAGGAGATGTTTGCCCTCGTGCGAAACGGCTCCAAACTCTACCTGATCCGCTGACCCACCCCTTTCCCATGAAACAAGTTCTGGATTTCGAAAAACCCGTCGCCAAACTCCACCAGGAACTCGAGGAGGCGCGCCGCAAGCACGCCACCAAGCCAAGCGACAAGCTCGCCGCACAGATCGCCGAGTTGGAAAAGAAGGCCGATGCCCTGCTCAAGGACATCCACAACAACCTCAACCCATGGCAGCGCGTGCAAATCTCCCGCCACATCAACCGGCCGTTCATGCTCGACTACGTCCGCCACTGCTGCGAGGACTTCATCGAGATCCACGGTGACCGACACATCGGTGATGACGCCGCCATGCCGGCCGGCTTTGCCACCATCGGCGGCCGCAAAGTCGTCATCATCGGCCACCAGAAGGGCCGTGACACCAAGGAGAACCTGCTGCGCAATTTTGGCAGCGCCCACCCCGAGGGCTACCGCAAGGCCCTGCGCGCCATGCGTCTGGCGGAAAAATTCGGTCTGCCGGTGGTCACCCTCATCGACACCCCCGGCGCCTTCCCCGGCATCGGCGCGGAGGAACGCAACATCGCCGAGGCCATCGCCTTCAACCTGCGCGAAATGATGACGCTGCGCACCCCGGTGGTCGCCGTGGTCATCGGCGAGGGCGGCT
Source organism: Prosthecobacter sp. (assembly GCA_030827515.1). Lineage (GTDB taxonomy): Bacteria > Verrucomicrobiota > Verrucomicrobiia > Verrucomicrobiales > Verrucomicrobiaceae > Prosthecobacter. Next base: position 16,559 of record JAUREI010000078.1, on the reverse strand, counting down.
CCGGCGGCGCGCTCGGCATCGGCATCGCCGATCGGGTACTCATGCTGGAGAACGCCTACTACTCGGTCATCAGCCCCGAGGGCTGCGCCGCCATTCTCTGGAAGCATCGCGAGCACGCCCCCGAGGCCGCGAGCGCCCTCAAACTCAGCGCCCAGGATTTGGCCAAACTCGGCATCATCGACGGCATCATCCCCGAACCGGCCGGTGGCGCGCACCACGATCACGAGACCGCCGCCGCCTCGCTCAAGGAAGGCATTCTGGCCGCCCTCGCGGAACTGGACTCCAAACCGGTCGAACAACTGCTCGATCAGCGTTACGAGAAATTCCGCGACCTGGGAAAATACACGGAGAATTGAGCCGGCTCCGACGTGTTCTCCAGCATGCCCCCAACGCCCCTGCGCGCTCTCGCCGCCGGTCTGGTCCTGACCTCCTGCACTGTCGGCCCCGACTTTGAGACTCCCGACCTGAAACTGCCGGGACGCTGGAAGCAGCAGGGGGCGAGTGACTCCAGGAAACCCATCCCGGACACCTGGTGGACACTGTTTCGCGACAGCGAACTGAACGGTCTTGTGGATCGCGCCCTCGCCGGCAACCAGGAACTGGCCGGGGCTCTGGCGCGGGTGCAATCGGCCCGCGCCCTGTCGCAGATCGAGCGTGCCGGATGGCTCCCACAGCTCGGCATCCTCAACACGGCGAGTTTCGAGCGACTTTCCGCCAAGAGCGTCGGCGCGAACCTGCCCTCCGGCGCCAGCCTGCCCAATCTGGAGCGCGACCGCTACCGCCTCTTCCTTGACCTGAATTACGAACTCGACCTCTGGGGCCGCGTGCGCCGCGGCGTGGAGGGTGCCCGGGCGCGCGAACAGGCCCGGACCGACCTCGTCGACGCTCAGCGCCTCGTCGTCGCCGCCGAAGTTGCCCGCCACCATTTCCTGACCTCTTCCCTCGAAGCCCAGGCACGCATTCTCAAGGAAACGGTCGCCCTGCGCCAGGAGGCGCTCGACCTGCAAAATTCGCGTTTCCAAGGCGGCCTGGCCAACGAGATGGATGTGGCACGCGCCCGCACCGAATTCGAACTGACCCGCGCCGACCTGGTCGCCATCGAACGCCAGCGCGGCTCGCTCGAGCACGCCCTGGCCGTCCTCTGCGGCGAACCACCCGCCGGCTTCAAAAAATCCGCCAACGGCCGCCTGCCGGCGCCCCCGAAGATCCCCGCCGGCCTGCCCAGCACAGTTCTCCAGCGCCGACCGGACATTCGCGCCGCCGAACAGGAACTGCACGCCGCCAATGCCGCCATCGGGGTCGCCATGGCCAATTTCTTCCCGAGCTTCCGGCTGGTCGGCACCTCGGGCCTGGAGAGCGTCGGCTCGGAGGATTTCCTTCAGGGCCGCGCCAAGACCGCCAACCTCGGGCCCCAGGTCATCCTGCCCATCTTCCAGGGCGGGCGCCTGCTTGGTGGCCTGCGCGGCGCCCGCGCCAACCATGAGGAGGCACTGGCCGCCTACAAGCAGACCGTGCTCACCGCCCTGCGCGAGGTCGAGGACGCCCTGCTCGATGCCCGCACCTTTGAACGCCAGCGCGAGGCTGTCGCGACCGCCGTCGCCGCCGCCCAGGAAACGGCCAAGCTGGCGCGCCTGCGCTACGATCGCGGCCTGTCGAACTACTTCGAGGTCGTCGACGCCGAACGCGTGGTGCTCGCCGCCCGCCTCAGTCTGGCCCAACTCGACGGTCAGCGTCTTGTCGCCGCAGTGCAGATGCTGCGTGCTCTCGGCGGCGGCTGGTGAGATTCTTTACAAGTCCGCCCCGGGCAGCCGCAGCTTGGCCAGATACCAGGTCAGCAGCTCCGTCCCGTAGAAAACCCAGACCATGGCGCCCCCGGCCAGGTAGGGCCCAAAAGGAAGCTTGCTGCCCCAGGCAGCCATGCCGATCAGGCGAGTCCCCCCGGACACCAGAGTGCCCAGCACCGAGGCGGCAAAAACGGTGAACAACACCGCCTGCCAGCCAAGGAAGGAGCCGATCATCATCAGGAACAGGACGTCGCCGAAACCCATTGCCTCGCGCGGAATGACGACCTCACTCGCGGTGCCTTCGAGCAGGGTCACCTCCTCGATCGGAAATTCCCTGGCCTCGCCAGCCGCGGGCCGCACAACGAGCTTTTCCCCCCACAGCTCGACGCTCGCGTCGTGCCATTCCCCGGTATTGGTTTTCAGGCGGGCGCAGGCGAGCACCAGCCGGTCGCTGGCCCGAGTGAACAGGTCCTCCCAGGCATATTCCTCCCCCGCCAAAGTCACCACCGGTGGCAATTCCTCATCCGGCTGGGTGACGCTCCACGGCTGCTGACCATCGAAGCGGTGACGCTTGCGACCGAAGGCAAGCTTGCCGAGTTCCACCACCAGCCAGAGCCCGCCAAGGCCGAGGGCCGCGCTGCCAAACGAGACGAGGAACCCGCGCAGGCGCGTCTCTTGGCCGAGCAGATCCGGCAGCAAGGTGGCGCAGAACAGGCCGGCGACGGTGCCGCCAATGGTGATGGGATGTGGCAGCAGGTAATGCTCGATGTCGATGAAGGTGCCGGCCACCAGCAGGGCGGTGAACAGCCAGAGGCTGAGGACACGCGGCCCCCAGTCGGCCGCCAGTGCCCAATCGCCCCCAAAGCGCAGGAAAATGGCGTAGAACAGCAGCCCGGTCACCACCTCAACCAAGAGGTAACGCGCCGGAATCGGTGCCCGGCAGTTCGCGCAGCGGCCGCGCAGAAAGAGCCAGCTCAGCACCGGCAAATTTTGATGCCAGGGAATCTGCCAGTTGCACTTCGGGCAGTAGGAACGCCGCGGCTGGTTGACCGACAGACCGCGCGGCAGCCGATGGATGACCACATTGAGAAAGGAGCCGATGCCCGCCCCAATGAGGAAGACGAGGAAGTGCAGCAGGGCGAGAAGGATCTGATACCGGAGCATTCAGCCGCATCATTGCCCGCACCCAGGCACGCTCACAAGTCCGCAATTTGACCGGCTAGCGAAGATTTGCCATGGCCGGTTCGGGATACTCAAAGCTGCGCCCTTCAAAGTTGCGGATCAGGGTGCGCTGCTCATCGCGGAGGAGCACGTAATCCGGGTTGACCGGCACCTTGCCGCCTCCGCCCGGAGCGTCGATGACAAACTGCGGCACCGCGTAGCCAGTGGTGTGACCGCGCAACTGCTCGATGATGTCGACCCCGGCCTGCACGCTGGTGCGCAGGTGCGAACTGCCCTGGATGAGGTCGCACTGGTAAAGGTAATAAGGGCGCACGCGGCACATGAGCAGCTTGTGGACGAGCGACTTCATCACCTCGGCATCATCGTTCACCCCGCGCAGCAAAACGCTCTGGTTGCCGAGCGGCACGCCGTGGTCGGCCAGACGGCCTAGGGCTGCGCGGACCTCGGTGGTCAGTTCGCGCGGATGATTCGTGTGAATGCTCAGCCAGAGCGGGTGGTAGCGCTGCAGCATGCGGCACAGGTCCGGCGTGATGCGCTGTGGCAGGAAGATCGGCACGCGGCTGCCGATGCGCAGGAACTCGATGTGCGGGATGGCCCGGAGGCGCGCCAGGATGGCCTCGAGTTTGGCGTCACTGAACAGCAGGGGATCACCGCCGCTGAGCAGCACGTCGCGCACTTCGGTGTGATTTTCCAGGTAGCGAAAGGCCGCCTCGTGATCGGTGTGCAACTCTTGCTCGCCGACGCCGCTGACGACACGGCTGCGGGTGCAATAGCGGCAGTAGCTGGCACAGCGATCGGTGACCAGGAAAAGCACGCGATCCGGATAACGATGCACCAGTCCCGGCACGGGCATGCGACCGTCCTCACCGCAGGGATCCGCCATCTCCTCGGGATCGTCCCAGGTTTCCTCGATTCGCGGGATGACTTGGCGGCGAATGGGATCCTCGGGATCCTCGGGATCAATCAGGTTGAAGTAATGTGGCGTGATCGCCATCGCCAGCTTGTTGCCACTGAGCAACACCCCCGCGCGTTCCTCGTCGGTAAGCACGAGATGCTTCTCCAACTGCGCCAGCGTGGTGATGCGATGGCGAAGCTGCCACGCTGCGGAATTCCAGTCCTCCGGCGACACGTGTTCGTCACGCCAGAATCCGGGCGCATACGAATGAAACTCCTTCTCGGGAAGCGGGGCGGTCGGGCGCATTGGGGATTCTCCGGGAAGGTTACGGCCGGGAAAAAGCGCCTGTCAAACTTGTTGCCGAAAAAGATGGCGATTTGGCCTATGGAAAACCGTCCCCGGACGTTATTGTGAATCTGCGGCCATGATTCTCCCTCTCCTTCGCGACCTGCTCCCCTCGCCGGCGATCGAGATCATCCGACTCCTCAAGCAGTCCTCCGGCATGACCGTGAACGAACTGAGGCAACCCCTCAAGATGAGCTACATGGGCGTCAAACAGCACTGCGACGCCATGGTCCGCAAGGGTTTCCTCGACACTTGGCGTCATCCGGTGCCTCACGGGCGACCCGAAAAGATTTACCGCCTGACGTCGAAGCTCAATCCCATGTTCGACTCCGGTGGCAGCGGTCCGATCCTTGAACTGCTCAACCAGGCCGAGCGGGTCTTCGGTCCGAATGCTGCGGAGAAACTCCTCTATGCCTGGCTGCAGGACCGCACGGCCCGCTTTCAGGAGCAGGTTGACGAGGAAGATCGACTCGAGAACAAGGCCATTGTCCTCGCCCGACTGCGCACCCAGGAAGGCTGCCTCTCCGAGGTCGAACGCTCCCCCACCGGTGCCCTGCGCCTTGTCGATTACCACTGCCCCTTCGCCGAGGTGGTAAAAAAATACCCTCTCGTCGAGAAGATCGAGTGCGAGATGATCGAACGCCTGCTCGGCTGTCCGGTCGGCCGATCGGTCGAGGAGCATTCCGGCCTGCGGCGCATCATCTACCGACTCGACGCCTGACCGGGTCTACAGCGCCAGATGCCCAAGGGCGAGCAGGCCATAGTAGGTGTATTCGGGATCAAGGATGTCGTCGGTCCAGTTGCCGTGGAAGCCTCCACCGGCACTCCACAGGGTGTCGACGAAGTCGAGACAAGGCTCCCTGAGGCGGGCCAGAACCTGTGGCTGGTCGGAAAGGGCGTGCAGCGCGACCGCAGTCGACAACAAATCGGGCACCGGGGCACCAGGCACCGCGAGGAATCCCCCTTCCGGCAGACACTGACGCTCCAGCCAACCCAGCGCGGCTGCGGGTGGCGGCAACTGCAGGTGGCGATGCAGGGACAACATGGCGGCGGTCGCCGTCGTGGATCCAAGGGTCAACCCGGGCTCGTTCGACCACGCGCCATCCGGTGTCTCCAGCCGGTCCATGCAATTCGCGATGGCGAGGGCGTCAGGAGGCATCAAACCGAGATCCTGATAGGCCCCCCAGGCGATCAGGCAGCCGTAGGCGCTGCCATTGCCGCGCCCGGGCGACTGATGGTAGCCGCCGTCCGGCGTCCGCCAACGCTCCAGCCTCAATGCCAGCCGTTCGCGCGCTACCAGTGACAAGTCTTCGAGGCCGAACCCGGCATGGCAGCGCGCCAGGCAACACAGATGAACGAAATCGAGGCCTTCGCCATCGCCGAAGCCCGCCAGCCAGGCCCGCGTTGGCTCGAGCGGCACCGTTTCCTGAAGGGCCGACAATCCCTCCATGCCGAACACGGTGTAGTAGAGGTCGGGACGGTCAGCGCGATCGAGAAAGCCCCCCTGCGGATGCAGGCGCGATCGGAGAAAATCGGCCACCAATGCGGCCGATTCACCCAGCAGTTTCGGCGCCACGCGCGCCACCTGCAGCATTTCGAGACGGAAGGACATGGGATCAGCCGGCAAAGGCCGACGCCGACACCCCGTGCGCGCCGGGTCGGCAAACAAAGAGACGGCCGGCCAGCGGTTCCTCCAAACCGGGCTTGATGCCGGTGGTCACGTAAAGGTCGCCAAGGTCGGGGCCGCCAAACGCACAGGCCGTGGTCTCGATGCAGGGGAAGTCAATCCGTTCAACGACACTGCGGGCGGCGGGATCGAAACAGACAACCTTGCCACCGTGGCAGAAGGCGATCCACAGACGCCCCTCGCTGTCGATCGTCATGCCATCCGGACTGCTGGGATCGTCCGCCGTGTCCCAGATCACCCGTTCGCCGGAAATCGCCGAGGTGGCGACGTCAAAGTCGAAGGCGCGCAGTTTCTTGCTCGGCGTGTCGATGTAAAACATCGTGGCCCCGTCGTGACTCCAGATGATGCCGTTGGAATTCGTCACCGGCCCGAACTTGTGTTCAACCCGCAGGTCCGCATGCAGGCAGTAGAGAGCGGCTTCGGGCCGCTTTTTCAGGCAGATGCTGCCTGCCCACAGCCGGCCGGCCGGATCACACTTGCCGTCGTTGAACCGGTTGTCCGGCCGGTCCGGCTCCGGGTCGGCGATCGCCGTGCTGACCCCGCTGGATTCGTCGAGAAAATGAAAGCCGGCGTCGCCCGCCCAGACGAGGCCCCCGCGCGCACGCGGCACCACGGTGCCAACCCGCTGGCCGACATCCCACACCCTCTCCGCACCGGTGGCAGGATCAAAGGCGAGGATCTTGTGCGCCTCAATGTCGACATAGAGAAGTCGGTCCTGATGCCAGAGGGGGCCCTCGCCCCAGACGGAAACGTGGGTGCCAACAGGTTGCGGAGAAATGCTCATGGAAGGGTGAAGAAGGCGGAGGTCGGCACGGAATGCAAGCGCTGTGGAGACCCCTGCATCCATCCCCGGGTTGGCCACCGGCGAAAGTTCCCCCACCCTCGGCCGTTGACTTCCCCCATGCGTTCCCTGCTCTGCCTTCTCGCCCTGTCCGCCGCGCCCCTGCTCCCGGCCGCGGAAACACCGAACTTGGTGGTCATCTTCATGGATGACATGGGCTATGCCGACATCGGCAGCTTTGGCGCCACCGCCTACCCGACGCCGAACCTCGACCGCCTCGCCAGGGAGGGCCGCAAGTTCACCCACTTCCATGTCGCCCAGGCGGTTTGCAGTGCCTCGCGTGCCGCCCTGCTCACCGGTTGCTATCCCAATCGCATCGGCATTCACGGCGCCCTCTCGCCCAAGGCCACGCACGGCATTGGCGTCGGCGAGATGACCCTGGCCGAAGTCGTGAAGCAAAAGGGCTACGCCACCGCCGCCTTTGGCAAATGGCACCTCGGCCACCTGCCGCCCTTCCTGCCGGTCCGCCACGGGTTCGACGAATACTACGGGCTGCCCTACTCCAACGACATGTGGCCCTACCATCCCGAGGCGAAACCGGGGGCCTACCCTCCCCTGCCGATGTATCAAAACGACAAGATCGTCGATCCCGAGGTCACGCCCGAGGACCAAAAACGTCTCACCACCGATTATGCGGAACATGCGGTCGATTTCATCGAGCGCCGCAAGGACACCCCCTTCCTGGTCTACCTCGCCCACAGCATGACCCACGTGCCGCTCTTCGTCAGCGACAAGTTCGCCGGCAAATCCGGCAAGGGACTCTACGCCGACGTCATGATGGAGGTCGACTGGTCCGTCGGCCGCATTCTCGACACCCTCGACAAGCACGGACTGACCGACAAGACCTGGGTCATTTTCACCTCCGACAACGGCCCCTGGCTGAGCTACGGGGATCATGCCGGCTCGGCCGGCCCGCTGCGCGAGGGCAAGGGCACTGCCTGGGAGGGCGGCACCCGCGTCAGCTGCCTGATGCGCTGGCCGGGCAAGATTCCGGCCGGCAGCACCAGCAAAACCCAACTCGCCACCATCGACCTGCTGCCCACCGTCGCCGCCCGCATCGGGGCCGACCTGCCCAAGCACCCGATCGACGGCCTGGATGCCTGGCCGGTCATCTCCGGCGACGGCGCCAACCCGCACGACTTCTACGCCTGGTATTACCAGAACAATCAGCTGCAGGCGGTCACCAGCGGCGACGGTCGTTGGAAACTGGTTCTGCCCCACGGCTACCGCACGCTCAACGGTCGCCCCGGCGGCAAGGGCGGCATCCCGGCGAAATACGAACAGCTCAAGGTCGCGGAAGCCGAACTCTATGACCTGCACGCGGATGTCGGCGAACGCCACAACGTCGCCACGCAACATCCGGAGGTCGTTGCCCGTCTCCAGGGCTACGCCGCCGGGATGCGCGAGGAACTGGGCGACTCCCTGCATCAACGCCCCAAGGGTCGCGGCTCCCGCGAACCCGGCCGGGTGGAGTGACCCATGCGCCCCAGCCAGGGCCCAAGGCTTTCTCGGATCTGAAAGGTGAAATCCGAGATTTGAACTCTTCCCGCCAGGCACGGGGACCGGCAGTTGCAGGCGGGCGCTTCCTCCGCAACATGCCCTGCCCTTGATCCAGTATCCCGCCGACCTCCCCATCACCAGCCGCCGCGAGGACATCCTCGCCGCCCTGCGCGCGCATCAGGTCGTCGTGCTCGCCGGTGAGACCGGCTCGGGCAAGACGACGCAGATCCCGAAGATGTGCCTGGAACTGCTGGAGGAACGCACCCTGCCCGGCCGCATCGGCTGCACCCAGCCACGCCGCGTGGCCGCACTGAGCGTGTCGAAACGCGTCGCCGAGGAACTCGGCGTGACCTGGGGCGGAGAGGTCGGCTGCAAGATGCGCTTCAGCGACGACACCCGCCGCGACACGCGCGTGAAGTTCATGACCGACGGCATTCTGCTGGCGGAGATTCAGAGCGACCCCCTGCTGCGCGCCTACTCGGTGCTCATCCTGGATGAGGCGCACGAGCGCTCGCTCAACATCGATTTCCTTCTCGGCTACCTGAAGCAACTGCTGCCGCGGCGGCCCGACCTGAAGCTCGTAGTCACCTCGGCCACCATCGACACCGAGGCGTTCAGCGCCCATTTCGGCGGCGCTCCCATCATCGAAGTCTCCGGACGTCTGTACCCTGTTGAAATTCGTCACCAACCGACCGCGGACGACGACGAGGATCCCGGACATGTCGAGGCCGCCGCGCGCGCAGCGATGGAGGCGCTGCGCGAATCGAACGAAGGCGATGTCCTCGTCTTCATGCCAACCGAGCGCGACATTCGTGAAACGCGCGACCTTCTGGAAGGCCGTCTCGGCCCCGGCACCGAGGTCCTCACCCTGTTCGGACGCATGGCGGCCCAGGATCAGCAGAGGGTTTTTGCCCCCGGACCGAAGCGACGCGTCATCATCGCCACCAACGTCGCCGAAACCTCGATCACCCTGCCGCGCATCCGCTGCGTCATCGACACCGGCCTGGCCCGGATGAGCCGCTACAACGCCCGCACCCGAACCAAGCGTCTGCCGGTGGAGGCGGTCAGCCAAAGCAGCGCCAACCAGCGGGCCGGTCGCGCCGGCCGCCTTCAGGACGGCGTCTGCATCCGCCTGTTCAGCGAGGAGGACTTCCTCAAGCGTCCGCGCTTCACCCAACCGGAAATCCAGCGCGCCAACCTGGCCGAGGTCATCCTGCGCATGAAGGCCTTCCATCTTGGCCTCATCGAGGATTTTCCCTTCCTCAATCCCCCGTCGGCCGCCGCCATTCGCGGCGGCTACGATCTTCTCCACGAACTCGGTGCCCTCGATGACACGCATGAGATGACTGGTCTTGGCCGCGAACTTGCCGGCCTGCCGCTCGATCCCACCCTGGGACGCATGCTGCTGCAGGCACGCGCCGAGGGCTGTCTGCCCGACATGCTGGTGCTGGCCGCCGGCCTCAGCATTCCCGATCCACGAGAACGACCCGAGGAAAAAAAGGAACTTGCCCAGGCCGCCCACAAGGCCTTTGCCAGCCCCGAATCCGACTTCCTGACCCTGCTGAAAATCTGGCGGGCCGCGCCCTCACCGTCCGAGGGATCGCGCAATGCCCTGCGCAAGTTCTGCAAGGCGAACTTCCTTTCGTTCACCCGCCTGACCGAATGGCGCGATCTCTGGCGCCAACTCACGGATCTGTTCCCCAAGGAAACGGCGTCCGGGACGCCGGCCGACCCCTCGACCGAAGCGAAGCGTCACTCCGGCTCCAGAGTGCCGGAAACCCCGGGCGATCGCCTGCATCGCTGCATCCTGGCGGGTCATCTCGGGCACATCGCCCAGCGCACGGAGCGCAACCTCTACAAGGCCGCCGGCAACCGTGAGGTGACGCTGTTTCCCGGCTCGCACCTCTACGAGCGACGCGACAGGCATGACGCCAAGGGCGCGGAAAAAACCCGTCAACCGGCCTGGATCGTCGCCGCTGAAATCGTTCAGACCTCCCAACTCTTTGCCCGCACCGCCGCCGGCATCAACCCGGAGTGGGCTGCCGAGTTTGGCGCGCATCTGGTGGTCAAGAAATACAGCGAGCCACACTGGAGCGCCAAGGCCGGCCGGGTCCTGGTGAGTGAACGCCATCTCCTTCACGGCTTGGAGGTCCTGCGTCGGAAGGTCGACTTCGGCAGGATCGACCCTGTGGCCGCCACCCAGCTCTTCATCCGCGGTGCCCTGCTCGAGGAGGGCGCAGCCCTGCCGCACCGCTTCTTCCAGCACAACCAGAAGCTGCGCGCCCGCCTCGAGGCGGCGCTGACCCGCGTGCGCAGCAGCCGCGTTCACGCCGTCGAGGAACATCTCTATGAATTCTACCGCGCCCGACTGCCGGCAGTGTCGTCGGTGCATGATCTCAATCGCATCCTTCAGGATCGCAGCCGCAGTGAACCCGACTACCTCTTCGTCAGCGAGGAAGACCTGACGCGTGGCGAGGATGTCCGCGAGGAACTCGACCAGTTCCCCGACCAGGCTCCGCTCGGCAACAGCGTGCTGCCGCTCGCCTACGCCTACAAGCCCGGCCAGGAGGATGACGGCGTCACGGTGCGCGTGCCCCTGCCGGTGGCCGAGCACCTGAGCAGCGGCCAGGTGCAATGGCTGGTGCCGGGCCTGCGCGAGGAAATCGTCCTCACCCTGCTGCGCGCCCTGCCCAAAAGCCTGCGCCGGAGCCTCATGCCCCTCGAGGCGACCGCTCGCGCCATGGCCCGCGAGTTTCAGCCCGGCCACGGCGATTTCTTCGAGACTTTTGCCACCTTCCTGCGGGACCGCCACCGCCTCGACGTGCGTGCCGGCGACTGGCCCGCCGACTGCCTGCCCGCGCACCTGCGGCCGCGGCTGGAGATTGTCGGCACCACCAACCAACCCATGCTCGCGACCCGCGACCTCGCCAGCGTCCAGGAACTGGCGAAGCGCCAGACGAAGCGTTCCGACGCCTGGGAAAGAGCGGTGCGGAGCTTCGAAAAACACGGCCTCCAGGCCTGGTCCTTTGGCGATCTTCCAGAGAAAGTGCTCATTGAGGAAATCGGCGGCGCGCCGGTGTTCGGACACCCGGGGCTGGAAGTCAGCGCCGAAGGTGTCAACCTGCGCCTGTTCCGGCGACTGCAGGAGGCTCTCACCGCCTCGCCCGCCGGCGTGCGCCAACTGGCTGAAACGGTCCTCGCCAAGGACATCGCCTGGCTGCGCAAGGAACTGCGCCCTCTGGATGTCCCCGCCCCGGCCTCCAGGACAGGCGGTCTCGCCAGCCTGGCCCTGCTCGATGCAGCCAAGCTCGCCCAACCGGTCGCCACTCCGGCGGCCAAGACAGCGCTGAGCGAACAGGCGGCGGAGCACGTGCTCGTCCACATCCTGCGCCTGGAGCCGCTGTTGCCCCTGCGTGAGGCGCGCTTTCGCGAAATGACCGACCGCGCCCGCCGCGACTTCCCCGCCCTTGCCCATCGCGTCCGCGATCTGCTGCGCCAGACCGACGAGTTGAAGCGCCGGATCCTGGCCTTCCCGCGTCCCTATGCCGGCCTGGCGGAGGATGTCGCCCGACTGCTGCCCGCGGACCTGCTGCTGAGCACCCCGCACGCGCAGTTGCTGCACCTGCCGCGTTACCTGAAGGCCGTGCTGCTGCGCGCCGAACGCGCCGCCAACAACCCGGCCAAAGACGCCGACAAAGCCGCCCTCATCCGGGACTTCGACGGCTGGGAACAGGAGGTTCCAGCCGCCAACCGGGAGACCTTCCGCTGGCTGTTCGAGGAATACCGCGTCTCCGTCTTCGCCCAGGAACTCGGCACCGCCCAACCCGCCAGTGTCAAACGCCTGGAAGCCCTGATCACCGGCTGACTTCCCAAGCTCGTTCGCCACTGGGCGCGCCAGGTTTCAAGGGCTCTTCTTGTCATGCCAGGACGAGTCGGCGCCCGCACCTTCACCCTTGCCCCAGGCCGACCCCACCTCACCCTGCACTGCCTGTTGGAAACTGACAAAATCCGCCGCGCCAAATCGACGCGCTCCAACCACGAGTTCCAGCAAGTCATAACGGTTGCCCTGCCCAGCCCACCGCGCTCCCTCGCGAATCTCCAGCCTCGACTGCCCCCGGAACACGGAGCGACGCGTTTCGGTTTCGCCACCCGCCGCAGCGGTGAACTGCACCCCCTCCAGCGTGCAGTTCTCCATCCTCAGACGAACCCCGGTGCCGACATGCGCGACTCCGGGTGTCGGCGCAACCCGGCGGATGAGCACGTTCTTGAGGACCACCTCGCCCACCCCGTTCTGGGGACGGTCGTTGTGACGGGCGATTTCGAGCGCGCGCGCCGCCGTGCTCTCGACGATGACATTCTCCATCGAGTGCGGTGAGTCGCCGATGAAGAACACGTCGTAACCCTGGCAGTCGCGGATGTAGACATTGCGGTAGTGCGTGACACTGGAAACCGTGTCGCAAAGGCCGGTCGAATTGCCCATGCTGACAAACCCATCGATCCGGCATTCGGCATCCTCATGGGCGCTGAAGCCGTCGTCCCCGCATTCGATCGCGGCAATGTTTTCAAACACCAGGGCGCGCTGGGAACCATGAACGTTGAAGCCGTCATTGTAAACATGGCGACCCGTGACATTGCGGATCACCAGGTGCGAACCCTTGCCGGCCTGAGACACGGCGTTGGCACGCGCGGGATAGCGAATGTTGGCGGCATCCAGATCGGCCCCGTCGGCCAGGCGCAGGTAGAAGGCTCCGTCGGCATGGGTCCACTCGCCGGGTTGCAGTTCCGTCGGCTTCTTGAACGCCGCCTTGGGGCCTTTCGAGGTGCGGCCCATGGTGTTCATGCGCCCGTCCCACAGGAAGAACCAGCGTCCCAGCATGGCGTCATTCAGCGAGGGAACCAGGTCACTTTTGCGGAACAATCCGCCTCCAAGCGCCTCCCACTCCGCCGCCCGCACGGGTTCACTGCCGTCGAGGATGGCGCCGTGACCATCCAGCGTGATCGGCCGGCCAGGCTCGCCGTGCTTGTTGGCGAACACCGCGCTGTCGGAATACACAACCCCCGGCTGCAAATGGATCGTGTCGCCGGGAGCCGCCAAACGAATGGCACGCGCCAGTGTGCGCACCGGCGCGGAACGACCGTCGGCCGCATCATCGCCGCGCACCGGATCGACCTGCAAGTCGGCGGCGCTCAGACGCAGCAGGGCAAGGCACGGCAGCAGGAGCAAGAGGCGCATCATCGGGATCCGGGTTGTTGATGGAACCCGCCCTGCGCGGTTTCCTTGACGAGATCGTTCACCGCCGGTTTCCAGTCGCTTTCACCGGTCTCGACACAGCGCAGCACCACCGCCACCTCGCGGCGCGTTCCGGCCGGCACGGTCGTCTTGGCGTAGATCGAATGGTAGAGCTTGTGATAGACATTCTTGTCCCAGTAAAAGGTCTTCAGTTCCCTGCCCTCAATGACTTCCGGACTCCAGACCAGGGTGGCCCGCCGGGCGGACGGATCATGAATGGCGGTCCAACGCACATCCTCGCGCAGGCGATGACCTCCTCCGTCATCGAAGCCGCCCTCGACACGCCGGCCATCGGCGGTTTCCGCCATCCAGGCCTGAGTCGAAGGCAGGAAAGGATGCATGAAGGCATACATCGTGGCGACCTTGACCTCCTCGGTGAAATGGTAGTGGTGACGCTCGAGGATGGCGTCGTCGGTCACCGTGTAGATCGCCTCCAGTTGGATCGGCCCAAGGCGGGACTGCTTGCGCAACTCGAGCCGTGCGCCGCGATGGACCGCGCCATCGGTGAGTTCGCGCGACTGGCCATCGACCGTCAAAACCGCGCTCACCACCTGCTCAACGCCACCCTCGTTGTGCCCGGTGCCGATCCAGCGACCGCCCTCGGCGGCGAACACCGTGCCGTAGAAGCCCGTGCGACCCGTGATTTCGGCGCCGCGGTGGACGATCCGACTGATCGTCCAGGCGCGATCGCCGGCAAGCTCAACGCGGTAATCGCGTGTCTCCAGAGTGACATAGGCGACCGGACCCGGCTTGGGACCGGCGGCAACCAACGCGGTCGCAGGAATGCCAGCCAGCAGCAGCGAAGCGAGGAGGAAAGGACGGACAGACATGGCGAAGGAGTTCAACGGGTTTCCACACCCTGCGCGGTCTGGTTGGCGTGCAGGTCGTTGCCCGAACCGCCCTGGATTCGGATCGATGGCGCTGCCGTGCGATCCGGGCGTCGATCGGCGATGCGACAGCCGGTGACCAGGCTGTCGCGGGAGTTGCGCAGGAGCAGGCCGACGCCATCGCTGTCGAGCAGGGTGCAGCCCGAAAGATTGAAGCCGGAGCAGGCCTCCAAAAGCAGCGCCGCCTCATGTCCGCGCACGCCGCTGACATGCAGGCCGGTCAACGTGCAGTCGGAGCAGTCGCGAAACACCAACCCGCCCTTCACGGCCTCCGACTTGCCGCGGTAGTAGGGCGGATTGCGATCGAAGGTGTTGGCACCGATGGCCAGATGACTGCAGTCCACGGCCCGCAGGTCATGCTGGTAGCCGACCCCAAAGGTGTTGCCAGTGATCACCGCCCCGCGCACGTGCTGCAGGTCGATGTTGATCTCGACATCGCTGAGCACGTTGTCGGCGATCGTCAGGTGTCCCCAGCGCACCGACTCGTCTCCGCCATAGGGTTTGCCGCGACCGATGAAGCGGACGTTCGCCGCCCCCGGCGACGGATTGTGCTGGATCGTGCATCCGACAATCGTCACCTCGGCGGTCGATCCCCCCGTGCAATCGATCAGGACGTTGGCGGTGGGCGGTGCCTCGGGCGTCATGTTGCTCTCGATGTCGCAGTTGCCGATATGCAGGTTGCGCACGCCACCGCCACGCGTCACCACGCCACCGCCGGCATTGTAGCTGATGTGACAGCCGGTGATCGTCGACTGGTGCAGGTCGACCCCGTCGTAAAACACGCCGACACCGCGGTTGTGATACAGGTGGCACTCGCTGAGGATGACATTGCGGTTGCGCACCGCCAGGCGCACGCCGTGGCGGGCCTCGCGCACGACGACGCGGGTCAGGGTGAGCTGCATCGTGCCAACCGCCTCAATGCCGTCGGCCTCGGGGTGGTCGCCGACGATTTCAATGGCATCCACCATCGGGGTGCGCTGGCGTTCCCAAACCTCCGGCTTGAAGGTCTGCGGCGCCGCCGTGCCGCCGTGCGTGCCCTTGAAGCGAAAAGCCGGCCCGGGGCCCGCCATGACGAACCGCGCGACACCATCGCCGCTGAGCGAAACAAAGCCGGTCTGGTCGAGATCGACCTCAAGGGTCCGGGTCAGCCGGTAGGTGCCGCGGCCAAAGCGCACCGCCCCACCCGCGTCGAGCAAATGCTGGACCGCCGCGGTGTCGTCCGTGCGACCGTCCCCCGCGGGTTGAGCGACAATTGGCAGGGCGGCGGTGATGAACAGGGCGCAGATCGGCAGTCGGGAAAACATGACCGAAAGCATACGGGACGTCAGCACTGGCTTTCACGACGGATTCATGCCACCTCAGGCGACCAACTTGAGTTTGCCAGCCTCCCGCCCTTCACCTCCTGAATGTGGAGCACGGAAATTGTCCGCCAAGCAATGCGCCGACTATCGCGAACCGGCCGCCAACTCGCGGAAATAGGCATCAAAGCTTTCGGCAAGCCCCTGTCCGAAGGTGATCCAGTGACGACCCAGCGCGGGCTGCTTGAGACCGGCAATGTGATTGCAGTGGAACTCCAGGATGGCGGCATCAATGCCGAACCGCTCGAAGAACCCCTCCCCGAGCGAGCCGGGATTGTGAAAGCTCGGCTGGGTGGATCCCTCGGTGAACCAGGTGTGCCGTCGCAGGCACTGCTCGAACAGCCCCATGCGCGCGACATGCTTTTCGCCCTCGGGCCCTGCCGGGCGGCTCAGGTGCAGCCGACCGCTGCCATCGTTGTGGAGGTCGAGCGCCAGGTCGGGCTTGCGACCGGCGGCAATCTCATCCGCCAGCCAGCGTTCCAGGGCGGCATTCTCAGGCGCGTAGTGCGGGTCTGCGGGCTTGTCCCAGTTGCGATTCAGATCCTTGCCCATCAGGTTGAAGCGGGTGCCGCCCCGTGCGACGCCGTCCTTGTTCGCCATCGGCAGGATGCAGACGCTGTACCGCTCCAGGAAGGACCGGCCGTCCTCACCCAGCAGACGGCGCACCAAGCCCTCAACCACCCAGTTGCCGGCCGGTTCCCAGGGATGGGCACGGGCACGCAGGAAAACCCGGTTGGGGGCGGTGTCGCCGCCGATCCGCAGGATCTCCAGTTCCCTGCCCTGCACGGTT
>JAUREI010000097.1 GCA_030827515.1 Prosthecobacter sp. | reverse complement strand
TCGCTGGTGTCACGCCGTTGAGTTCCAGGACGCCATCCTGGCGGATGACCAGCGCAGCGTTCGCCGCACCCAGGCGCCCGGTGTCAACCAGGCGGACCGTGCCCGTATTGATCGAGATGGTGCCAGTCTGGATGTTCGCACCCAAGAGACGCAGCATGCCTTCACCGGTTTTGGTGATGCCGCCAGTGCCGAACAAGGTGGATTCGAGGCTCAGGACATCGGTGGCACCGTCCACACGGATCACGGTGGCAGCGGCGTTGTTCGTGCCGATGCTGAAGGCACCCGTGATGGTGCCGCTGCCACCGGTTTGCAGGATACCGCCAGAATTGCTGGCACCCGCCGCCGTGCGGATCGTCAGGTTGCCTGCGAGCGTGAGGGTCTGGCTGCCGCTGATTTTCAACGAGTCGATGGCCAGCGCTCCCGAAGTGGTGAAACTGCCGGTGACTTCGTTGCTGGCACCTGCGGTGAGCAACGTGGCGCTGGTCGAAAAGTCGGCGTCCGTTCCATAGACCGGGGCGCGGACAAGGCCGGCGGCCGTCGTGAAAGCAAAGTTGGACCCGTTGTAGTAAAAGCCGGCATTGGGAATGTTGTTTGCAGCCGGAACGGTGGTGAAGGTCACGCTGTCACCGCTGGTGGGCGCCACGATGTTGACCGAGCCACCTCCACCCACAGTGCCAAGCGAGGCAAAAACCAGGGAGGCCGTGCCACCACTGCCCGGCGTGAGCTTGATGGTGCCCGAACCATTGGTCGGCACCAACGACCCCACCGTCTCCACATTGTTGGCGCTCGCCTGGCCAAGGAACTCGAAGGTACCACCGGCATAATTGTTGTTCTGGTTGAAGACGAGATTCGACGTGTCTGCGATTACCGTGGATGTTGCTGCGTTGGCTTTTGCGCGCAGGACGCCGTTGGAGACAGTGGTGGTGCCGGTGTACGCATTCACCCCGGCCAGCACCCAGGTGCCGGCATCAATCTTGAGGAGGTTCGTGGTGCCATTCTGAACGATGCTGCCGTTGATGGTGTTGGCAGCCAGGTTCGTTCCGCCAAGGGTCAGGGTCTTGGTTCCGGCGCCCGTCGCGGTGAAGTTGGCGTTGAGGATGATTCCGGGGCTGGTGCCGGTTTGATTGGCGAGAATCGTCGCGGATCCCGTGGTTCCAGACAGGTTGATCACCTTGCTGGTGGTGAGGTTGGTCTGGTTGACGTTGTTGCCGATGACGCTCAACGTACCGCCGTTGAGGTTGATCGCGGAGCCATTGTTGGTGATGGCACGCCAGTCGCTGATGGCCACCGTACCGCCGCTGATGCTGACAGCGCCGTCCAGGGTGGATGCCGTGCCCAGCAGCGTCAGGGTTCCCGTTCCGGACTTGCTCAGCACATGATCAAAAGTGGTCGAGGTGGCAAGGATGTTGCCATTGATGGTCGTGTTGCCGTTGCCCCCGATCGTCATCGTGCGGGCGGCCCCGTTGTCGGTGTTGCTCCAGAAGTTGCCGACAAAGGTGAGCTGGGCTCCGCCCTGGAGGTTGTTGGTGAGGGTGGTGTTGTTGTTGCCCCCCTGCACCGGCGCGGCCCCGAAGGTCATGCCATAGCCGTTGCGACTGTTGAAGGTGAAGGTCTGGTTTTCCTCAAACGCGAACTGACCGAAGGTGACCGTCTGGTCCTTGACCGAGCTGTTGGGCGTGTGATCGGCAAAGAATGTGCTGCCGGCGCGGCCATACACGTTGGCGGCGGCACCACCGGCCAGAACCGACGGTGAATCCATGAGAATGGCCAGCACGCCACCGTTCATGTCGAGCACGGAACTGGTGGTGGTGGCGGTTCGTGTGCCAAGCACGTTCGGTGAGTCGATCCGCACCACGCTCTGGCCGCTGGCCGCACTGCCGCTGACGCGAATGACGCCCGAGAATCCCGACGCATCCGTGGGGTTCAGGAACAACGTGCCCCCGCCGCTGCTTTCCAGGGTGCCGGTTCCGGCCAGCGTTCCGGTCACGTTGTAGAAACTCGCCCCTGCCTGGTTGACACCACCGAGGTTGCTCACCGTGGTTCCCGCCGTGCCCTGCACGTTGAACGTGCCCGTCAGATTCAGCGTGCCATCCGCCGCAATGGCGCGCGTGTTGAGGAAGGTGCCATTGTAGGCCGTTCCCATGGTCACCTCTCCAGACAGGGTATTGACGCCCGTGCTGATCAGGGAGCCGCTGCGGTCGGAAAAGGGTCCATAGCCCTGCAGGCTGAGATTGCGGGTCAGGTTGATGTCGCCACCGGTCCCATCCAAAACGAGCGAGCCGCCGCCAAAGCCGCGAAGGTTGGTCGAAGTGATCGCGGGGTTGAACCCGGTCACCAGGATGGTCGAGTTGTCCGAACCGAGGGCACTGGGGTTGGTGATGATCAGGGCGCCGTTGGCAATCGTCGTGGTGCCCGTGTAGGTGTTGCCCGAAGCCAGACGGACCGCGCCACCGCCGCTGAGCAGCAGGCCGTCGGTTCCGTTCAACTGGGAGTTCACACGCACAAGCCGACCGAAATCCACCCGGATGCCGCCCGTTCCGAGAGCCAATTGTCCGCCATTGAGCGTGTAGTTGTTGTTGAAACGCAAGCTGTTGGCCAGGCTACCCGCACCGAGGGTGATGAGGGGGCCGGTCCCGGGAATGGTGGAGCCAAAAACGGCGTCATCGCCGGCGGTTGGGGTCCCTCCGCTCCAGTTGCCGGCATCGCTCCAGTTGGTATTGGTAGCCCCTGTCCATGAAAGAGTTGCGGCCTGCAGGGGTTGGCCCATCTGCCAGATGAATACCAGCAGGGCGAGCAGGCTGTTGAGGAACCGACGATGGCGACGGAGGATTTTCATGGTGGCTGGGCAAAACGGAGTTGCACTGCAACGCCAACCTGCCTTCGAGAGCGAAGAGCGGGTTGGCGATGGTGGGTTGGGGAATTTAAATCTGTTATTTTGAAGAAGTTGTAATGATTCTGAACCTTTTGGTAAAGGTTTTCTTTGTTTAAAAGCAAAGGTGTTTACAATTCTAGGCAAGGCAATGCCGCCCTAATTCCAAGCGGATCCTTGGCTTCAAGGGTTGTTGCAGGGCGGTTCATGCCGCCCCTTCAAATGCGCTGACGCTCGCTCAGTAGCTGCGGGCAAAGACCACGCGGCGCGTGCTGGGACGGCCGGTCAGGAAGCATTGCCCCTCTTCGGCGTGGGTGTCACCCAGGGGAATGCAGCGAATGGTCACCTTCATCTCTTTGGCAAGACGATCCTCCTCCTCATTGGAGCCGGCCCAGTGCATGAGCGCAAACCCGCCGGGGGCACCTTCGGCGAAAAACGCTTGGAATTCTTCCAAAGTGTTGATTTTGTGCAGATTGGCATCGCGGAAGGCTGTCGCACGGGCGAGCAGGCCGTCCTGGATGTCCTGGAGACGCTCGACGACCGACTGAAGAAAATCCTCCTTGGGGATGAATTCCTTGGCCTTTGGACCCTGATCACGTCGGCTGACGGCGACACTGCGAGTGCTGATGTCACGCGGGCCGATCTCGACTCGCAGGGGCACGCCCTTCTTGACCCACTCCCAGTTCTTGGTGCCACCGGGCAGATCACGCTTGTCGACGTGAACACGCAGGGGCTCGCCATGAAACGTCTGGACACGCAGGGTCTGAGCCAGAGCCTCGCAGGCATCAATGACCTCCTGCCGGGTGTCCGGCTTGGGTGTGACCGGCAGGATGACGATCTGGCTGGGAGCGATGCGTGGCGGCAGGATGACCCCGTCGTCGTCGCCGTGGGCCATGATGAGCGTGCCGATGAGACGGGTGCTGACCCCCCAGCTGGTGGTGTGAGCGAGCTGTCGGGTGTTGTCGCGACCGAGGAACTGGATGTTGGCGGCTTTGGCAAAGTTCTGGCCCAGATAGTGTGAGGTGCCGGCCTGGATGGCCTTGCGATCCTGGACCATGGCCTCGACGGTGAAGGTGTTGACGGCGCCGGGGAAACGCTCGTTCTCGGTCTTCTCACCGGGGATCACCGGGATGGCGAGGTGGTTGCGAAGGAAATCGGTGTAGACCCGGTGCATGAGGCGGGTTTCCTCAAGGGCTTCCTCGGCCGTTTCATGGGCGGTGTGGCCCTCCTGCCAGAGAAACTCGGCGGTGCGCAAAAACAGACGCGGGCGCATTTCCCAGCGCATGACGTTCGCCCACTGGTTGATCAAAAGGGGCAGGTCGCGATAGCTCTCCACCCAGCGCGCGAAGGCGGCCCCAATGATCGTTTCCGAAGTCGGGCGAATGACGAAGGGCTCGGCGAGTTCACCGGTGGGAACCATTTTGGTGCTGCCATCCGGCTGCTTCCGGGCCTCAAGGCGGTGGTGGGTGACGACCGCGCACTCGGTGGCAAAGCCCTCGGCATGCTCGGCCTCCTTCTCCAGGTAGCTGAGGGGAATGAGCAGGGGAAAGTAGGCGTTGACGTGTCCCGTCTCCTTGAACTTGGCATCCAGCTGGCGCTGGATGTTCTCCCACAGGCCGTAACCCCAGGGCTTGATGACCATGCATCCGCGCACCTCGGAGTTTTCCGCCAGGTCGGCGGCGCGGACAACTTGCTGGTACCACTCGGGGAAATCCTGCTCGCGGGTCGGGGTGATGGCGTTCTGGCTCATGAAGAGGGGGGAAGAACCATTCTAAGCAGGCTTTGCCGACTGGCAAGGCTGGCCTGCGAGCGCGCCCGCTTCAGACCCTGGCGCAGAGGTCGAGGAACTGGCGGGCGGCGCGCTCCCAGCTGAACTCGGCCTCCACCCAGGCGCGCGCGGTTTGCGCCAGGTCCGCCCGTCGACAGGGATCCTGCAGCAGAGCCGTCACGGCGTCGGCAAAGGCAACCGGCTCGTCGGCCAGCAGGGCATGCACGCCGTCCACCACCGGCAGGCCCTCGACACCGATGCGGGTCGATACCACCGGCAGTCCGGCCGCCATGCCCTCAAAGACCTTGATGCGCGTGCCGCCACCGACCCGCAACGGCAAAATCATCATGGTGGCGCGGGCCAGGTAGGGACG
Organism: Prosthecobacter sp.; assembly: GCA_030827515.1. Classification (GTDB taxonomy): domain Bacteria; phylum Verrucomicrobiota; class Verrucomicrobiia; order Verrucomicrobiales; family Verrucomicrobiaceae; genus Prosthecobacter. The sequence goes on along the minus strand of JAUREI010000097.1, from coordinate 8,841 downwards.
GACATCGTCAACGGTTCCCGTGACTTCCACCAGCGGGTCCCGCGCCGCGAGTTCACGCAGGGCGGGCACGGGATTGCGCCCAAGCAGCATGAGCCGGGTCTCCGGGACGGCCTGCCGGATGCGCGGCAGGACATGCATGGCAAAGTGCAGGATGGCCTCGACATTCGCCTGCCAGTCCATCGAGCCGAGAAACACCAGGGTCGGCGGCCCCTCCGTGGCGAGTGCCGGCTGAAAATAGTCGCAGTCGACCCCGGTCGGCACCCAGCCGAGGACATTGCCCATGCCGCGATCCTCGCGGAAGGCGCGTTCCTCCTCCTCCGACACGGCAATCTGGCCGGCGGCACGGGAGGCCACCACCTGCTCAAAGGCGCGCGTGAGATCACGCTCGCGCGCGCAGACAAAGCGGCGCAACGGATCGCGCGCGGTCTGGACATGACGCTCCCAGATCAGCGACTCCAGATTGTGCTGGAACACCACCACCGGCGGGCCGCAGTCCAGGTCGAGACCGTCGAAATGAATGAAGGACATCAGGTAGTCGGCAACGGCCACCTCACCGGAGGGAGCCTCGCGCAGGCACTTTTCCAGAAGCCTCCGGGCCTGCGGGTTGGCATACTTGGCGCAGGAGAATGGCCGGCGACCGAAGACCGAATTGCAGAGCGCGCGGGCGTAAAAGGCCGGTGAACCGCTGCGCACAAGGTCATGCGGCCAGGTGATCAGTTCATCGCAGTATTCCCCGGCGCGCACCACCGCCTCGGGAGTGTCCGCCGCTGTCAGCGGGCAGAGAAAGCGAATTCGGCAGTGGCGCTTCAGATGCCGGAGCATGTGGTAGGTGCGCAGTCGGTCACCGCCGACGAGCGGATGCAGCAGGCGCACGTTGACCCAGAGCAGGGACGCGGGCCAAGACCGGGCAGGCGGGTCGGCGTCCATCACAGGCCGGGCGGACGCTCGCTGGCTTTGCGTGCCGGCTTGCCTTCCGGCGCTGCACTGGGATCAAACGCCACGCCTCCCTCGACGCGGGTGTCGCCCGCGGCTTCCTGGACGAGGCGCGGACGGTTGCCGGGTTGATCCCGGTAATAGGATCGGCTCTTGAGGGTGCCGTCCGGCAGAATGACACAGTGGGCGTAAATGTTCGGCTGAGCGAGGAAGAGCACCTGCAGCTGGTTGCTGTGATCGATGGTGATTTGCGGGTCGTGCGCCATGCTCACCGGACCGAGACGGTAGGTCTGCAGACGGACGCCGGACTTTTCGTCGGTCATCCGAAAATACAGCGCGGTGCTGCCGACATCCATGAACAGCAGAATGCCGTAGCGACGCGCGCTGCCGGCGCCGCGGAAGCCTTCCGGCACACCATACTGCTGCTCCCACAACGGCTTGGTGTCGGTGATGTTGAAACGCACGCGGTTGCTGCCATAGAACTCGCCGCTCGGCGCGTGGCCAACCCGCGCCATCAGGCCGTAGTTGCCGAGTTCCGAAGGCGCGTAGGCGTCCGTGACGACAATCTTGCGCTGGATGGTGCCTCCTGGCGGGATTTGCACCATGTCGGACGAATCCACATCAAGGGGAGCCAGGTCGTAGCCGCCGCTGTCCGTCATCTGAAAGCTCAGCCAGGAACTGCGCCCAGGGCCGCCCAGCACGACTTCGGAACCGCTGCGATTGGTCACGGTGACCGTGGCGGGAATGGCCTCCAGAGCGAGGAAGTTGGTGCGCGGCAGCGAGAGGCTGACCGCGAATTGGGCGCGCGCGGCACCGGTCAGAAAAAGCAGGAGAAGGAGAAGGCGCATGGTATGGATGGGTTCAGGACTGGGGAGGTCCGGCCGGTGGCTGGCTGCTCGCGGTGCGGAAGCCGCGAGCCAGGGTGGTTTCAGCAGCGGACTCGGCAAACGTGCGGATGGTCAGGAGATCCTTGCCGGCCTTGAGGGCAAAGTGCCCGCCGCGCACCACCGGAACACGCAGATCGGGATAGTCGGGATGCACGGGCCAGGACTCGCCGGCATGTTCGGAAGCGGTCCACTCGGAAACATTGCCGGCGAGGTCGCAAACCCCGTAGGGGCTGACATCCTGAGTGTTGCGATCCACGGGTGCCCAAAGCACAAACCCGTCGATCTGCCCCCCATTGCCGGCGGTCTCGTAATCATCGCCCAGATTGGCCGCACCCTTCTCCAGGCGGTCTCCCCAAGGCAGGCGCCGGCCATCCTCGCCACGGGCCGCCTTTTCCCACTCGTCCTCGGTGGGCAGGCGCTGGCCTCGCCAGGCGGCGTAAGCGGAGGCGTCCCACCAGTCAACCTGGGTGACGGGTGTGTTCAGGCTGATCGGCTGGCCATTGTAGGTGGCGCCGGCCTTCGCGGCAGCGAGCAGCTCCGCCCACTTCGGCGGCGCATGGCCGGTCTTGGTCTTTGGCTGGTCGGGATGATCGTAGGCGGTGCTGGCTCCGGTGGCGTTCAGGAACTCGGCGTATTGCCCCAGCGTCACCTCATGCTTGCTGATCCAATATTCCGGCAGCTGACGGCGCTCCCCATTTTGATAAACGAACCGGCCAGCGGGGATGCGCACCATCTCCGGTGCCAGCGCGCTGTTCTTGGCGACGCCGTTGCGCCCCGCCTCGGAACCCAGCACGTAGACAAGAACGATCGCCAGGGCAACCAGGGCCCAGCCCCACCAAGGCAGGCGCCGGCCGGCGGCGGAATTGCTCTCCTCTGCCTCGATGCGGCGCATGATGCTGCGTTCGCGCATGGCTTCACGCACTTCATCGAGTGCCTCCAGAAGACCCGCCCAGTCATGCCGGCCTGCCAGGAGGCCGCTCACCAAGCCGCGCGCCTTGCCTTCAGCCGCCAGCGGCGCGACCATCTCCAGCAGGGCGCAAACCTCCTCGCGCGGGTCACGGGTGGACGTGTCGGCAGGCCGAAACAGATTGACGATGCTCGCCTGGTTCTCGGTGTCGACAAAGATGTCACGCGCCACCAGCCGGCGATGATGATGGCCCCGCTCGACGCCATACTGCATCGCTTCTGCAACCCCATAGAGCAGCTCCGCGATCTTGCGCTCAGTGAAGGTCTCGCCCGTGGCCAGCAAATCCTCCAGACTGCGGCCGCGCGGCATTTCGCGGGTGTAAAACACAAGATCGTTGACCCGGCCCGCCTCATACAGGGGCGCGATCCGCGGATGTGAAATGGAGGCCTTGAGACGCTCGCGTGCCTTGAACGATTCAAGATGCTCGGGAAGACCGACCCGTTCCGGACGGAGCAGGACAAGGGCCACGGGCCGCTGCACGGCGACCTGCAGGGCCCGGTAGGTTTCGGACTCCGGTTCAACGGTCAACCGCTCGAGGATCTGATACTGGCCGACCAGCGTCCCCGGCGACAGCGTCGGCGCCGACTGACTGGGTGAGGGCGCCCTGGGCAGGGGTTGCGACGCCGTCAGGGCGGCCCGCGCCTTCTGGACAAGCTTTTCCGTCGTGAAAGGCGGATCGGCAAGCACCGGCCAGCCGCCGACCTGGTCTTCGAAACCACTCAGGTCGTAGCGCGTTGTGAACAACACCCGCAGGGCGGAAAACCGGGCCAGCGCACGATCACGCAAGACAAAGCCGGTGCTGTGGGCGTCGATGACCGCCTCGGTGATGAGCAGATCGAGACGATCCGCAGTCTCCAGCCAGGCAAGCGCTTCAGCCAGGTTGGGCACGGACTTGACGGTCCAGCCAGGATGCGCCTTGAGGGCCTCGGTGCGGATGCCACGGGTGGCGGCGTTGGAATCGAGAAAAAGAAGTGTCATCGGGTGGGGGTGTCCGTCCTTCAACGGGACACCGGGGGCAGGAAGGGATGCTCGGCGCCCGCCTCAGGCCGGGGCGTCGGCAAGCCGAAGTCGAGGAGATCGCGCGGCTCGGCAGCAACATCCTGCAGTTTGTTTTGATAATACAGGCGAACGACATAGCCATGGTAGGCACGCCGGCCGTGGGCGGCGACCTCACCGGGCGTCAAAGTCGGCAAAAAATAGGTCACGTCGAGCGGTTCTTCGCCAATGCCTCTCCAATCGACGGGCGGTGCCATCCAGGCCGAGGGTGGTTCGTCGGCGATGGTCAGGGCCACTTGCTGGCCGTTGACGCGGTCAAAGAAGTACACGTCGATGTCCACCTGCGCCGGATCCACCTGGGCTGTGCCCTGACGCAGAATGGGAATGCGCAGCAGCACTTTCTCGCCATTGGCCGCGGCCGCGTCCCGCTGGGCACGGCAGGCCCCCAAGGCCAGCACGCGCCCGCTTTCCGCCGCCGGCAACCCGGCGGCCGTGCTCAACCGACGCTGGGCCAGGTCGCGAAAGCCATCGGCACGGTTCGGGTTCTGGGCACTGAGTTGCCGCCAGTATGCCGCCGCCTTCTCATTCAATCCCATCTGCTCGTAACAGCGCGCCAGTTCGGTCAGCACCTCCGGCCGTGCCGGAAAGCGCAAATCCGCCTGCCGCAAGACCTCCAAAGCCCCCTGCATGTCGCCCAGCCCTCGCACCTGCTTGGCCAGATCCAACAATGCCTCGAGCGTCATGTTCGCCGCCGGATCCGCAGGCGCCGAGGGGGTCGGGCGGAGAGGTGCGGTGGCCGCCGGCTCGGGCGAAGCCGGGGCCGCGGTCACCGGGGCCGACGGTGAGACCAGCGGCGGGTTGAAGGCGGCCGGAGCCGAAGGCAAGGTCAGGCTGCCAACCGGCGGGGGACCCAAGCCTCCGGAGGTCACTTGAGGCGCTGACGGCGACGCCAACTGACCCGGCGCGGGCGGCGTCATCCAGTTTTTTTTCGACGGAGCAGGAGCCGCGGCAGGTTCTGACGGCAGTGCGGATGCAGCAGGGGCCGTTGGGCTTGCCGCCACCGGAGCCGCGACAAGCTTCGGCCGAATCTCAACGACGGGGTCAGCGACAGTTTCGGTGACTGGGGCGACCGCCGCAGTTTCGGGTGGCCCCGCCGCCAGCCACAGTGCCCGTGCCAGCAGGCCGATTTGCACGACGGCAAACAGACACAGAAGAACCCAGGCCGCGGCCAAAACACGGCCCCGATCAGTGCGAAGGATGGGCGTTGCTTGAGCCATGCCGATTGCCGCAGGAAAATCGTATGGTAGGGTTTGCGCCCCCCAGTGTCAACGCTTCAGCCATCTTCCTTGGATCCCTCCGCCAAAAAAGTGCGCGGCCCCGCGGGCTTGGCACCGGTCGAACTGGTGCGGCGACTGGCGGGTGAATCCGGGCTGGTGTGGCTTGACAGCGCCGTGGCGGGGCCTGGCGCGCGCTCCTGGCTGGCCTGGCAACCCCAAACTATCCTGCGCGGTCACATCGACACCGATTGGTCCCGGGTGGAGGCGGCACTCGAGGAGGGTTGTGCTGCGGGTGGCAGCGGTGGCCTGTTCGGCTGGGTCGGGTTCGATGGCCGCTTTGTTCTCGGTCTCTATCCCCAGGCTCACGCCTTTGATCATGATCGGGGCGTTTGGGCCGATCCGGAGGCGCTGCTTGCGCGCCTGCCAGCCGGTGCAGCCGCCCCCGGGCAGCCACCCTGCCTCTCCTTTCAGCCGCTGATGCAGCGCGAGGCCTTCCAGGATCAGGTCCGCCGCGCCCAGGCTTACATCGCCGCCGGCGACATCTACCAGGTCAACCTCGCCCATCCCTGGCAGGCCGACTGGCCGGTGGAGGCCAGCGCCTTGGCGGCCTACCTGCGACTGCGCGAGGTCTCCCCCGCCCCGCACGCCGCCTACCTCGATCTTGACGGCACCCGCGTGCTGTCCGCCTCGCCCGAACTCTTCCTTGAACTGCACGGCAGAGCCATCACCACCCGGCCGATCAAAGGGACTCGTCCGCGCTTTCCTGCCGATCCGAAACGCGATGCGATTTCCAGGGCGGCCCTGACCGCCTCGGCCAAGGAGCGCGCCGAACTGCTCATGATCACCGACCTCGAACGCAACGACCTCGGCCAGGTCAGCGAATTCGGCAGCGTGCGCGTGCCCGAACTGTGGAAGGTCGAAAGCTTTGCCCAGGTCTTCCACCTTGTCTCCACCGTCACCGGAACCCTGCGCCCGGACATCAGTCATGCCGCCGCCTTTCGTTCCTGCTTTCCCGGCGGCAGCATCACCGGCGCGCCCAAGAAGCGAGCCCTCGAAATCATCCACGAACTGGAATCCCACCCGCGCGGTCTCTACACCGGCGCCATCGGTGGATTCGGTTTCGACGGCGAAAGCCGCTGGAACATCGCCATCCGCACCGCTGTCCAAAAGGGCGACCAGCTGCATTTCCATGCCGGCTCGGGCATCGTCGCCGACAGCGATCCCGCCCAAGAGTGGGAGGAAACCCTGCACAAGGCCGCCGGACTGCTCGCAGCCTGGAGTTGACTCACTCCGCCGGCTGCGGCTTCACCCCCATCTCCTCCAGCACGGCATCGACCGAAGCGAGATGCTTGAAGGGAAGACGCTTGCGCTGGTACTTGCGGAACAGGACATCACGCAGCGCCAGCCAGAGTTCCACGTCCGGCTTCTCCACCCGCTCCCAATCCTCACTCTCCGGCAGAAGGACCCGAAAGGTCCACTCGCGCGAGTTCCAATAGCCGCGGACATAGCGCCGGCGGCCGTCCTCCAGGCGATCATGCCATTCGTGGATCTGGTTTTTGGTCATTGAGAGCCGCCAGAATGCGGTAGATTCCGCCCCATGCAAGCCGACACCTCAACGCCGCCCGCCGCCTCTCTGCCCCGGCTGCTGCTCTACCTGCTCGCGGTCATGGTCGGAGGTGCCCTGCTCGCGCCGGCGATTTTCCAACTCGGCAAGGGCTACGCCGCCTGGCTGCCCGGCTCCAGCCTGGCCGCCTTCGGCCCTGCCGACTGGCTGGCCGACACCGCCGCCCGCGCCCACTTCCCGCGCTACTTCAACAGGGCGGTGCTGGTCTGCGCCCTCGTCTTCATCGTGCCCCTGTTGCGCGCCCTGCGGGTCGACCGCGCCCTGCTGCCCGCTTGGAAACCCTGCGTGAATGGTCTTCGCCAGTGGGGCACTGGTTTCGGCCTCGCCGCCGGCCTGCTACTCCTGCTCGGCTGGGGCTTCCTTGGCCTCGGTGCCCATGTTCTGCGGGTCGAACCGCGCTGGACCGACCTCGGCGCCCCGATCACAGCCGCCCTGGGCGCTGGTTTCGTCGAGGAAATCTTTTTCCGCGGCCTGCTGCTTGGCGTCCTGCTGCGCAGCCTCCGCCCGGGCGCTGCCGTGTTCTGGACCACCTTCATCTTTGCCCTCGTCCACTTCCTCAAACCGCCGCAGGGCTGGGAGATTGCCGACACCGATGTTACCTGGGCCAGCGGCTTCGCCGTGCTCGGTCAGATCGGTCGCGGCTTTGGCGACACCGATTTCCTGCTTGCCGAATTCTCCACGCTGTTCGCCGTCGGCTGGGTGCTGGCGCGCATCCGCCTGCACACGGCTGCCCTGTGGGCCAGCGCCGGCCTGCACGGCGGCTGGATCTTTGGCCTGAAGTATTTCAGCGGCCTGACCCGCAGTCGCGACGGCTGGCTGCCGTGGATTGGCGACAACCTCAAGATCGGCCTGCTGCCGCTGGTCACCGTTTTGCTCACCGGCTGGCTCGCTCGCCGCTGCCTCGCCGCCACGCGCCGCACCTGAAAGCATTTGCGATCCCGCCCCGTCAGGCGAGATTGCTCATTCCACCCCAGCACGCCGGAGTGGCGGAATTGGTAGACGCGCCAGACTTAGGATCTGGTTGGGCAACCAGTGCAGGTTCGAGTCCTGTCTCCGGCACGCGGGAAGGGATGTGGCATCCTCATGGGGTATTTTCTTAGATTATACTTGCATTTCACCGGCAAGCACTAGCTTTCCGACTGATCCGACTGATCCGACTGATCCGACTGATCCGACTGATCCGACTGATCCGACTGATCCGACTGATCCGACTGATCCGCCATGAAGCCACCCCACAGCAAGCTGCGGCCCAGCGGCGGTTATCGCCGGACCGCGAGTTTTCAGACGACCACGCTGATCTACGACGCCACGATCCAATTCTGCGAGCGTTTCCTCGACCCGCGTTCGCGCACGGTGGACCAGATGGTGCAGGCTGCGCGCTCGGGACGACAAAACATCGCCGAGGGCAGCCGGGCAGCGGCGACGTCTTCGCAGACGGAACTGCGACTGGTGAATGTCGCCCGGGCGAGCTTGGAAGAACTGCTGCTCGACTTCGAAGATTACCTTCGTCACCGCAAGCTCCCGCAGTGGGAGATGGATGGCCCGGAGGCCACCCATGTGCGGGCGGTGCCGCGAGCGTGGCGGAAAAATCGGGCGAATCCGTCCGATCTGACGGATCTCAACAACGCCGAACGCTGGGCTCTTTACGCTCACTGGCTGGAGCACGACACTCCAGCGGTGCGGGCCAATGCCATTCTTTGCCTCATCCATCAGGCTAACTTCCTGCTCGACCGACAAATCGCGGCGCTTGAAGCTGCTTTTGTGCATGACGGCGGTTACTCCGAGCATCTGGCGACGGAACGCCTGCGTCATCGTCGCCGAACCGACCAGACAGAACCGTCCAACACAACTCCGGCCAAGCCTCCCGCCTGCCCGCAATGCGGGGGGCTGATGGCCCAACGCACGGCGAAAAGCGGGCCCAAGGCCGGCACCTCGTTCTGGGGATGCGCCCACTACCCTGACTGCAAAGGCACGGTCGAAATCTGAGAGCCCCCGGGTAGACAACGCCCCGCCTCAGCCCAGAATCCCCTGCACGACCTGGGCTGGCTCGACGCCGGTGAGGCGGAAGTCGAGGCCCTGGCTGCGGTAGGTGAAGCGTTCGTGGTCGATGCCGAGCTGGTGCAGGATCGTGGCGTGCAGGTCGCGGACGTGGACGGG
>JAUREI010000087.1 GCA_030827515.1 Prosthecobacter sp. | reverse complement strand
TGCAGCGAGGCGAGGGCGTGCATCATGGTGGCCAGGCCGGCCTTGGTGTCGCAGCTGCCGCGGCCATACATCCGGCCCTCGCGGATGACCGGATCAAAGGGCGGGATTGTCATGCCCTGGACCGACACCGTGTCGGTGTGGGCCTCCAGGACGATGCGCCGGCTGGGATTGCAGCCGGGCAAGCGGACGAGCACGTTGGGGCGTCCGGGGAACACCTCCTGCTCGCGCACCTCCAGGCCGCGCTTCTCGAAGAAGGCGCGGATGTAGGCGGCGATTTCACCCTCGCCGGGGCCGCCGTAGGCGGGGTTGACGCTGTTGATGCGGACGAGGTCCGCCAAGGTGGCGATGACGGGGGACATGGCAGGATAACGCCGTCCGCGGCGGGGCTCAGTCGGCAATGGCCGCCTCGACGAACTCGCAGAGCACGTGGCCGGCCATGAGGTGGCATTCCTGGGCGTAGGCGGTGACCGGGGTCGGCACGCGGTAGGCGTGGTGGGCGAGCGCGGCGCAGTCGCCGCCGTTTTCACCGGTGAAGCTGACGACCACACAGCCGCGCTCGCGGGCGGCGCGCAGGCCGGCGACGACGTTTTTGCTGGTGCCGGAGGTGGAGATGCCGACGACGACATCGCCGGGCTGGGCGAGGGCCTCGACCTGGCGGGCGAAGACGGTTTCGAAGCCGAAGTCGTTGCTGTGGGCGGTGAGCACCGAGGTGTCGGTGGTCAGGGCCAGGCCGGCGAGGGCGCGGCGGTTGGCGCGGTAGCGCACACAGAGTTCGGCAGCGAGGTGCTGGGCGTCGGCGGCGCTGCCGCCGTTGCCGAAGAACAGCACTTTCTTGCCAGCGCGCAGGGCGTCGACCCAGGCCTGGGCGATGCTGGCGAGGGTGTCACGGCAGCCCTCCAGGCTCTGCAGGGTGGCGAGGTGGCCGTCGAGATGGCCGCGGAACAGGGTGGAAAAGTCGGACATGGAGGGTCAGTCTTCGAAGGCCTGCAGCAGTTCCTCGCGGGTCACGCGCGCGGTGCCGAGCTTGCCGACGACGATGCCGCTGGCGTGGTTGGCGAGGTCGGCGGCGTCCTCGGCGCCGAGACCGGCGGCGAGGGCGAGGGTGAGGAAGGCGATGGCGGTGTCACCGGCGCCGGAGACGTCATACACCTCGCGGGCGCGGGTCGGGATGTGGTGCGGGTCGGCGTTGCGCTGGCAGAGCAGCATGCCCTGTTCGCCGAGGGTGATGAGCACCTTGTCGACCGACCACTGGTCGAGCAGCTGGGCGCCGACCTCGAGCAGGCGGCGGTCTTCGAGCGGCGGGCCGGGCGTGCGCACGTCCTGGACGCCGGCGGCGGCGAAGGCCTCCAGGCGGTTGGGTTTGACCAGCGAGGCGCCGTGCCAGTTCAGCGGGTTGCGCGGCGAGGGATCGACGGTGACCAGCTTGCCGGCGCTGCGGGCAAGGCCGAGCACGGTGTCGACAAAGGCCTGGGTGACAAAGCCCTTGCCGTAGTCTTCGAGGATGAGGGCGTCGAGTTCCGGGAGCATCGTTTCAACGCGGCGGGCGACCTCGGCGAGTTCGGTGTCACTGAGCTTCTCCACCGTCTCGCGGTCGACACGCACGACGTGCTGCTGGCGGGCGATGATGCGGGTTTTGGCGATGGTCGGCAGGGTGTCGCTCTCGAGCATCGGCGCCGTTTGCACGCCCTCGGACTCGAGCAGGCGGCGCAGTTCGCCGGCGGCGGCGTCGCGGCCGACGCGGCCCATGAGGTGGGCGTGCGGGGTGAAGGCCGAGAGGTTGCGGGCGACGTTGGCGGCCCCGCCGGGGAAGGTGGTTTCCTTGGTCACCTCGACGATCGGCACCGGCGCCTCGGGCGAGATGCGCCGGACCGCGCCCCAGATGAAGTGGTCGAGCATGACATCGCCGAGCACGAGGACGCGGCAGTCCGGCATCCGGCTGAGGGCGTCGCGGGCGGTGGCGGCGGTGAGCATGGCGGGAGATGAATCAGCCGCGGCGGGCGCGCACGGCGGCGGCAAGGTCCTCAAGCATGGACTCGGTGGTGGCCCAGTTGACGCAGGCGTCGGTGATGCTCTGGCCATAGGCGAGCTGCTGGCCGGGCTTGGCGTCCTGGCGGCCCTCGACGAGGTGGCTTTCGATCATGACGCCGGTGATGGCACGGCTGCCGGCGCTCATCTGCTCGGCGAGGGAGGAGGCGACCACCGGTTGGCGGCGGTAGTCCTTGAGGCTGTTGCCGTGGCTGCAGTCGACCATGACGCTGGCGGGCAGGCCGCGCGGGGCAAGCTGGTCAACCACGGTCTGGATCGCGGCGGCATCGTAGTTGGTGCCGCCCTTGCCACCGCGCAGGATGACGTGGCAGGCGTCGTTACCCTTGGTTTTGACGATGGCGGCGACGCCATCCTTGGTCACGGAAAGGAAGCAGTGCTGGCCGGCTGCAGCCTGGATGGCATCGAGGGCGATCTGTATGCCCCCGTCGGTGCCATTCTTGAAGCCGACTGGCATCGACAGGCCCGAGGCGAGCTGGCGGTGGACCTGACTCTCGGTTGTGCGCGCGCCGATGGCCCCCCAGGAGACGAGGTCGGCAATGTACTGCGGCGTAATGACGTCGAGAAACTCGGTCGCCGAGGGCACGCGCCGGCGGGCCAGTTCGAGCAGCAGGCCGCGCGCGCCGCGCAGGCCGGTGTTGATGTCGTAACTCTCGTCGAGGTGCGGATCATTGATGAACCCCTTCCAACCGACGGTGGTGCGGGGTTTTTCAAAGTAGACGCGCATCTGAATCTCCAGATCCGCGGCGTGGCGCTCCCGGGCTGCGGCAATCAGGTCGGCATATTCGAGCGCCGACTTCGTGTCATGGATCGAGCAGGGGCCGCAGACGACGAGCAGTCGGTCGTCCTCGAGCTTGAGAATTCGCTCGGCGGTTCGCCGCGATTCCTCAATGAACACCGACTCCGCCTCGCCGAGCGGGTACTCGTGCATGAGGAGGGCGGGTTGGATCAGTGGCAGAATTTCTGCCACGCGGAGGTCGTCGGTCGGATGGGCAAGGCTCACGTGTGGGGTCGGCGGAAGGTGAAACGGGGAACTTGGGCGCGTTTGCGGCGTTGGCAAGGGCGACGGCACCGGAAAAGCACAGACTTGCCAGCCGGCAGCGAACCCGGCATCGGTGGGACATGTCCATCGCATCTCCGCGTCTCGCCAGTGCCAGCGGCGGTCTGCCTTCGGCCGTTGGCTGGGCGCATCTGCTGCTTGCCGACCGCCTGCACCCGGGCGCACGGGTGGTGGATGCCACCGCCGGCAACGGTCATGACACCCTGTTTCTCGCCCGCCTTGTCGGACCGACCGGTCACGTGCTGGCCTTCGATGTCCAGGCCGAGGCGCTGGCGGCGACGCGTGCGCGACTGGACTCGGCCGGGATTGATCCGGCCTGCTGCACGCTCGTGCAGACAGGGCATGAAACCCTCGCTGAACATCTGCCGGCCGAGTGGCGGGGCGGAGTCGACGCGGTGGTGTTCAATCTCGGCTACCTGCCGGGTGGCGACAAAACCCGCATCACGCAGGCAGACACGACCCGGGTCGCGCTGGCGGTGGCGGTTGAAAACCTGTCGCCGGGTGGACTGCTCACGATCGCCGTGTATCCAGGGCACGAAGGCGGGCGCGAGGAGCAGCGGGCTGTGGCGGACTGGGCGGAAAGCCTGCCGGCGCGCGAGTTTGAGGTGCAACTGTTGCGCCCCATCAACCGGGCAGCTTCACCGCCCGAATGCTGGGCGGTGCTGAAAAAAGGCTGAACCCGCTTGCCGGCTCAGGGCAGGGGGGCATTCTTGGCGCCGATGCACCAGAGCATCTTCTCCGTACGCATGTAGAGGCGGCCGTCGCCGATGGCCGGGCTGGCGTTGATGGCGCTGTCGAGCTTGTTGGCGGAGAGTTGCTCGAATTTCTCGCCCAACTTGAGCACGATGAGGTCACCCTGCTGGCTGCCGCAGAAAATCTTGCCGTCGGCGGCCACCGGGCTGCTGAAGAACTTGCTGCTGCCGGCGCTGCCATTGACACGCTCCTCATAGACGAGTTCGCCGCTGTCGAGTTTGACGACCTTGAGGATGCCGCCGTCGCCCAGCAGGTAAAGCAGGTCACCCACCGCCAGTGGCGAGGGCACATAGGGCAGGCCCTTGCCGAAGGCGAAGTCGTAGGGCTTTGGTTCGGCGCCGGTCAGGTCGAGGGCGGCGAATTCCTTGACACCACCGCCGGTGCCGAAGGTGCAGAAGTAGCGGCCGTTGTGGAGAACGCCGGAACCGAGGCTGCGCTGCTTGAAACCCGGGTTGTGCTGCCAGTTGACCTTGCCGGTCTTGGGGGCAATGCCCATCACACCACTGACATTGTTGGTGCAGATCACTTCACGTGAGCCGTTCTTGAGTTCGCGGACGACCGGGGTCGAGAAAGTGTTCAGGCAGTTGGGCACTTCGTTTTTCCAGACCTGCTTGCCGGTGGCGGCATCGAGGCCGACGAAGCAGCTCTTCCAGGTCTTCTCCACCGGGTCCTCGGTGTAGGCGCGGCCGTCGCGCTGCCAGTCGAACTCACTGCGCACGATCATGATGCCGTCGACAACAATCGGTGAGATGCCGGTGCCGTGTTCATGGATGTAGTCGGCGACATGCTCGTTTTTCCACACCAGCTTGCCGGCGTGGTCGAGTGCCAGGGCCTGGATCGTCGTGCCGGTGCTCCAGTTGATGTAGATGCGGTCGGCATCGACGTAGGGCGAGCTGCTGGCGAAGCTGTTGAAGTTGTGCTTCTTGTGCGCCGCAAAGGTCTCCTCGTGGCGCCAGACTTCCTTGCCGTTGCGGGCATCGAGCGCGATCACCGCGCGGGTGGTTTCACCCGTCTCGGCGGTGACGTAAACGCGGTCCTGCCAGAGCACGGGTGAGGACCAGCCCTTGCCCAATTCGACCTTCCACAGCGTGTTGTCCGCGGTCACCTTGTCGGGCAGGCCGGAGGTCTCGGCCACGCCGCTGCCGTTCGGGCCGCGGAAACGGTTCCAGTCCGTGGCGGCGGACACGGTTAGGGCGGACAGCAGGAGGAGGGCGCAGAGCGTTTTCATGTGGGAAGGCTTGTATCGTCAGGGTCTGCCGGCTTCTTTCGGCCGAACAGGGGCGCGGCCGGCCGTTGACGGCGCGCCGGCCGCTCTTAACATGAGGACTCCATGGCCAGTCCGCAAGAGTCCGCCCTCGACCTCGTCCGCACCTATTATGCAACCTTCAACCGCGGTGATCGCGAGGCCCTGCTGGCCCTCCTAGACGAGGCGGTGGTCCATGACATCAATCAGGGCGGCAGCGAACCGGGCCGCGAGGCCTTCCGCGCCTTCCTTGGGCGCATGGACCGCTGCTACCGTGAGCAGGTCGAGGAACTGGTCGTCATGGCTTCTGCCGACGGCAGCCGCGCGGCGGCGGAATTTTTCATCCTCGGCACCTACCTGCAGGCCGATGACGGACTGCCGCCCGCGCACGGCCAGAGTTACCGCCTGCGCGTCGGCGCCTTCTTCGAGATCGACGGGGGCCGCATCGCGCGCGTGACCAATTACTACAATCTGGAGGACTGGCTGGCGCAGGTGCGTGCGCCAGCCTGAATGCACCATGACCGCCGCCCATCCTCCCGGCGCCCACGCGGTGCGACGGAACTTCATCTGCCACTGCCTGGAGGGCGGGTTGTACATGGGAGGCACGGCTTTCCTGGCACCGGAGAGCGTGCTGCCGAAGATGGTCGAAATGCTCGGCGGCCAGGCTTGGATCATCGCCCTCATGCCGGCCCTGCTGCCCGCGGCCTTTGCCAGTGTCGGCATCTTCATCGCGCCACTGGTGGAAAGACTGCCGCGGTTCAAACCCTGGGTGCTGGTCTTTGGTCTGCTACAGCGCCTGCCTTACCTGATCACCGGCCTTGTCCTGCTGCTTGCCGAGGAGGTGGAGGGCGCACTGCTCACTTTTGTGGTGCTGACCCCCATTGTCTCCGGCTTGCTGGGCGGGGTCACCGTCGTTGCTTGGATGGAGATGGTCACCCGCATGATTCCCGAGCGGGCACGCGCCGCCGGCTGGGCCCTGCGCTACATCATCCAGGCCTGCATCGGCGTGGTGGCCGGCTCGGTGATCCACCATGTCATCACCCACTACCCGGGTCGCGAAGCCTATGCCTGGCTGCATCTGGCCGCCTTCGCGCTGCTTTTCATCTCCTGGCTGTCGCAACTCTTCATGCACGAGGACGAGCACACCCGCCACCGCCATCCGGCTCCGCCATCCGGCCCCTACCTGGCCTACCTGCGCGGTTTGCCCGGCCTGCTGCGCGGCCAGCCGCAACTGGTGCGTCTGGTCCTGGCCCGCTTCACCGGCATGGGCTATTTGATGATGGTCGCCTTCCTGACCATTCATGCCCTCCATGTCAGTGGCCGACCCGAGGCGGATGAAGGCCGTTTCGTCGCCGGCCAGGCTGCGGGCACCGTGCTCGGCAGCCTGCTCGCCGGCTATGTCGGCTACCACCGCGGCGGCAAGATTCTCCTTCAGGCCTCGCGACTCGTTTGCATGGCCCTCGCGGTCTGGGTCTCCCTGACCGGGCATTTTGCCGGCTTTGTCTACGCCTACTTCGTGCTTGGCTTCGGCCTCTTTCTGGATCGGGTCGGCGACCTCACCCTCGCCGCCGAACTCTGCCCGCTGGAGCGGCGCTCGACGCTGCAGGCCGTGCTCGGCTTCTGCAACGTCTTCGCACTGCTGCTCGCCACGCTGATCAGCGGCCAAATTTACCGCCTTACCGGTTCCTTTCAGGCGGTCGCCCTCGCCGCCGCCCTCTTCGCCGTCCTGTCCATGTGGCTGCTGCACGGCATTCGTGAACCGCGCGGGGCGCCGATCGGGTCCGTCTAGGGAAGTCTCGCTAGACTCGCCATGTCACGATGAAGTTCATCGCTCGAGCGCTGTTTTTTCCGAGCCTGCGTCTGTTGGGTCGAGGTGGCTTTCAAAGCATGGATCTCGACGCGCTCCTGCAGCCTTCGTCACTCATGTGGAGCTACGGGCCGAGCCTGCGTGTTCCGGTCTTTGCCGGCGGCAAGAATCGATTCAACCTAGTGAAGGCACGCGCCGTCCATGACGAGGCGCTTGCCGGTTGGCGCCAGGCCTTCCTTGGCGCGGTGGCGGACGTGGAAACCAGCCTCTCGACCATTCGCCATCTGGCGACTGCCGCCGAGGCGCAGCAACGTGCTCGCACCAGCGCTGAACGCGCGGCCGCCCTCGCCAAGACCCGATACGAGGCAGGCACCAGTCCCTATCTGGACGTCATCGAGGCGAACCGCACTGCCCTGGCCATGCAACGAGCCACGGCCCAGACCGCAGGCCAACGTTTGGCCGCCAGTGTTTCCCTCATCAAGGCCCTAGGGGGCGGCTGGGAGGCATCCGTGCCATTACCGCTGGCTGAGCCGGATCCTGCCGCCCGGCTGACATCGGAGGGGGAGGCCAAGCGTGGCTTGTTGGGGCGCCTGAAAGGCCTCTTTCGTCGAGGGTGATGCATGGGTCAGCAGGCGGCCTATCCTTCCGGATTGACGGCCAGCAGGCAGCGTGATGCAATGGCGTCATGCGCGTCCTTTGTTTCCTTTGGCTGGTTGCTGGACTTGGTCCCGCTGTGGCTGATGAATTGGTGCAGCGCGTGATCGATCATGCCGCGGCCCATCCGGATGGTTTGGGACCGGTGTCGTTTGAGCGCGCCGCTTACACCGGCGACCTGCGCGACCTCCCCATCGGAGTCTTTGATTCGGGCATCGGGGGGCTGACGGTGCTGGAAGCGATTTTGTCTCTCGACGCCTTCGACAACGCCAGCCTGCAGCCGGGCGCCGACGGCGTGCCGGACTTCGCCCAAGAGCGCTTCCTGTATTTCGGGGATCAGGCCAACATGCCCTATGGCAATTACCCGGCGGCGGGCCGCACCGACTACCTGCGCGAACTCATTCTCAAGGATGGCGTCTTTCTGCTTGGGCGCCGCTGGCATGACGGGCGATCCTTTCGGGAGGACAAGCCCCCCGTGAAGGCGATCGTCATCGCCTGCAACACCGCCACCGCCTATGGTCTGGAGGACCTGCGCGAGGCTTGCCGTGCCTGGGGGCTGCCAGTCATCGTGGTGGGGGTGGTCGAAGCGGGAGCGCGTGGTGTCCTCGCGGCAGGTGGACAGGAGGGGGTGGTGGGGGTGCTTGCCACGGTCGGCACCTGTGCCAGTGGCGCTTATCCGAGGCTGATCGAGAGTTTGCTGGGACGTGCCGGACGTCGCATGCCGTATATCGTCCAACATGGCAGCGCCGCTCTTGCCGGCGTCATTGAAGGCGACCCCGCTTTCTCGCAGAGCGTTGCCGACTGTGCCGCGCAGGAGGTGCGGGCGTTGCTGGAGACCCTGCGGCGCGAGCAGCCCGGTCAGAAACTTGGCACGGTTGTGCTTGGCTGCACGCACTACCCGCTGGCGCGCACAGAGCTCGATGCCGCCTTTGCCGCCCTGCGTGCCGACCCGGCTTTCTCACCGCTGCTGGCCGACCTTCTCACTTACGTTGATCCGGCCGAGTGGACGGCGCGCGAACTTTTCCGTGAACTGGCACGTTCCGGGATGCGGCTCAGGACCGGCGAATCCTGCCGGGTTCGTGATCATGGTTTCTA
This sequence comes from Prosthecobacter sp., assembly GCA_030827515.1. Classification (GTDB taxonomy): domain Bacteria; phylum Verrucomicrobiota; class Verrucomicrobiia; order Verrucomicrobiales; family Verrucomicrobiaceae; genus Prosthecobacter. The sequence goes on along the minus strand of JAUREI010000087.1, from coordinate 6,443 downwards.
CCTGTCGGTTCCCAACCCGGGGATGCCGGCACTCCCGCTGGCCGCCGATGGCGGGCTGGCTCAGGCCTTCAAATATGGTCGTGAACCGGGCAAGCTGGAAAGGGAGGACACGCTCAACGCGCCGCTTCGGGGTGAGGACTTGCCCGCCGTGGGGCGTGGCCTCGTTGAAAAACGCCTGCCTGGCGTGTGGCGGGCAATGGCCCATGATCGGGATTCAAGTCCCAGACCGTAGAAAGATTCAGAGGTCCAACTCCGGCTTGAAATCGGCGGCGTGGTAGGAACTGCGCACGAGCGGGGCGCTGGCGACGTGGCGGAAGCCCTTGTTGCGGGCGATCTGCTTGTAGTTCTCGAAGGTGTCGGGGTGGACGTATTCCACCACCGGCAGGTGCTGTTCCGAGGGGCGCAGGTATTGACCCAGGGTCAGGACCGTGACCCCATGCTCCAGCAGGTCATCCATGGCCTGGAACAGTTCGGTTTCGGTTTCGCCGAGCCCCAGCATGAGGCCGCTCTTGGTGGCGCATTTGGTGCCCGCTTCGGTGGCCATTTCCTTGGCGCGGCGAAGCACATGCAAGCTGCGCTGATATTGGGCGCGGCTGCGCACCAGAGGGGTCAGGCGTTCGACGGTTTCCAGGTTGTGGTTGAAGATGTGCGGGCGCGCCTTCATCACCAACTCAAGAGCGTCGTCCTTGCCATTGAAGTCGGGAACGAGAATCTCGATGGTGATGTTGGGAACGGCCTCGCGCACGGCCTCGATCGTGCGGGCGAAATGTTCGGCGCCGCCATCGGCGACGTCATCGCGTGCGACGGCGGTGATGACGATGTGGTTCAACCCAAGGCGCTTGGTGGCCTCGGCAACCCGTTGCGGTTCATCTGCTTCCAGCGCGAAGGGTTTGGCCGTCTTCACCGCGCAGAAGCCGCAGGCGCGCGTGCAGCGGTCGCCGGCAATCATGAAGGTGGCCGTTCCCTGGCTCCAGCACTCCCAACGGTTTGGGCACTGGGCCTCTTCGCAGACCGTGTGGAGTTTCAGATCGGCGACCAGCGCCTTGGTGCTCCAGAACACCGGGTCGCGCGGCAGTTTCACGCGGATCCAGTCCGGCTTCTTCTCCTTGTGCAGCGAGGGGTCGATCTTGATGGCCATGGACGGGATACGAATGCGCCGGCTTGCACGGTTGGCAAGAGCGGATCAGACCACCTCGAGCAGCTCGACGTCAAAGATGAGCGCCTCGTTCGGCCCGATGACGCGGCCGGCTCCACGGGAACCATAGGCAAGCTTGGAGGGAATGAAGAAGCGGAACTCGGCGCCTTCCTTCATGAGCTGGACACCCTCCGTCCAGCCGGCAATGACGCGGTTGAGGGGAAACTCGATCGGCTCACCGCGCTTGTAGGAGCTGTCGAACTCGGTGCCGTCGATCAGCGTGCCGCGGTAGTGAACGACGACGGTGTCGGAGGCGGAGGGCTGGCGGCCTTCACCCTCACGGACGATCTTGTATTGCAGGCCGCTGGGCGTGGTTACGACGCCTTCCTTGGCGGCGTTATCCTGAAGAAATTTTTCACCTCGGGCGAGGGCGATGTCAGACATGGCAGGGGGATTGGGGGTTCAGGAGTCCAAAGCCGGTTTCCCGCGCCGTGCAACCCAAACTTGGCGCAGTGGGGGGGATGGCGCCGGAATTCGTTGCCGTGAAAGGCTACGGGGCTGGTTTGGCCCGGACAATGTTCATGGCGCCATTGAGTTCGCCGCCCGGCTCGATGGCAACCGAACTGGCCGTAACGTCGCCATTGACCGCCCCGGTCGCACCGATGAGCAGGGAGCCGCTGGAGACTAGGGCGCCGGTGACACGCGCATGGATTTCGATATGGGCGGCATGCACCTCGTTGAGGAACGTGATGTCAGAGCCTTTTTCGACGAGCAGCCTTCGGCATTCGAGGGCACCGAGCAGGGTGCCGCTGGTGCGCAGGATGATGTCGCCACGGGCCTTCACGCTGGTTTCGAGAAGGCCGTAACAGCGCAGGTCCTTGCACTCCAGCCGCTCGGAGGTGACGCTGCCTCTGCGACGGATCATGATGTCCCCTCGGGTGCGGATGTCACGCTGGACCGGGTGGCTGATTTCGACATCGTCCATCGGGATGGTGGCGCCACAGTCACTGCAGGTCATGCTGCGCTGGGATCGGCTGACTGCGGCCCGATGGCCGCACTCGAAGCACTCCGTTTCACAGTAATATTGCTGGCGATACAGGCCTTGGTCGGGAGGCAGTCCCCGGCTGGCACTCCACGTGGTGAGCGGTGGCACCGGCGCGGTGGCCGTTTGCTGGGTCGCGGTGGGTGAGGGGACTTCCGGCGGTGGTGAAGAGGTGGCGGATTCGAGTTCCAGGCCGAGTTCTGGCTCGGACTCCTGGCGTGTGCGGCGTTTGCCCGATTTTTTGCTGGCCGATGCACTTACCGCAGGGGAGTCCGTTTCTGGGGAGTCCTCTATCGGGGTGTTCGCGTCCGGAGTCGTGGGAGATACGAGATTCTTCAAGAAGGCACCGAAGCCGAGTTCCGGGGGGGGAGGGGCATCTGGCGAAGCTTCTGCGGCGGGGGATGAAGTGGTTGCCGGCTGGTTCTCCGTAGATACGATGGGTTTGGAGGCCTCCGTTGTGGGACGTGGTGCCGGGGTTGAGGTACGGCGAACCGGCGGAGTGGGTGACGGCTGGCCGGTGGCGGCGACGCGGCCCCGGTCAATGGCCAGGTGAGCTCCACAGGCGCGACACAGGGTCGAAACGACGAGTTTCGGTTCGTGCTGGAATGCACCGCAAGCCGGGCAATCCACCTCAATTTGATTTTTGGGCGGGGGGGAGCGGTCGCTCTTCGATCCGAAAAGTCCCTTGAACACTCGGGGATATGTTCAGTCAGGGTTGCGCCGGGCGGGCAGCCGCGGGCTTCGGATCGGGCCTGCGGCCGACCTTGGAAGCGCCCATGAAGGTGGCACCTTCCTCGATCGAGAGGGTGCCGGCTTCGATGTCGCCGACGAGAATGGCGTTGCTCTTCAATTCGCAGCGTTCGGCGACGGTGATGTTGCCTTCGACCTTGCCAAAGAGCACGACGGAGCGGGTCTTGATCTCACCCTTGATCAGGGCGTTTTCACCCACGGTCAAAGCACCGTCGGAGTGGACTTCTCCTTCGATTTTGCCGTCGATGATGAGGTCGTTGGAGAAGCGGATCGAGCCTTTGATTTCGACGTCGTTGGAGAGGATGTTCTTGCTGGAGGTCATGGAAGGGGAGGCGGCGCGTTGGGGGGTGAAGGCCTGGGCGGGCGGTGTTGATGGGGTGCGATCAGCCGCGGCAGGCGCCGCTGGCGGAGTGCGCACAGGTTCCCTGGTGGGTTCCGGGGCGGATTGACCGATGATTTGCCTGAGCATAGCCTTGGATAATGTCTTTCTGCGTGGTGAGTGTCAATGTTCGGGTGAAAAATTCGTCCCGAGTTCAGAGTTCGCGAATGGCGAGGTTGCGGAACTGCACGAGGCTGGAGGCGGGGGACAGTTCCCCGGTTTTGGGATTTTTGCCGCCGTGATGCTGAAGGGCGATCCTGCCACGTTCCGGGAGGCCCGGCAAAAGGGCGTTTTCGATAACCGTCTGGCCGTTGAGCACGACCGTCAGGCGCTCGCCCTTGAGGGTGATCTCAAAGCGATTCCATTCGCCGACGGGCTTGTCGGCGCGCACTTTTGGAGTGACGCCGGCGCGAACTTCGGGCGGCATTGTCTTGTCCATGCGGTAGCCGTAGACCTCGCCGGAGCCGATGGGCCAGCACCAGATGTTCAGCTGGGCTTTGGAGAGACCGCGCAGGTAGATACCACTGTCGGCATTGGGAGTGGGGATTTTGATCTCGCGACCCTCGGCGTCGAGCTTGTGGGTGCCGTCCGGAAGCACGACGGGCATGTCATACAGGCCGGTGGTCTGCTTGATGCGCCAGTCGACCCTCAGGACGAAGTCCTTGTATTCCTTCTCCGTCCAAAGGTTTTTATCGCGACCGGTGGCCTCGCTGCAGGCATCGTAGTCAATGACGCCATCAAGCACCTTCCAGTGGCCGTTGTCGCCATCGGGCACGATCCATCCGGTCAAATCCCTGTCATTGAAGAGTGGGATGAAGCCGTCTTCAGCGCAGACGGCGGAGAAGACCAGGGTGACAATCAGGCAGATGGGCAGTTTCATGTCAGGAGAAAACGCGATTGGCGACCGGCTTTGATCAGTGCGCGGGCGTTCACCGGTGCAAGGGGTCAGACCACCGTGCCCTTGCCGCGGTTTTTGCCGCTCTTGGTCTTGCTGTCACCGCCGGGCAGGCCTTCTTCCCTCAGAATGCTGTCCTGGGGCAGCGGGGCGCTGTTGGCCTCCGGCTTGGCCTCGGGTTCGAGATAAGGGGTCTGCTTCTTGTACAGATCGAGGCGTTTCTCGAATTCCTCGCGCAGGGACTTGCGTTCCTCCTCGCTGATTTCCCGGTCTTCTTGGAGCAGGGAAAGCGATTTTTTCTGCCAGAGGAGCGCTTCAAGAAATTCGCCGTTGCGGGCCAGTGCCGCTGCCTTGGTGTCGAGCATTTCGTAGCGCTGCTCCTCACCGGCCTCATCCATGATGCGCAGGGCCCGGGTGGCGAACTGCACGGCAAGTTCGCCGTTCTGAAGGCTCTCGTCCGGGCAGGTGGCGAGAAACCAGGCGATGTTGTTGGCCGCCCAGGGATCTTCGCTGCGTGCGGCGCGCTGATACCAGGCGCCGGCACGGCGGTAATCGACCGGAACGCCGGTGCCGGTGTAGTAAAGGTTGGCCAGGCGGCTCATGGCCGGAACGAAGTCCTGCTGGGCGGCGCGCAGGTAGTAGAGGGCTGCTTTGGATGGATTTTTGTCGACGCCAACACCGCGCTCAAACTTGGCGGCGAGGGCGGTTTGCGAGGGGGCGTGATTCTGGGCGGCGGCCTTTTCCAGCCAGGCGGCCGCGGCGGTTGCATCCTGGGCGACCCCGCGGCCGAGATCGTAGGCCATGGCAACCGCATGCTGGGCGGCGGCGAAGCCGTTTTCGCCGGCGCGCCGATACCATTCGAAGGCTTGGGTGTCGTCACGCTTGACGCCGATGCCGTCTTCAAAGAGCGACCCCATGAGAAATTGGGCCCGGAGGTGTTTTTGGCGGGCGGCTTTTTCCAGCCACTCCGCGCCGAGTTTCTCGTCCTTTTTCAGCCCTTCACCGGTGAGAAGTCGGAGGCCGAGTTCGAACTGGGCGTCCGAATCCCCCTTTTCCGCCCAGCCGCGAAGTTCCTCGACGAGGCGTTCCTCCTGGGCGCGGGCGGCGGGCACGGCGGCAAGCAGCAGGATGAGGGTAAGTAGCCGGTGGATGCGGGTCATGGCGGAATGCATACGTTTCGGGATCGGTTCTAAAACAGACAAACTGAAGCGCAGGTTGCTCGAAAGCCGTTCATTGGGCGGATTCGGGATGCCAGAACAAACGCGCGGCGAACACGCTGTTGTCGGCTCCGAACGGATTGTCGGTTGGGATGACGTGGTGTGGTGACGGTGCCTGCATCCATTCGGCCACCGTGACCCAGGTTTCCCGCTCGGAGACTTCGGTCACGCTGAAGTTGCCCAGGCGAGCCCCCCGTTCGGGGACCAGGATGCTCTCCGTGGAACGCAGCACGGCGGGATTTTTGGGATCAACGCGGGCCAGGAAGAGCGGAGCGCGATGGCGGAACACATGGTCGTTGTGTGCACCGCGACGGGTGTATACCAGGTACAGGGCGTCCGGGCGGCTGATCCAGTGCTGCTGGGTGTTGTAGTTGCCCAGCGGGCTGCCGTCGGTGTAGCGCCAGGGTTGCATCTCGCCGAAGTGCAGGCCGTCGTCGCTGACGGCAACGTAGCCGTCGGTGTCGTTGCGCAGTGTCAGGTAGTAGCGGCCCTGAAAGTGCGCCAGCGAGGGTTCGTAGACCCCGCGCCCGGAGGCCAGCGCGAGCTCACTGCCCTGCTCAAGAAAACGCAGTTTCTCACCCTCGAAGGAACAGCGCAGGACAGTGACGCGGTAGTAGGCGTCCTTTTCACCCTTGAAATACACCGGCAGGAGGATGTCGCCATTCTCCAGATCCACCCGCTGGACGCTGCCGGCGCCGCAGTTGTGGAACTTGGGGTCGTCGGGCAATTCGAGTGTCTGCCAGGTGCTCCAGGTGCGGCGTTCGGCATCGTAGACCGACCAGGCGGTCTCACGCCGGCGATTGGGAATCACCCTGTCATCCCGATACCTCACCGTGTGCCCGATGCCAAGCAACCTGCCGCTTCGGGCATGCCACTTTGGGGTGAAATCGCAGGCGGCGACGATGACCCCGTCCGGTTCGTGACGACGCCCCAGCGTCGCCGCGTGCGGGGTGATCACACTCCAGGTGCGGCCGAGGTCGTCGCTGCGAAGGTCGTTGAGTTCGTAAAACACGTCACTGCCGGTC
>JAUREI010000172.1 GCA_030827515.1 Prosthecobacter sp. | reverse complement strand
CGGCCGCGACCCAGTCGGCCGCCTGCCGGCGCGGGCAGAGGCCGAAGGCGGAGAGCATCTGGTCGAGTCGGCGCATGAGACCACCGGTGCACGCGGCGAAGGCGGGGGGCAAGCCCCAGCCTCAAGGTTCCGGCAACGCGAAACTGGCGATCTGAAAAGACGGGGCGCGCAATTGTCACGCCGTGGAAGGCAACCCACGGGCAGCGGGGAGGCCGATTCATGGGAAAGCTGTCCTGTCGGTGGACGGGTGGTTGGAGCCGCTGGCGGGAGGCCGATCCCGCCACGGTGCCGGTCGCCTCACGCGAGGCGAGCGAGCTCATCGAGCCGCTGGTGGACGACTGGGTGGCCCTGTGGGTCCCGGAGATGTTTCGGGCGGTCGGCGAAGGATATGCCGACTTCCCGCAACCCCCCGACGCCGAGGTTGTGCGCCTGCTGGCAGCGGCCCGCGCCGACCACCCCGGCTGAGCGCAATCACCGCACGGGAAATGGCAAGGCGCGCAAAGAATCGCGCCGCGAAATCGGTTACAGAGTTTGTTATGAAAGCGCAATCCAAACCCAAGAAAAAGAAGGGCGCCACATCGGGTGTGACCGCCGTGCTGCCTGTGCCGAACCAACCGCTGACCGAAGCCTTCCACGTCGGGGAAGATCCCGGGGCGCGCGGCACCCACGGCAGTCCCGGCCGCGAGGAAATTCGCAAGACCACCCACCGCGTCATGGGCTCGCGCCAGTCGCAGAAACCGGTCGAGCGCAGCGGCCAACCGCGCAAAAAGCGCGGCTGATCAGACCCTCCCGGGGGTTTGGCAAAGCGCGGGCATGAGGCCGGGAACGACCTCACTTCAAGGCGCTGCGCGCGTCTGGGTTGATGCCCGACCTGGGGACAGCTTCATTGCGGGCGTTTGGCCGGAGCACCACGGCGCGGCTCGGGATCTTCCGGCGTGAAGCCAACGACGATGTCCCAGGTGGCCAGCAAGTCTCCCGCCGATGACGGCTTGAACTCGCGGATGACGGAAAGGCGCTGCGCTTCGTCCTTGATGCGGCTCAGCACGCCGTCGCGTTCGTTCTGCGGTTCTCCGGCAAAGTAAAGCTGGGTCGTGAGCAGGCGCTTGCCGGCCCGGTTGACGGCGACGTGGAAGTGGCGCGTGCGACCGGTGTAGAGGCCGGGTTGGACGGTGCGGAAGCGGTATTCGCCCTTCGCGTTGGTGACGATTTTCCCGTAGCCCTGGAACTGCGGATCGCGCTCCCGGCCCTTGGGCGCGCCGCGGCTGTGGATGTAGCAGCCGTTCGGGTCGGCCTGCCAGAGTTCCACCACGGTGTCGGTCACGGGTTTGCCATCCACGTCGAGCAGTCGGCCGCCGAACTCGGTGACAAGGCCGCCGGCCGGTGCCCCGCCCCCGAGGATTTGCGTCAGGTCATTGTCCTGGTCGAGGGGCAGGTGGTCGGGATAGTAGGGCCCCTCGGTCTGGCGCGGGGTCAGGGTGAGGGCCTCGGCATGCACCTCACCGGTGATGACGCCGCCAGTGGCGAGCAACAGGCTGTGCAGGAGACGGCGACGGTTGAGAGGGATGTGAAAGGCGTGCATGCCCATGAAACCGCCACGGTCGGCGCAAGTTGGCGCGGAAGCGCATTTTTTTCGCTGCCACCCGTCCGAGAAACGAAACCCATCCGATGTCACCCCCTTCGCTCGCCCAGCGTGAAGCCCTGCGCACGGCTCCGGCCGCGCCCTTTGTCATGCACCAGCGCTGGCAGGACCTGCTTTTCCTGCACTGGAGCTGTGATCCGGCGGTGATCCAGGCGAGCCTGCCCGCCGGACTGCACGTCGACACGTTTGAGGGCCGGGCCTGGGTGGCCATCGTGCCGTTCGTCATGCGCGGCATCCGCCCGCGCGGCCTGCCCGCAGTCCCGGGGATCAGCAACTTCCTGGAACTCAATCTGCGCACCTACGTCCACGACGACCAGGGCCGGCCCGGGGTGTGGTTTTATTCGCTCGACTGCAACCAGTCGCTCGCGGTGTGGACGGCGCGCACCTTCTTCCACCTGCCCTACCAGCGGGCCGACATGTCCCGCACCTGTCGCGCGGACGGCCTGCAGCGGTATGAATCGCAGCGGCACGGCGAGGCTGCCGTCTCAACTTTCACCTATCAACTCACCGGTGCCCCGAGGCAGGCACGGCCGGGCACGCTGGAATTCTTCCTGGCCGAGCGCTACCTGCTCTTCGCCGACACGCCGCGGGGGCTGCGTCTCGGGCGCGTCCATCATGCACCCTACCCGCTGGTGGATGCGGAGGTGCAGACCTGGGACACACGCCTGTTTCGCTTGGCCGGCCTGCCCGAGCCGGACCGACCGCCGGACCATGTGCTGGGGTCGCCCGGCGTGTCCGTGCGCGTCTGGCCGCTCACTCGACCCTGAGCACGCCGTTCATCACCATCCAGTGGCCGGGAAAGGTGCAGAGGTAAGGGTAGTCGCCCTGTTCCTTCGGGGCGGTGAGGTGGATGGTGAACTCGGCCTGCGGATTCGTCATGTCGGTCCAGGCGATGACGTCGTCGCTGTCGGGCACGTAATGCTTCGCGAGACCCTGCGGGTCGGTGATCATGAGATTGCACCTTTCGCCGAGGCGCTGCAGCGAGCCGGGCTTGGCGAGCAGCCAGTTGTGCGGCACGACGTCGGGGTTCTTGAAGACGAGGGTGAGTTTCTCGCCCGCCTTCGCGGAGAGCTGCTTCTGCACGTATTGCAGGCCGAGCGCAGCCTCGACGACGATCTCACGGCCACCTTCGCCCTGCGCCCACGGATTGGGTTTGGCGGGTTTCGGGGCTTCGAGTCCAATCTGCGCGGCGTGATGGGTCTTGGCGATCTTCGTGTAGCCGGGGAAGTCGGTGAAGGGCTCGGCCAACGCATGCACCGTGAGGAAGAGGTCGTGACCGGTGCTGACGTGCAGGTGAAGCTGGTTGGCCGGCAGGATCTGCGGGATTTCGAGGAAAAGCGTCCTGCCGCCGTCGAGGAGCTGCACGCTGCGCACCTCCAGCGCATCATGGCCGGGGGTGTCGGCATGCCGGACCGAATACTCCGGCGAACCATACTGCGGCCCGTAGTGGTAGTTCCAGCATTGCGCAAAGCAGGTGGCCGCATCCGCCTGCTTCACGGGCTGGTGGAAACGCAGCAGCACGCCGTTGTCGCGCGCTTCAAAGCCGACCGGCACCGGTTTGTCGCCCCCGGTGAAGCGCACGCGCTGAAAGCAGCCGTCCTTCGGCGTGTAACTGCCCCAGCCCTGCATGCCGTTGACGTAGAGGTGGCCGTCGTTCGGATGGAAGCGCGCGCTCTGCGGGCCGGAATCGAAGTTGCCGCTGATCTTCACCGCCGCCGCCTGCCAACGACCCTTGACGTTCTGGCGCATGACCAGCCATGCGCTGCCGCCGCCGGAGGAGAGATGGATCAAATTGTTGTCGCCTTTCAGCGCGTCCCATTTGTCGCTGGTGATGAAGGCCTGGCTGCTGGCGCTGTTGTCCTCGCCGCGCGGGAGATAAAGGAGCACCGGTTCGGGTGGCTGGCCGTTCTTCGGACCCCCCGCGCCAAAGTGCGCGCCGAGATTCTGATCGAGTTCGATCTGGAAGATCGAGGTGGCGGGGGTCCAGTCGCCTTCCTGTCCGCTGGTGGTGATGAAGCGGCCGTCTGCCGAAAGGCCGAGGCCGTTGGGATTGCGGAAGCCGGTGCCAAGCACTTCGAGTGTGTCGCGTCCCGTGAGGCGGCACAGGCCCTGGTTGCCGGAGGCAAAATACCAGCGGCCGTCCTTGTCGGTTTCGAGACCGACGATGAAGTCGTGGCCCCCGGGCGAGGTCTGCATGGCGTTCGTCACGCACTCGTAGAAGTCAGCCTCGTCATCACCGTTCAGGTCGTGCAGGCAGGTGATCTGGTCGCGCCCGAGGACGTGGAGCTTGTCCTTCACGATCTTCACGCCCAGCGGCTGGTTCAATCCGGTGGCGAAGCGCTTCCAGCGCAGCTTCTCGAGCTTTTCATCGATGCCTTTCACCAGCCACACCTCGCCCGTCATCGTCGCCACGGCGGCCGTGCCATCGCTGAAGAAGTCGTGGGCGGTGATGAAGAACAGCGTGCCATAAGGATTCTGAAACGGGATCGTGAGGCGATCCGTGGCGAAGGGTGACTGCGTGCCGAGTTCACCCTTCGTCTCGATCCATTGCGACCACTGCGCTGCGGCGGGCTTTGGCAAATCGGTCTCGCTGGTGATGATCGTGACCTCTTTGCCGCGACGGAAGAAGCCGCGGTAGGTGCCGGAGAGCTTCTTCTCTTCCTTGGAGGTCACCTGGCCATCCATCGGCGCTCCGGCCATGAAGCCGTGACGGTTCTCGTTGAGTTTGATGAAGCCGCCCGACCACTCCAAACGCCACGCCATGCGTTCGGGGTCAAAGACGGCCGATTGATCGCCCGGGCGCACGCATACAGCTTTCGGAATGGTCAGTCCCGCTCCCTTGAAAACACCGCAAAACAAGTTCCCCAGATCACTCGCGGCCCAGCGACCGTCCTTCCAGGTTGTTTGGTCGTTTTGATTGCCCCAGTGGCCCTGGCGACCGCCGTCGAGGCCGGGGAACTGCGGCAGCAGCTCGGGCAGAGGTTTCCGCCCCATGAAGGCCAGCGCCTGCTTGCCGTAGTAGTCGAAGACGCGCTCGCGATTGACGAACTCCTGCCAGTGCTCGTTGTGTTCGGGCTGCAGCGGCTTGCGGTCGGGACTGAACTCGGCGGGCTTGGGGGCGGGCGGCCCGGTCAGTGCCTCCAGGTCGTCGAAGTCCCAGAGGCCGAGGGTGTTGTCCATGCGCAGACGCGGCGCATTGCCCTTGCGCGGCTTCATGACGCCGCGCGTCAGGCGCACGTCGTCGATGAGGCCGTCGCAGCCGAGAGTGCCCTCGACAAGGCGGCCGAAGGCGAGGCCACCCGGCTGGGCTGTGCCCTTCAGCGGTTGCACCGGCTTGTCGAGCACCTGTTTGCCATCGATCCAGAGGATGACGCTGGCGTCATCGGCGCTGACGACAAAGTCGTGCCATTTCCCGTCGCAGACGTCGACCTTCGAATCGAAATCGCCGCCGCGTCCGGGCATGTAGAGCGCCAGCGTGCCGCGCTTCGCATGCGTGTAGAGTTCCCAGTGCGTCGCCGACGCCTTCACGTCGCTGGCCACCAGGATGTTGAAGCGATCCCTGCCGTTGAGCTTGGCGCGGCATTCGATGGTAAAGGGGAAGGCGCGATAGGGCTCGTTGTCCTTGATCAGAAGTCCGCCCTGGAGCGCCTTGCCAAACTCCGGGCTGAGCGAATCCACCGATTGAGGGCGTGCGTCGTTGCTTGCGGCGGTCTTGGTGGCCGCGCCTTCGCTCCAGGTGCGATACTTTGGCTTCGCGCCCGGCGGATTGTCATCGAGCTGCGGCACGAGCCACTTTAGACCGTCGAGGTTGTCGAGCAGGCGGCCTTCAGCGTCTTCATTGGTATGATTGAGGATGCCAATCGGGCCGCTGTAGCCGCTGGCGCGGACGATGCGCAGGACTTTCACATCTTCCGTGCCGACCCCGAGCGGGAGAATCTTGCGGCCCTTGGTGTCGCCCGTGATGTCCATGCCGTTGAGGTTGAGGCAGAGCAGCCAGGGCTTCATCGCCTCCAGCACCTTCGGCAGGCGGTCGAGGTGACTGTGGCCGTGATGGAGGTTGTAAACGATGCCGACGTTGTCCGTTCCGTGGCGCTGCTTCAGGTATTCGCACACGGCAATCATGTTCTCCGGCTCGCCGCCCCAGCCGCCGTGGTTGTAGATGCCCACCTGGCTGCCGATCTTCTTCGCCTTTTCCAGCATGGGCAGCAGTCCTTCGGCCGCAGTCTTGACCATCGCCTCCTGAGTGTCGCCCGTGCCCTTCATCATGATCCAGAGCTGCGGGTGCATTTGATACTTCTCGAACAGCCGCAACGCCTCGTCGTGCACGCCCCAGAAGGCGAACATTTCGAGGCCCTGCTTTTGGTAGGCGAGGATCTCGCGCTCGAACTCCGGCACATGCTCGGCCCGCCAGTCATAGGCGACCTTCTTGAGACCCAGCTTCGCCACCATCTCGGCGCGTTCCTCCGGAGTGCGCTTTTTCGCGTCGAAGGGCACGATGCACCAGGCGGCCAGGTTGCCTTTGTCGAAGAGGTCGGCGGCATGAAGACTGCCTACGGAACACGCGGAACACGCGGAAAGGAGGAAAAGGCAGAGGCCTGAGTGAAGGGTCATGGGGGGTTTAATGATCCGAGGCTTCTATGCTTGAACCTTCGGCTGCCGTCCAGCCAGCCCACCAGAGCACTCAAGATTCAGAAAGCGTTCGATTTGGATTTTGGGGTGGTGCCCGAAATTGATGAGAAGCCCCAGCTTCAAGCCGGTAGCCTGCAAGTAGTTGAGGATCTGAGCACGGTGATCATCCACCAGGCGCGGTACCGCCTTCAGTTCCAGAATGATTTTGCCGAAGCAGACCAAATCAGGAATGAAGGTGTGTCGGAGGCGTTGCCCTTTGTAGTGGAGTGAAAACGGACACTGCGCCTCGAACGGAATGCCTTGATGCCCCAATTCCGCTTCCAGACACTCCTGATAAATGGGCTCGGTGAATCCGCACCCTTGCACTTTGTACACCTCAAAACAGGCACCACGAATTCGATACGACTCGTCGGGGTAGATGAGCGAGTCCATGGAATGCATGATTATCTTAAACAATCCGCTCAGACAATGGAACAAGTGGCAAAGCTTCAAGTTCATGGTCGGCTTGCATTGATCCATCTTTATTTCCGTGCCTTCCGTAGGCCCTACTGCGCATACTTCCGCCACTGTGCCTCGATCCAGGTCGCATCCGGTTTGCCATCAAAAACGAGGAGACGGTATTTGGAGATGTGCGGTTTGCCGGGCTCGATCGACCAGTCGCCGCCCTGGGAGGGTGCGACGCAGAGCTGGGGGTTTTTCGGGTTCAGCCGCAGCGGTTGGGGGAAGCGAAAGTTCGACGGATGGATGAGCACGGCGATGCCGGCCGTGGCCCCTTCGATTTCGCCGCCGAGCCAGACCCAGCGGGCCCGGGTGCTGTCGCCCGTCTTTCGGTCATGGCCCTCGCTGGTGAGCATGCGGACCGCCTCGACGGCGTTCCACTCCGGGGCGCCACGCACCCCAAGACCGCCGTAGTGGTATTCGGGCAACTTGAGCGGCTGGTCGGTGGCGCAGGTCTGGGTGCTGATGAGGTCGATGAGGTTCGTGAGCGTGCCATCGAGTGTTTCCTGGGCGACGCGCACCTCCCAGGTTTCGTTCAGCACCTTTTGTTCGGGGGTTCGGCTGTGATCGAGAAACACATGCTCGCTGACGAAGCCGCCACCCTCCATGCCGCCCCAGCTTTTCACCAGCCTGGCGAAGCGCACCTCGGCGGGCAGCGAGCCGCCGCTTTTGGCATCCGTCTTGCCCATGTTCCAGAAGTCGGGGTGCGAGTCGCCGAATTTGGTCTTGGTCCAGGCCAGCCAGACCCCGCGCTGCCAGGGATGATCCGGCTGGTGATTGCCGGTGACACGTTTGCCGCTGGGGGAAAAGACCGGGTGCAGGTGGGCGCCGTGCTTGAAAATCGGATTCACGCCCTCGGGCACGTCCGCGGCCTCCATCTGGTAGTCGCAGATGGCTTTGCCGCCGGTGGTGAAGTGAAGCACGT
>JAUREI010000104.1 GCA_030827515.1 Prosthecobacter sp. | reverse complement strand
TCGATCTGGCCGGGGAGGTTCGGCGGGAAGGAATAAACGAGGTGCCAAATGGAGCTGCCGGTGAAACCGTTGACGACACTGACACCGAAGCGCTTGGCGGCGTGCGCAGTCTTGATCAGTTCATCGGCGGCGCGCTGGCGAACCCCTTCCGGATCACCGTCGCCATAGATGGCGGCCGGCAGGATCTGGGCATGACGGGCGTCGATGTTGTCGCAGACGGCCTGGCCCACCAGGTGGGTGGAGATGGCGTGGCACTGCAGGCCGGCGGCCTTGAGCTTGGCGCGCTTGGCATCGCAGTAGGCCTGGTCGGCCTTGTCCACTTCGAAGTGATCGCCCCAGCAGGCGAGTTCCACTCCGTCGTAGCCGAAAGCCTTGGCCTTCTGCAGCATGCTGTCCAGGGGAAGGTCGGCCCACTGGCCGGTGAAGAGGGTGACGGGTCTGCCCATGATGATGGTGGTAGGTAGGAGTTTCGTAAGGTCCGGCGTAGCGCGCGGACTGGCTGATTTTCAACATGCGCGTCCGCCTGGCAATGGAAATCTGCACACGGCACCCGTGGCCGGCAGTTGCGGCCGGGCGCTTTTCCGCCAGCATGCCGCATGGACGATTCCCTGGTCATCGACGCTGTCAGCCGCCGCTTCGGCGCACTGCGCGCGCTTGACGACGTCAGCCTGTCGATCCGCGAGGGCGAAATCTTCTCGCTGCTCGGACCGAGCGGCTGCGGCAAAACCACCCTGCTTCGCCTGCTCGCCGGTTTTGACGCGCCTGAAGCCGGTCGCATTTTTCTGGCAGGCAAGGATATCACCGCCCTGCCCCCGGAACATCGGCCGGTGAACACAGTGTTTCAAAACTACGCCCTATTCCCGCACCTGAGCGTGCGCGAGAACATCGCTTTCGGCCCGCGCCTGGCCGGTTGGTCTCGCTCGGAGCTTCGCACCGCGATCGACCGCATGCTGGCATTGGTGAAGTTGGAGTCGCATGCGGACTGCAAACCTGCCCAACTCAGCGGCGGCCAGAAGCAGCGGACAGCACTGGCCCGAGCGCTGGTCAACCGCCCGAGGGTGCTCCTGCTCGACGAACCGCTCGCCGCCCTCGACCTGAAACTGCGCCAGCACCTGCTCGTTGAACTCGCCTCCCTTCATCGCGAGGTCGGCACCACCTTCGTTTACGTGACTCACGACCAGGGTGAGGCCATGAGCCTGAGCCACCGCATCGCCGTGATGAACCGGGGTCGGGTCGAACAGGTGGACGAGCCCGAGCGGTTGTATCGGCAGCCGGCAACCGCCTTTGTCGCAGCATTCATCGGCAACACCAACATCGTCGACGGTCGGGCCGAAAGCGGCGGTGTCAGGTTGGCCGACGGACTGTTTGCCCCACTGCCGGATGGCGTGAATGCGGCCAGCGGCACCTCGCTGCGCCTCAGCGTGCGCCCGGAGCATATGCGATTGGAGATAGGCGGCTTGGAAGACCCGTGGCGCGTCGCCGAGGTTGTGTTCGGCGGTCCCCACACCCAGTACTGGGTTGAGGGTCGCGGCCAGCGCTGGCTGATTCAACAACCCGGCCCGCCTGCCTTCGCGCGCGGAGCGGCCGTGCAGCTCCGTGTGGAATCCGCAGGCGTCAGCCTGCTGCCGGAGGCCGGGTCATGAAGCATGTGTTTCGTGGACGCACGACGGAATGGCTGCTCACGACCCCGTCCCTCCTCTGGCTGGCCATCTTCTTTGCCCTGCCCGCCGGACTCATCCTGATGGCCGCCTTCCGCCCGGCCGACCTCCATGGCGGACTCGGCGATGGATGGAGCCTGGCTGCGGTTCATGCCCTGGCCGATCCGTCCTATCCTGCACTCTGGTTTCGTACCCTTTGGCTGAGTCTGGTGGCCACCCTTATCTGCCTGGCGCTGGCGCTGCCGGCCGGCTATCACCTCGCCAGGCTGCCCCGGCGGCGGCAGGGGGTGATCCTGCTCCTGATCGTCCTGCCGTTCCTCACCAATTTCCTGATCCGTGTCTTTGCCTGGAAAACCCTGCTGCATCCGGACGGACCCTTGACGCGCTTGCTGCAGAACTGCGGGATCCTGTCCGAGGACACCCTGCTGCTTTACAACTCGGGCGCCGTGCTGGCCGTGCTGGTTTATGTGCATCTGCCTTTCGCCCTGCTGCCGGTGTACGCGGCGGCGGAACGTTTTGATTTCTGCCTGCTCGACGCCGCCCGCGATCTGGGTGCCGGCGCCTGGAAACGTTTCTGGAGCGTTTTCCTGCCGGGCGTCGGGGCGGGTGCGGGCGCAGGCGCCCTGCTGGTCCTGACCGGCTGCCTCGGGCAATATGTTGTGCCGCAACTCGTCGGCGGCACGGACAACGAGATGATCGGCAACCGCATCGTCCAGCGCGCCTTCAGCGATCGCAACCTGCCGGAAGCGGCGGCGCTCTCAGGCGTCCTGCTGATCGCCCTGCTTCTCGTCCTCATGGCTCAAGCGCGCAAGCGCCGGCATTCTGCAAGGGAGGCGGGCTTATGAAACGCTCCCGACTGCCGGCGACCCTCACCGCCCTCGTCCTGCTCTTTCTCAACGCCCCCCTGGCCGTGCTGGTCCTGAACTCCTTCAACGCTTCACGTTTCGGCGGCACCTGGGAGGGCTTTACCTGGCAATGGTATGAACGCTTGTGGCAGGCCGACGAAGTCTGGGACGCCTTCCTGCTGAGCCTGCGCCTGGCCACCGCCACCACGCTCGCCGCCACCGTTCTTGGCACGCTCGCCGCCTGGTCGCTGCACCGCTTCAACGGACGGCTGCAGCACGTCCATCGCGCCCTGATCGTTCTGCCCCTGGCGCTGCCGGAACTGCTCATGGGCATGGCCCTGCTCTCGCTGTTCACCGCCCTGCACATTCCAACCGGACCGCTGACCATCTGGGCGGCCCATGTCACCTTCTGCATCAGCTACGTCGCCATGGTCGTGCTCGGCCGCCTGCGCGACTTCGACACCCACCTCCTTGACGCCGCTCGCGATCTCGGCGCAGGCCCCTGGCAGGTGGCCTATCGCGTCCTCCTGCCGCTGCTACTGCCGGGCATTCTGGCCGGTGCGCTGCTCGCCTTCACCCTCTCGATGGACGATTTCGTCATCACCTTTTTCGTCTCGGGCCCGGGCAGCACGACCCTGCCGCTGCGGATCGCCAGCATGATGAAGACCAGTCGAAGCCTGCCGGTCATCAACGCCTTGAGCACACTGCTGCTATGCGCCACCTTCCTTGCCGCCGCACTCAGCCTTCGCCTGGGCCGCCGTTGCACCCCGCCGTCATGAAAGCCTCCCTGTTGTTTGGTGCCCTGCTCGCCTGCCTGCCCGCCGGCGGCGCCGAGGTTCTCCATGTCTACACCTGGGCCGACTACCTCAGTCCGGAGGCGGTGAAATCCTTTGAAGCAGCGCAGGATTGCCGTGTCGTGATCGACACCTTCGACTCGAACGAGAGTCTGTATGCCCGGCTCAAAACCGGTGCCGGCGGCTATGATTTGGTCTTCCCGACCAGCTACATGGTGCAGCTTCTGCAGGAACAGGGGATGCTGGCCCTCCTCGATCACGCCGCCCTGCCGAACCTGCAGCATCTCGACCGCGAGGTGCTTGCCAAGGTGCACGACCGCGACATGCGTTTCGCGGTGCCTTACACGGTTGGCTATGCCGTGATCGCCTGCCGGCCGGACCGGCTGCGCGGCGTCACCGCGAGCTGGGCCATGTTCGGCCGAAATGACCTCGCCAAACGCGCCGTTCTTCTCGACGACATGCGCGAGACGCTTGGAGCCGCACTGAAGTCGCTCGGTCACAGCCTCAACTCGCGTGACGAGGCCCAACTCGCCGCGGCGCGAGACGTCGTGATTGGCTGGAAGCGCAGCATCGCCAAATTCGACAACGAGGGCTACAAGGCCGGCATCGACTCGGGCGAGTTCCTGCTGGTTCACGGCTACAGCGGTGACCTCTTCCAGGTGGCGCAGGAAAATGACCGCGTGCAAATCCTCGTCCCCACGGAGGGGGTCACCATCGGCTGTGACGAGATGGTGATTCCCAAGTCGGCCCGGCAACCCGCCCTGGCGCTGAAATTCATCAACCACCTGCTCGACCCGGAGGTCGCCGCCGAAAACATGGAGTGGCTCGGCTACCTCTGCCCGAACCGTGAAGCCCTGAAGCGCGTCAGTGCCGAGTTCCTGAAGAACCCGGCCATCGCCATCCCCGGGGAGGTCAAAGCGCGCAGCGAGGTTATCGACGACCTCGGCCCCGACCTCGCCAAGTGGACGAAGGTCTGGGACGAGATCAAGGCGGCCCGGTGATCAAGGCGGCGTCAGCTTGCAGACGAGGCTGCTCAGGTACGGAAAGAGTTGCTTTTTGCGGCTAACCACACCGGGCAGATCAAAGACAAGCGGACTGTGCTCATGGTAGTCGGTGTGGATGGCCGTCTCAACCCGCTTGTCACCGGCCACCAGGAGCACGCTATGGTGGGCGGTGATGTCGGTCACCATCAGGCAGGCAAAGTGCAGGTGGTGGGCCGTGCACAGGGCGGACAAGGCCTCGTGCAACACGCCCTGCTGCTTCCAGAACTCGTCGAGCCCCATCTCCTCGATCTGGCTGATGCTGATGCGCCAGCCGTTTTCCTCGAACACCTTGCGGTCGCCTTCAATGGCACGCGCCGGTGTCGCCTCGCGCAGAAGGGAGCCGGCGGCGAAGAAGTCCTTCACGAATTGTCCCGCATCGATGCCGGCGATGCCGGCAAGCCAGTCGAGAATCTCGCGGTCGGTGGTGGTGCTGGTCGGACTCGTCAGGTGCAGGGTGTCGGAGATCAGACCGGCGCATAGACAGATCGCGGTGCCCTTGTCGGGCGTCAGGCCGCGCATGCGGAACATGATGCCGACGATGGTGCTGGTGCTGCCAACCGGTTCGTTGATGAAGCGCACGGGTTCCTGGGTGCGCAGGTTGCCGCTCAGGCGGTGATGGTCGATGACCTCGACGATCTCCGCCTCATCGGCACCGGCAACGGCCTGGGAGAACTCATTGTGATCGACCAGCACCAGGCGGGTGCGCGGCACCTCAACGAGGTCCGACTTGGAAAACACGCCCTCAAGGCACCCGGTCTCCTCGTCAATGACAGGAAAGAGGGGCTGATGTGAATTCTGCACGGCGTGGATGATCTCGCGCAGGGGTGTGCGTGAACCAAATGCCAGGTAACCGTCGTGCAGCGCCTCGCCGATGGGGCGGGAAAAGCGGATCAACTGGGAGGCGCTGGCGGTGTCCTGGGGGGCGGAAATGACGCAGACCCCCTTCGCTTTCGCCTGCTGCAGCAGGCTGTCCAAAGGCATGAACCCGCCGGTGACGACGAGGCAGCGCACACCCATTTCCAAGGCAAGGGCGTGAATCTCCGGCCGGTCACCCGTGACGAGAACGACCTGCCGCGGCGGGAACTGGCGGGAGCGATCCCTGGAGGTTTCGACGCTTGAGGCGGCCACCACCAGCACCATGTCGCCAACGTCCTCGATCCCGGCGGTGTCACCAATCAGGCGGCCGCCAAGTGCGGCCGCCATGTTCCGCAGGCTGGTGCGCACCTCGCGATTGGCGGCACTGTGCCGGGCCTCGGAGGGCAGGAAGAGTTGGGCCATTTCCTGAATCGTCGGCATGCCAAGCAGGCGTCCCTCGCCATCCACCACCGGGATGGACCGAAAGCTGTGTTCGAGCATCTTGCGGTACACCGACAGGAAAGTCTCCCGCGGGCCGGCCGTTCGGACCTCGCGCCGGCAAACCAGCGCAGCCGTGGGACGCACATCGAGCAGCAGGCGGGGCGGCTCGACCCCCGCCAGTTTCAACACCCAGTTGGTCCGCGCGTTGATTTCCCCGCAGCAGGCCGCCAGCACCTCACCGCCTCGTGCCAGGCGCAGGTAGGCCGCGTAGCCGATGGCCGAACAAATGGCGTCGGTGTCCGGGTTGCGATGGCCGATGACGTGGATGGGTTCCATGGCGGGATGTGCGGGGCTCCGTGGGGATTGACGGCGGCAAACCCGTGGCGGCGACGTAGCCGCGCGTGGCTGTGCTGTCAAACCGCCGAAAAAAAGACCCGCTCCTCCGGCAACCTTTCAACGCCCGGCTCGACAAGACCGTCCACTCAAGGTATATTGGAATTTCATGCCCGCCCCCATCCGCCTCGTCCCATTCCTGCTCGCCGCCCTGCTGTGGCTGGTTGGATCCGCTGCGGCCCGTGCGGACTGGCTTGTTTATGAATTGAAATTCGCTCCGGCATCTGAATCGGTGAATTTCAGTTTCTACAGTGGTGCCTATCTGGTCGCACCTCTGTCCGGAGGTCCCGCCTCCATCCTTCTGACCACCGAGGAAGGCGGCCGCTTCTACGCGCTGACCGAGGGTGGCGGCAAATTCTTTGTGGCCGCCAACGACCGGGTGCGCAAGGCGGTGTTCAGCGCCCTCGCCGTGCAAGGAACCTCCCAGGCCTTTTACACAGCCTCGGGCCGCCTCAACCGCTCCCTGCTGCTGACCAACGCGGATGGCATGGCGCGCACTTGGCATGTGGCCGAAACCCTGGAAGGCCGTCTGATGAGCGCTGACGACGAGTCCGCAACCGGACCTGCCGCCGATGGTTCCCTCGGCGTCCTGGGGGAGGCCACACTGACCGCCACCCTGCGCGAGGATCTCACGACCATCGCCACGGCCCGTTTTCACAGCCTCGCCGGAGCGACCGCTTATCTGGCCGAGTTGCTGGAAAAATATGGCTATGCACCCGACGAGGGTGTCGTCCCTGCCGAAGCAGCCGCCGAGGATGTTGACGTCATCGACCCCATTCTGTTTCCAGTCACCAACTGACGCATGAGCGGAACAACCAGCCCAGCAGTGGCACCGGTAACCGGCCAGTCTGCCAGTCCTCATCGGGCCGGAGGCATTCGCCAAGCCCTGGTCCAATGCCTGGAGGCCGCCGGCGGAGGCGGCATAGCCCTGCCGACCGCCACACCGAGCGCCTCGGTGGTGAGTCAACTGCTGGACAGTGGTCGCGTTGACGAGGAGGCCTTCCTTTCCCAACTCGCCGCCCGCACCGGTCTCGGCTACGTGGCCAACCCGCTGCCCGACAGCGCCGATGCACCGGAAATGAAGCGCCTGCTGCCGCCGCGTGTGGCCCTCAAGCATCGACTTCTGCCCCTCAAAATCCAGGACGACGGGGAAGAAAACGGCAGCCGCAAACTCGTGATCGCCGCGTACGACCCCTTCGACCTGATCGCCCACCAGGCGGTGGCGCGCGAGGTGGACGCTTCGGTGCGCTGGCAGGTGGCCCCGCGCAAGCGCCTGCTCAACGCCATGCGCGACTTTTACGGGGTTGGTGCCGACACCTTTGAGGAGATCCTCAAGGGGCGCAGCGTCGACGATGCCGACTTGGAGCAGCGCGACGAGGCGAACATCATTGACGCCGACGACGAGGAGGCATCGGTGGTCAAGTTCGTCAACACGGTCATCCGCGAGGCCCTCGAGCAGCATGCGACCGACATCCACGTCGAGCCGATGGAGGACAAGCTGCGCATGCGATACCGCATCGACGGCCGCCTGCGCGAGGTGCCGGTGCCGGAAAACATCAAGGCGCTGCAGCAGTCCGTCATCGCCCGCCTCAAGGTCATGGCCAAGCTCGACATCGCCGAGCGCCGCCTGCCTCAGGACGGACGCATCAACCTGCAGATCGGCGGTCAGTTCATCGACGTTCGCGTCGCCACCATTCCCAGCGTCGAGGGCGAAAGCGTATCCCTGCGTCTGCTCGGCCAGGAAAAGTTCAACCTCGACCGCCTGCGCATCGAGACCGACCTGCGCTCCGAGATCGAGGCGTTGCTGAAAAAGCCCAACGGCATCCTTCTGGTCACCGGTCCCACGGGTTCCGGCAAGTCGACCACCCTTTACACCTTCCTCAGCCAGCTCAACACCGAGCACCGGCGCATCGTCACCATCGAGGACCCGGTCGAAAACAAGCTGCCCGGCGTCGTCCAAATCGCCGTGCGGCCGGAAATCAACCTGACCTTCGCCACCGGCCTACGCTCCATCCTGCGCGGTGATCCCAACGTCGTCATGGTTGGGGAAATGCGCGACCTTGAGACTGCCGAAATCGCCATTCGAGCCGCGCTGACCGGCCACTTGGTCTTTTCCACGCTTCACACCAACGACGCCATTGGCGGCATCACCCGGCTTGTCGACATGGGGGTTGAACCCTTCCTCGTCGCCAGTTCGGTGCGGGCCTTCATCGCCCAGCGCCTCGTGCGCGTCCTCTGTCCGGAATGCAAGGAGGTGGAACCTGACGCCCAAGCCAAGTTGTTCGAGCTCAAGTATCACGGCCCGATCAACGCCCCCGTCTACCGCGCCCGGGAAGGTGGCTGCGAGGCCTGCCGCGCCACCGGTTACAAGGGCCGCATGTCGATCTACGAACTGGTGCGCCTCACCCCCGCCATGGGCGAGCTGATCACCCACAAGGCCAGCGGCCAGCAATTGCTCCAGCAGGCGCTCAAGGACGGTTACCGGCCGATGCGGGAATACGGCGTGCGCAAGATTCTTGCCGGCCTGACCACGATCGAGGAAGTCATCAGCGTCACGGTCGCCGAGTCGGAACAGTAGGCCGCCCGCCATTCCGGAGAGCAAAAAAACGTCGCATTTCCGCCGCAATTCGGCGATGGAAGCGCCGATGCAAGCCGCTCTGGATCCCGCCATCGAAAGCCTCATCGGCCTGGCCCTCGCCGAGGACATCGGCACGGGCGATGTCACCGCCCTTTACTTTGTGCCGGAAGGCGCCCATTCGCGCGCCCGCATCGCCGCGCGCGAGGCCGGCGTGCTTGCCGGAGTCGAGATCGCCCGTCGCGTGTTTGCACGCATCGAGCCGCGCGTGAACGTGCGGGCGCGGCTCGCCGACGGCGACGCGTTTGCCACCGGCGACACGGTGCTGGAATTGGAGGGTCCGACGCGCGCGCTGCTCACCGGCGAGCGCACGGCCCTCAACTTCCTGCAGCGCCTGTGCGGTGTCGCCACCCAGACCCGCCGCTACGTCGAGGCCGTCCGTCCGCACTTGGTGCAGGTCTGGGACACCCGCAAGACCACCCCCGGCTGGCGTCTGCTGGAAAAGGCCGCCGTTCGCGCCGGAGGCGGCACCAACCACCGCATGGGCCTGTTCGATCATGTCATGGTCAAGGACAACCACCTTGCCGCCGGCGGCGGCCTGGAGGCCCTTCAGGCGGGCATCGACCGCGTTCGCAACGAACGTCCGGGCACGCGCCTGCAGATTGAGGCGGACACGCTCGAGCAGGTCGCCGCCTTTCTGACCCTGAGGGGACTGGACATGCTGCTGCTCGACAACATGAGCTGCGACGAACTGCGCGAAGCCGTGCGCCTGAACGCCGGACGCCTCTGGCTGGAGGCGAGCGGCGGTGTCACCCTCGACACGGTTGGCGCGATCGCCGCCACCGGCGTCAACGCCATCTCCGTCGGCGCCCTGACCCATTCTGCGCGCGCCCTCGACCTCGGCCTCGACTTCGAGGACGCCTGAGTGGCGGACCCTCAGCGCAGCATGGCTCGGGCGATGATGGCATCGACCGGATTGAAGTCATCGGTGAAAACGCTGCCGTCCGCCGGCACCTGACTGCGCGGCACATGGGCCGCGACGATGCGCGCCTGCACTGATCCAGCAACGTGGCGACGACCAGCCAGGCGGCTCATGCGGTCCTCCTGCGAGGCCATGATCACGACATTCTGGACCAGCTTGCGCGGCCCCTGCACGGCAAACACTTCCACGTGGGCGAAAACCTCGCGCAGGGTGGCGAGCATGCCGGCGAGCAATTCCGAGCGAGGGCCCTGCACGGCCGAGATGGTGTTCATCAAATACACGCCCCCGGGCTCCAGCCGGTCGGCAACGAGCTGGAAGAACTCACGTGTCGCCAGATGCGGGGGAATGGCATGCACACCATTGTAGGCGTCGCCAAAGATCATGTCCCAACGCTGATTCGCATGGGTGCGCAGGTAATGTCGGGCATCTCCGGCGTGAGCATGGACGCGAGGCTGACGGTCGAGATGAAAATACTCCCGGCCCACCTCGATGACCTGGGGATCAAGTTCAGCAACATCCACCTCGGCCTCGGGCAACTCGCGCGCCAACTCGACCGGCATGCCAAAGGCGCCGGCGCCGATGAAGAGCGCCCGGCGGAGGGGATCGCCGCCCATCACCGCCAGCCGCCAGTAGTGTTGGTATTCCAGCACGAGCGATCCGTCATCGGGGTTGATGCCGCCCTCGGAGGTGGAATCGAGCTGCAGGTAGCGGTGCAGGCCACGCCCCTCCCCTTCCTCGGTGACCTTGATGTGGTGATAGAAGGATTCGCGCTCATGCAGAACGCCATCCTCGGCCGGAGACTTCAGCACCAGGCTGGCAACGGCGGCGGCGGCTCCGGCGGCGAGCAGCACGGCCTGGCGTTTGCGTGAGCCCCGGGCCAGCGCGAAGGCCGCCAGCCCGAGCAGCAGCAGCAGGCCCGCGCAGCCGAGGAAGATGGCACGCACCCCGAAGGCACCCAGCAGAACGAAACCGGAGAGAAAGGTGCCGACAAAACTGCCCAGTGAACCGAGCATGCTGACCGTGCCGGCGGCGCCGCCGACATGGGTGTCCTTCCAAGTCAGGCTGTACAGGCGCACCGAGGCGGGCGAGATGGCGCCAAGCAGGGCACCCGGCAGGGCGAGCAACAGCAGGGCGAAAATCACCGGGCCCTGAACCAGCCCACGATCGGTGAGCATGGGTCCGATCAGCACGGCGAGCCCCGGAATCAGGAAGGTCAGCAGGGCCGCCAGGGACAGCAGCCAGCCCAGCACCTCGAGGCCGGCGCGGCGGTCGGCCAACCGGCCGCCGAGGTAACCGCCGACACTGAAAGCGACCAGAATGACGCCGATGAGTGCCGTCCAGGTGTAAATGCTGTTGCCAAAGACCGGTGCCAGCAAACGCGCCGCACTGATTTCAATGACCATCATGGCGGCTCCGGCAGCAAAGCAGGCGGCACCGAGGTAAAAACGTTCCAGACGCAGGAAGCCGGAGGCAGGTTCGGAAGGAGTCTTGGCCATGAGTGGGAAAAGGGGGAAAGGCGCGGTTCAGTCATTGTAGAAGACCAGCGCCAGGATGCGCCAGCCGTCTCGACCGTGGCCAAGCGTGAAATAATCAACACCCGTCACGATTTCCGCGCCCTTGGCCAGGCGCCAGCGCACTTCAGCGAAGGCCACCCGGTTGTCGCCGCTGATCTTCATCGCCACAGGCTCCTCGTGCATCGGATTCGCCGAGCGCTGGTGGCCGAGTTTCTGACTGTGCAGGAAATCGGTCAGCCCCTGACTGGAACTGCGGCCATTCTTCTCGACAAAGGTCACGCGAGCGCCGGGGTCAAAACAGGCGCCGTAGCCCTCCATGTCGCGGGCCGACCAGTTGGCAAAATAACGTCCAAGGAAGGCTTCGATCCCGGCCTGTTCGGCATGCTCGCCCCGGCCACAGGCGGCAAGCAGCCCGCCGAGGCAGAACAGGACGGCGATCCGGCGACGCATGACGGAGTTGGGTGGCTACAGCCCGGAGGCTTAATCCAGGAGCGGTTCCTCGGGCACCCCCATCAGGGCCAGCAGGCGGTTGAGATCCTCAACGCCGTAGTAGTCGATCTCGATGTGACCCTTCTTCTCGCCATGCTTGATGCTGACGTTGGTGGTCAGATGCTGCATGAGACGCTGCTCGACGGCCTCGACGGCGCGCGATTCCTCGGTCTCGCCGAGGTCGGGCTTCGGCGCGGGCGGATTGAGAATGGCGGAGGCGAGTTTCTCGGCCGCGCGCACGGTCAGGCCCTTGCGGGCAATTTCATCGGCAGCCCGCTGCTGGGCATCGGCATCCTTCAGGGTCAGCAACACCTTGGCGTGCCCGGTACTCAGGCGCCCTGAGGAGAGCATTTGCTGGACCGGCTCCGTGAGGTCCAGCAGGCGCATCGTGTTGGCCACGGTCGCCCGGTTCTTGCCGACGCGCTGGGCGATGTCCTCCTGACGCATGGAGAAGTCCTTGGACAACCGCTCGTAGGCGCGCGCCTCTTCAATCGGATTGAGTCCCTCGCGCTGGAGGTTCTCAATGAGCGCCATCTCCAGCACGTCCTTGTCGGAAGCCTCGCGGACAATGACCGGCACCTCCTTGAGGCCGAGTTCACGCGAGGCGCGGAAGCGCCGCTCACCGGCAATCAGTTCCAGCTTGCCTGAGACACGGCGGACAATCAGCGGCTGGATGACCCCATGCTCGCGGATCGAGTCCATGAGTTCGCGCAGCATCTCCTGAACAAACTCCTTGCGCGGCTGCAGCGGGCTGGGCACGACCTGATCCAGCGCCACCCGGTTGACGACATCGCCAGGCGCCGGCTGGGCCAGCGCCGGCGGCCGGGCCACGCCAGTCACGGCCGACGGTGCCGAGATGAGCGCGCCAAGTCCTTTTCCAAGTGCTGCTTTTGCCATAGGTCGCAGGTTAATGAGGCCGCCCGCGATGGCAAACAGCTTTTGCCTCCCGGGAGCCGCGGGAGCCGCTTTTCCGCGGCTTGCACCACGCCGCGACTGCGGGCATGGAAGCGGCGGCCATGCTGCACGTCGTCCTGTACCAGCCGGAAATCCCCCACAACACCGGGGCGGTTGGACGTTTGTGTCTGGCCACCGGCGCACGCCTGCACCTCATCCGTCCCCTCGGTTTCAGCCTGGAGGACAAATACCTCAAGCGCAGTGGCCTCGACTACTGGCATCAGGTCGATGTGCGGGTCTGGGACGACTGGACCGCCTTTGCCGCCCAGATCGAGCCCGGGGCGCGCTTCGCCTTCATCGAGTGCCAGGGGGCACGCCCCCACTGGGAGGCCGACTTCACCGGTCTGGAGCCGCTTTACCTGGTCTACGGGCCGGAAACGCGCGGCATTCCGCCCTCCCTGCTGGCCACCCACCCGGACGACACCTGGCACATTCCGATGCAGCCGGGAGCTCGCAGTCTCAACCTGTCGACCGCGGTCGCCATCACCCTCTATGAGGCGGTGCGCCAGAGGCGCTGATCAATGGCAGCCGCAGCCCTCGCCGCAGCCGCC
>JAUREI010000170.1 GCA_030827515.1 Prosthecobacter sp. | reverse complement strand
CGCCGAGGACATTCTGCAGCAGACCAAGATGCTGCTCTGGCGGCACTTTGCCGACTTTGAGCCCGGCACCAACTTCCTGGCCTGGGCGCGCAAGATCGCCTTCCACCAGATCCTCAGTCACCGCCGCCAGCGCAAGCGCGCCCACCTGCCGCTCGATGAGGAGGCCCTGGAGGCCCTCGGTCATGCGGTGTCGAGCCTCGCCGAGGAGGGCTCGGCCCGGCACGACGCCCTGCGCGCCTGCCTGGCGCGCCTGCCCGAGGAGCATCGCCGCCTGGTGACCCTGCGCTACTTCGACGACCTTGAAATCGGCCAGGTGGCCGAACGCATCCGCCGCACCGAGGCGGCCGTTTATCGCGCGCTCAGCCGGGTGCGCATGAGCCTGATGCAGTGCATCGAAAAACAGCTGGAGGTGAATCCATGAAGGCGGACGAAACCTGGCGCTGGCTGGAGCTCTGGGAGCGCGCCCGCGCCCACGCCCTGACCGACGAAGAGCAGTCGCTCCTCAACGCCGCCGTGCGCGACGATCCGGCCGTGCGTGCCCTGCTGGCGCAGGCGGCCGTGCTTGATGCCGAACTCAACGCCATGGAGGCCGTCGATGAAGCACCGCCGCGGGCGGTTGCCGCACGACCGCCGCTGTGGCGCCGGCTGGCGCTGCCCGCCGCCGCCGCCCTGGTTTCCGCCGGGCTGGTCTGGCTGTGGGAAAAGCAGCCGTCGCCGGTGGCGGTGCTGGCCAAGGCCTCCGCCTGCAAGTGGGGCAACAGCGCGCTGCCCACCCTTGAGGGATCGGACCTGCAGCCCGGCCTGCTGGAACTCGTCGATGGCATCGCCACCCTCAAGTTTCGAAGCGGGGCGGAAGTGACCCTGGAGGCGCCGGTGACCCTGGAAGTGTTGTCGGCCATGGAGTGCCGTGTGAAAAAGGGCACCGTGATGGCCGAGGTTCCACCGCAGGCCAAGGGATTCACCATTCACACCCCGGAAACCAAGGTGGTTGACTACGGCACGCGATTCGGCGTCAGCGCCGGCGACGATGGCAAGTGCCTGGTGCATGTCATGGAAGGCCTGGTCGAAGTGGAGCGGGCCGGCGAGACCGGCAAGCGTGAGCTGCGCGCCGGCGAGCGGGTCGACTACGGCGGGTTCATCCGCCAGGCGCTGAATCCGGATGGCGGCGACGGCGACCAGCCCGAGTCGCGGCGCTGGCTGCCCGGACCAATCAACCAGTTGGGCGACGGCTGGCAGGTGATCACCACCGCCTATGGACGCGGCAAGGACTCGTGGGTCCAGTCGAGCCATCAGAAGGTCAGCGGCCGGGAATCCTTCCTGCGGGTCAAGTTCACCAGCCTGAGCGAGACCCTGCAGCGCAAAGCATATGTGGCCTTTGACCTGTCCGCCTTCGCCGGCCGGCACATCGCCGAGGCCGAGTTTGTGCTGCATGTCGAGCCGAGCGATCTGGGTTTTGCCTCGCTCGTCCCGGATGCCGTCTTCCGGGTTTATGCCCTCACCGATGAGGCTGGCGACGCATGGAGTGAGTCGGAGCTGACCTGGGCGAATGCCCCGGCGCACAGCCCCGCTCCGGAGCATCGCAATGCGCCGGTGGCAACGGCCGCGCGTCTGCTCGGCGAGTTCACCGTGCCGCAGGGCACCACGCGCGGCGCGTTTGCCATTCGTGGCGAGGCGCTGGCCGAGTGTCTCAATGCCGACAGCAACGGCCTGTTCACCCTGATTGTCACACGTGTGACGGATGAAACGGCTTCGAGTGGCCTGGCGCATGCCTTCGCCAGCAAGGAGAACACCCGCAACACCCCGCCGCTGCTCAAGGTGCGGCTGGACTGAACGGACAGGTTTGGACTTTCACGGGGAGGGTTTCCGCGTGGTGACGTTTGGCGTTCGGGCCTGCAAAAAAGCCGCCGGGCCTTGCGGCGCCGGCGGCGGGAAGGGAAGGGAAACTCAGAGCGCCTTCGCGTGGAGCTCGGCGACGGCGTTCCAATTGACGACGTTCCACCAGGCACCGATGTAGTCCGGGCGCTTGTTCTGATACTTCAGGTAGTAGGCGTGTTCCCAGACGTCGCAGCCCAGGATCGGCGTGCCGCTGCCGTCCATGAGCGGGTTGTCCTGGTTCGGCGTCGAGGTGATGGCGAGCTTGCCGTCCTTGACGACCAGCCAGGCCCAGCCGGAGCCGAAGCGAGTGACACCAGCCTTGGCGAAGGCTTCCTTGAAGGCGTCGAAGCTGCCGAAGGCGGCGTCGATGGCCTCGGCCAGCTTGCCTGTCGGAGCGCCGCCGGCGTTCGGAGCCATGAGGTTCCAGAACAGGCTGTGGTTGTAGTGACCGCCGCCGTTGTTGCGCACGGCCGTCTGGATGTCGGCGGGCACCTTGGCGAGGTTTTTGCAGAGATCTTCGATGGAGAGCGCCTCGAGGTCGGCCTTGCCGGCAAGGGCGGCGTTCAGGTTGGTGACGTAGGCGTTGTGATGGCGACCGTGGTGGATCTCCATCGTGGCGGTGTCGATGTGGGGCTCGAGGGCCGCCTTGTCGTAGGGAAGGGGGGGGAGGGTGTGGGCCATGGGTCGGAGGGGTGGTTCGGTGAGTTTAGGTAGACGTTACTACGCTGCCGGGCAAGGGGAAGGTGCCGCAATCGCGGTTGCAAAGCGTCGGTCGCCCCCTTTGATGCGACCCGGGCGATGAGAGCCCGCGAACGTCGCCATGTCATCCAAACACCGAACCGAGGACGCGGCCCCCGCCCCGGGCGGCGGGAGCGGTTCCGGCCTGCCCGTTCGTTTCCGGGTGACGGCCTCGGTGTTGCGGGCCGACCGCCTCATGCATGCGCTCATTGTTTTCGGCGGCATCGCAGTGATTGCGGTCGTTTTCGGCATGCTGCTGTTCATTCTGCTGGAAGTCGCGCCCCTCTTTCGCGGCGCGCGCCTGGAGCCGCTCGGTTCCGTGCCGGTTCCGGCCCATGTCGCGCTGATGATCGAAGGTCGCAGCGGGCGCGTCTGCTGGTTGGAGCCCTCCACCGGCCTGCTGCGCCATCGCGGCCCCGACGGCGAGACCGGGACGTTGCCCCTGCCTGCGGGGGTGAGGCCGCGGTTTCTGTCGGCCAATCCCGACGGCAGCGGCCTGGTCGCCCTGCTTGAGGAGGGTGAATTGGCGCTGTTGACACCCGTGTTGCCATCGACTGGAAGCGGCGAGGGACGGGTGGAGGTGGAGCGATTGCCGGGGCTGGCGGGGGTTTCCGACAAGGTGCGGCAACTGGCCTATGCGAGCTTTGGCGAACGACGGGTGGCCGCGACGTTGAGTGATGGAGCGCAGGGGCGCCGTCTGCAGGCCGTGGTGCTGCGTCAACGCCGCAGTCTCATGGGCGGTGGGGAGGTGCTGGCGGAGTCCGCCGAGGATTTGACCGCCCTGTTGCAGGGCAGCCAGGCCGAGCAGGTGGTGGCGCTCGCTGAAGGAGTCGCCGTGCGCGCGGCGGACGGCCAAGTGCGTTTCCTGCACTACTCGCCGCTGGGCTGGCAACTTCGCCAGGTCTGGCGCCCTTTCACGGAGGGGGATCTCGCGGGGATCGAGTTTCTTGCCGGCGGGGTCAGCCTGATCTGCCACGATCGCACAGGGCGGGTGCGCATTTTCAGCCTTTTTGTCCCGGAGGGTGGCGCGCAGCGCGAGTTTGGACTGACCCGTGAGATGCAGCCCCTGGTGGGACCATTGCAGGTTTGCGCGGCGTCGCCGGCCGGTCGCAGTTTTGTGGTGGCCGGGGCCGGGGAACTGGCGCTCTGTCAGGCGACCACCGCAACGGTGCGCCGCCGGTTGCCCCTGGCCGGGGGGGGGAATGCACTGATGCTGGATGACCGGGGCGAGCGTCTCGGAGCCTTGGGGGCTGACGGCAACGTGCAGGTCTTTCGGGTTGATGATCCGCATCCCGAGGCCGGTGTGCGGGCGTTTTTCGGCAAGCTTTGGTATGAGGGATTTGCCCGACCGGCCCACGTCTGGCAGTCGACCAGCGGCTCGGATGACTTCGAGCCCAAGCTGTCGCTGGTGCCCCTGATGGTTGGCTCCTTCAAGGGCACACTCTATGCCATGCTGTTTGCCGTGCCGGTGGCTCTCCTGGCGGCGCTTTACACGGCACAGTTCGCGCGACCGCGCCTGCGGGCGGTGGTCAAGCCGGCGATGGAGATCATGGCCTCGCTGCCCTCGGTCGTGCTGGGCTTTGTGGCCGCGCTTTGGCTGGCGCCGCTGGTCGAGTCGCGCATGCCCGCCGCCCTGCTCCTGCTCCTGGCCCTGCCGCTGTCGGCCCTCTTGGCCGCCGCGGTCTGGCGTTTGCTGCCGCACGGTCCCCTCCTGCGGCGTCTGGAGGGGCTTGAGCCCTTGCTGCTGGCGCCCGTGCTGCTGCTGGCGGGATGGGCGGCCTGGCAGTTGGGTCCCGTGCTGGAACGCGCCTGCTGCGTCGCCGTGCTGCCGGATGGCACGCAGGTGGCCGACTTCCGACTCTGGTGGCCGCAGGTCACCGGCCTGCCCTTCGATCAGCGCAACGGCTGGGTGGTCGGTTTCATGATGGGCTTTGCCGTCATTCCCGTGGTGTTCACTCTCGCCGAGGATGCTCTCGCCAACGTGCCGCGTGATCTGGTTGCCGCCGCCGAGGCGCTTGGGGCTTCGCGCTGGCAGGTGGCGCGCACCATCGTTCTGCCGGTGGCCTCGGCCGGACTGTTCTCGGCCCTGATGATCGGCTTTGGCCGCGCGGTCGGTGAGACGATGATTGTGGTCATGGCCACCGGCAACACTCCGGTGATGGATGCCGCGGGAGGGCTGATTTTTGGCGACGGCGCCTTTCCGCTGGCGGCGCACTGGAATCCCTTTGACGGCATGCGCACCCTGTCGGCCAACCTGGCGGTGGAACTGCCCGAGGCACCCCAGGGATCGACCCACTATCGCACCCTCTTCCTCGGCGCCCTGGCGCTGTTCCTGATGACCTTTGTTCTCAACACGGCCGCCGAGTTGCTCCGGCAGCGGCTGCGCGCGCGCTACCAGACCGGCTCATGAGTGCTTCCCATGACTCCGCGCCGCGTCCGCAGGCCGAGACCGCCGTCTGGCTCAGTGCCGCCGGGCTGGCTGTGGGGCTGTTCATGATTGCCGGCCTGCTGCTGCTCGTGGCGGTCAAGGGGCTGGCGGTGTTCTGGCCGCGGGAGGTGTGGCTGGTCACCATGCGTGCCGAGGCCGGCGGCACCCAGCGCTTTGCCGGCAGTCTGGTGCGCGTCGCCGACACGCGCGGACCCGAAGCGAGTGCCGTCGAGCACCAGTACTTCACCGGCAACAAGGAAGTTTACCGGCTCGCCTTTCGACGCATCGAGGCGGCGCGGATTCTCGAGCGCACGCCGGCGCAAGGCTACTGGGTTGCGCGTCGGGCCGAACACGGCGATGCGATCTTCCAGCCCGTGGCACTGCAGTTTGCCGATGGTCGCCGGATTGGGGCGGACGCGCCGGATTTTGAAGCGGCCCTGCTCGGCGAGGTGGTCGACGGCAACCGTCGACGGGCGGCGATTCTCGGGCTGGAGAAACGTCGCATGCCGGCGCTGGCGGAACGACTGCAGGCTGGCGGCACCGATGCGGCGGAGGCCCAGCGACAATTTGAGGCGCTTGCCGCCGAAGCCCGCGGTCTGCGCGCCAACCAGGAGACCGTGCGGCTCGACGTCAGGCTCGCTTCGGGGGAAGCTGTCAACTACCGGGTGTCCGACCTGCTGCGGTTGTACCGACCGGATCAACTGGACTTTTGGGGACGGTTGCGGGTGTTCTCGGCGGGGGTGATCGAATTCCTCCGGGACGAACCCCGGGAGGCGAACACGGAGGGCGGCGTGTTTCCCGCCCTGTTTGGCACCTTCGTGATGACCCTGCTGCTCGCGGTGCTGGTCACGCCCTTCGGAGTTCTGGCCGCCGTGTACCTGCGCGAGTATGCGCGGCAGGGGCTGGCCGTGCGCACCGTGCGCATCTGCGTCAACAACCTTGCCGGGGTGCCCTCGATCGTCTTCGGCGTTTTTGGTCTCGGCTTCTTCGTTTATGGCGCCGGCGGCTTCATCGACGGCGGCGCGCGCGAACCGCTGCCGCCGGTGACCTGGGTCTTCTCCGCGATCGGCGCCCTGGTCACCCTCGCCGCCGCGTCCTGGCTGGCGGTGGCCAATGGCGCGCAGGTGCCGGGCCTTGTGCGACGCTCCGTCTGGCGCCGCCGCCTGGAGGGTCTGCTGTGGGTTGCCGGCGTGCTGTTGCTGTTTGTGGCGCTGGCCCGCTGCCCGTACTTTGGCGGCCTGTATCGGGAGCGCCTGCCGGCGCCGACCTATGGCACTGGCGGCCTGCTCTGGGCCTCGCTGACACTCGCGCTGATGACCCTGCCAGTGGTGATTGTGGCAACTGAGGAGGCCCTGGCGGCGGTGCCACAGGGCATCCGCGAGGCGGCCCTGGCGGCCGGGGCCTCGCGCTGGCAGATGATTCGTCGCGTCGTGCTGCCCGGCGCTCTGCCGGGAGTGATGACCGGGGTGATCCTGGCCATGGCTCGTGGCGCGGGCGAAGTGGCGCCGCTGATGATCACCGGGGTGGTCAAACTGGCGCCCACGTTGCCGGTCGACACGGTCTGGCCCTTCCTGCATCCCGAGCGCAAGTTCATGCATCTCGGGTTTCACATCTACGACCTCGGCTTTCAGTCGCCCGATGCCGAGGCGGCCATTCCCATGGTGTTCGCCACCACCCTGCTGCTGCTCCTGCTCGTTCTGCTTCTCAATCTCGCGGCCATCCAGGTGCGCTCGCGACTGCGCCGCCGCCACCGGGCCGGCCTGTTCTGATCCGCCATGAATCCGCGCGACATGCTTCACGTTGACAGCTTCTCTTTCTGGTATGGCCGGAAACAGGCGCTGGACGACGTCAGCCTGGCGGTGGGCGAGGGCGAGATCACCGCCCTGATCGGACCCTCGGGCTGCGGCAAGACCACCCTGCTGCGCAACTTCAACCGCCTGCACGATCTCAACGACGAGGTGAGCCATCACGGCGACATCCGCATTGCGGGCCGCAGCGTCTTCGATCCGGCCGCCGAGGTCATCGCCCTGCGCCGGCGTGTCGGCATGGTGTTTCAGAAGGCCAATCCGTTTCCGGACAGCCTGTATGAGAATGTGGTCTTTCCGTTGCGCGTTGCTGGCTGCCGGGATCCGCGCACGCTCGACGAGGCGGCCGAGCGCAGCCTGCGCGAGGCCTTTTTGTGGGACGAGGTGAAGGATCGGCTGCACGTGGGGGCGGCCGGACTCTCCGGAGGCCAGCAGCAGCGGCTGTGCATTGCCCGGGCCATCGTCAACCGGCCGGAGATCCTGCTCATGGACGAGCCCTGCTCCTCGCTCGATCCGGTGGCGACGCTGAAGATCGAGGAACTGCTGTGCCGGCTGAAGGAGCAATGCACGATTGTCATCGTCACCCACAACCTGGAGCAGGCACGCCGGGTGGCGGATCGCGCCGCCTTCTTTTACCAGGGGCGACTGATCGAGACAGGGCCGGTGCTCGATCTGTTCACCAATCCCCGGGATCCGCGCACCGAGGCTTACGTGCGCGGCAGAATGGGCTAATCAGACGGCAGGCTAGCATGGCTCAAGCGGGCTGGCGCAGCGCCTCGAGGATGTTCACCGCGTGCTTGCCGATGCGGCGCATGTTGTTGAGCACGTCCATGTACAGCACTTCCGCCTTGATCGTCTCGCCCGAGGCGAGCATGCGCGTCACCGACTCCTTGCGCAGGCGCTTGCGCGACGCGTCAATCCGCTGCTCCAT
>JAUREI010000218.1 GCA_030827515.1 Prosthecobacter sp. | reverse complement strand
TGACAACTCCGGGAGTAGCACATGGGTTTCATGCAAGGCAGAAAGGCACTGATCGTGGGCCTGGCAACCGACCGATCCATCGCCTGGGGCATTGCCCGAGCCATGCGGCGGGAGGGCGCGGAACTCGCCTTCACTTACCAGAACGACCGGATCAAGGACCGCGTCACGGAGTTGGCCGGCCAGGTGGACTCTTCTGTGGTGATGCCCATGGACGTCTCCATCGACGCAGAGATCGACGCCGCCTTCGCTGGAATTCGCGAAGCCTGGGGCGGACTGGACGTGATCGTCCACGCCGTCGCCTTCGCCCCCCGCGAGGCACTCACCGGCGGCTTCGTGGAGGCGACCACCCGGGAAAATTTTCGCGTGGCCCATGACGTATCGAGCTACAGCCTGACCGCCCTGGCCCGCGCTGGCTTGCCGCTCATGGAGGGCCGCAGCGGCGCACTGTTGACGCTGAGTTACCTCGGCGCAGTCCGCTCGGTGCCCGCCTACAACGTCATGGGTCTGGCCAAGGCGAGCCTCGAGGCCAACGTGCGCTTCCTGGCTGCCGACCTCGGGCCCAAGGGGATCCGGGTAAATGCGATCTCGGCCGGTCCGATCAAGACCCTGGCGGCTGCCGGCATTCCGGGCTTTCGCAAGATGCTGCACCACGTTGAAAAAGCCGCGCCCCTGCGTCGCAGCGTATCGACCGACGACGTGGGCAACGCGGCGGCCTTCCTGTGCTCGGACCTCGCGGCCGGCGTGACCGGCGAGGTCATGTATGTCGACGGCGGCTACAGTCAGGTCGGCATGAGCTTCGACGACGCCGACTAGGGCGTCTTCAACAGGCTCTTCTCGCCCTCCATGCTGGCCACGATCACGGCGGCGGTGGCATCCCCTGCCACGTTCACGGCGGTCCTCGCCATGTCCAGGATCCGGTCGAAGACGAACAGGATGGCAATCGCCTCAGGGGGTAGCCCGACGGCCGTCAGGATGATGGCGATGGCCACCAGCGAGGCGGCCGGGATGCCCGCCACACCGATCGAAGTGACCAGAGCAAGCAGTACTACCAGGAACTGGCTGGTCAGGCTCATGTCCACCCCATAGGCCTGGGCGATAAACAGCACTGCAGCACACTCGTAGAGTGCCGTCCCGTTCATGTTGACGGTGGCGCCCAGCGGCACGACGAAACTGGAGACGCGGTTCGACACCCCCAGGCGTTTCTCTACGCAATCCAGGGTCACCGGTACGGTCGCCGACGAGGAAGCCGTGGAGAAGGCGGTCAGCAATGCAGGTGCCATCGCCGGAAAGAAGCCCCAGGGACGGAGCCCGGTTGCAACCCGGATGAACAGAGGCAGGACCACGAACAGGTGCAGGGCCAGCACCGCCAGCACGCAGGCGGCAAACACCGCCAGCGGCCCTGCGGCCGAGAGGCCGGCCTTGGCCACCACCTTGGCGACCAAGCCGAATACACCGATAGGCGCCAGCTTCATGATGAATTCGGTCATGCGGGTCATCACATCGAACACCGCCTTCCAGAAGGAGAGCAGCGTTTGCCCGTGCACGGGACCAACCCGCGTCATGAAATAACCGAACATCAGGCTGAAGAAAATCACCGCCAGGATCGAGCCGTTGTCGCCGGCTGCCGAGACGACGTTCTGCGGGATCATGCGCACGAAAATTTCCACCACATCGCCAGCGCTGCGACCCGACAACATCGCCTCCACCTGTGAGACGTCGGATTGCAGGGCCAATTGTTCGCCAGCGGGGCTGCCATCGACGATGCCCGGCTTGACCAGGTTGATCACGGCCAACCCCAGCAGGATGGCGCACAGGCTGGTGGCTGCATAGAAAGCGACGGTCCTGAGGCCAAGACGGCCGAGTGCCTCTCCTGACCCGAGGCTGGCCACACCGACGATCATCGAGGAGGCGATGAGCGGCACGATCAACATCTTCAGGGCATTCAGGAACAGGCGGCCGACAAAGTCGTAGACGCTGTAGAAGGTGACGCCGAAGAGCGCGGCGTCTTCGCCGGTGAGGGAGCCGGCCAACGCCGCCAGCGCAATGGCAATCAGGATCTGCCAGTGCAGCGCAAGGCGCGCAGTTTTGTTCATGTCATCCCTCCCCGATAGGATTTACTGAAACAGTTGCGGGTTCACCTCGACCTTGGCTTTCTCGCGCAGGCCCGCCATATAAGTCGCCATGTCCGCAAAGGCAGCTCGCTGCCGGGCCTCCTCGCGGGACCGTTCGCGCAACTGAGGCGGCAGGCCGCTCAGGGAACCGGGCAGCACGCCACCGAGGCGCCAGACGACCGCATCGCCGGTTCCGAGGGTGGTCACCCCGTAGGCGGCCCCTGCAGCCGGCGCCGACGCCGCAAAGGCGGCCTCGGCGACCGTGGGAGGCACGGCCGCCTCGTTGCGGGTGATCATCCGGGCCGTGACGCTGGTGGGCTCCACCGCATCCCGAGGCACCCACGGCCTGGCCAGAGCGGCCCACTCCCCGCCCCCGCGCAGGGTCACGGCCAGCTCCTCAGCCCGAGCCAGCGCCGCCTGGGCGGCCTGCTCGTCGAGGTAGGCGGCCACGGCCTGCTCCCGAACCTCGTCCAGGGGGCGATCCGCAGCCGGCCGATGGGCGGTGACCCGAACCGCAAGCACCCGTCCCGGTGCCGACTCGATGGCCACCACCTCGGTGCCCGCGATGGCTTCCGCGGTGAACACGCGCGCAGCGCCGCCCGCATCCCCGAGCACGGGGTGGCCTGCCCGCGTGATGCCCTGCAGGGCACGCGGCGTCAGGCCCAGCGGTTCGGCCACGCGGGCCAGGTCGCCACCGGCCTCGAAGGCCAGGGTCTCGAGTTCGTCCTGCAGGGCCCCGTAGCGGCGTTCCGTCTCGGCCAGCCGGTACTCGCCCTCGAGCTCGGCGCGCACTTCCTCGAAGCTACGAGTCACACCCGGCTCGACTTCGAGTACCTTGATCACGTGCCAGCCGAACTCGGTTTCCACCGGCTCGCCGATCACCCCCGGTGCCTGCGCCCAGGCCGCGTCACCGAACGGTCCCACGAAGGTGGCCTGGTCCTGCCAGCCCAGGTCCCCGCCGGCGCTGGCCGAGCCCGGATCAGCAGACAATTCGCGCGCCAGCGCCGCGAAATCCTCGCCGCCCGCCGCCCGCTCATAGGCCTTTTGCGCCGCCGCCTGCGCGCCCTCTCCGGCGGCAATGAGGATATGGCTCACGCGCCGCCGCTCGGCAGACTCGAAACGCTCGAGATTCTCTTCGTAGTAGGCCCGCAAGGCCTCTTCCTCCACTTCGGCGGAGGCGGAAAGCTCGTCGATGGACAGCTCAACGAAGCTGATGTCGACCTGTTCCTCCGTGCGATACCGAGCCCGGTTGCCGTCGAACCAGGTGACCAGCGCTGCCTCGTCAACCTGGGCGGGGCCCTGCCGGAAACTGGCGCGGGGCAGCACCATCCAGGCGACCTCGCGCTGCTCCTGCAGCAGCGCCACCCGCCGCTCCAGCTCCGACGGCAGCACGAAGGCCGACCCGGCTACACCCCGCTCGAGGTGCTGTGCCGCCAGCACTTCGCGCTGCTCGGCCTCGAAAGCAGCCGCTTTCAGGTTGGCGGACGAAAGCGCCGCAAAATAGGCGTCACGCGAGAATTGCCCGGCGACCTGAAAGGCAGGAATGGACTGGATGGACTCCAGCACCTCAGCGGCGGAGGCACGCAACCTCAACTCGCTGGTGCGCTGCCGGACCAGTTCCCGGGTGACCGCCCGCCGCAGCGAGTCATCGCGCAGGTCCGTCAGGATCTCCTCGGGCAGGTCCTGCCCCGGAAAGGCCGACTGGTAGCGAGCCACCTGCTCCTGGTACTCACGACGCACGGGTTCGACATCCACGTCTTCACCGTTGACGGCGATGCCCTGGGTAGCAGTCACGCCCCCGACGCTGACGAATTCCACGCCCCAGAACACGAACACCACGGCGAGCACGCCGAGGATGATCATGGCAAAAACACCCTTGAGGTTGTCGTGTATGGCTTGAAGCATGCGGATTCCGAAAGGCAAGGCCACCTGCGGCCGGAAGCCGCAAAGGTTACCACGACGGGCCCCGAGGAGCAGGCTAGGCCTATAATTTGCTGGCGTTTTTAACGGGAAGCTGCCGGGGAGATGACCGGGTGAAGGGCTGGGAGATCTGGATCGACCGGGGAGGGACCTTCACCGACGTGGTAGCGCGTGATCCGCTCGGCCGCCTGCACACCCGCAAATGGCTGTCCGAGTTGCCTGGCAGCTATCCCGACGCCACCGTCCACGCCATTCGCGACCTTTTGGGACTGGCAGCAGGAAAGCCGATCCCTGCCGGGGTCATCGCCGACCTGCGGATCGGCACTACGGTAGCCACCAACGCGCTGCTGGAGCGCAAGGGGGCACGCACCCTCTGGGTGTGCAACCAGGGCTTCGCCGACGCACTCCGCATCGGGCATCAGGCCCGGCCACGCCTGTTCGACCTGAGCATCGAGCGCCCGCCCCCCCTGCACGAGGAAGTCCTGGAAGTGAGCGGTCGGCTCGCCGCCGACGGCAGCGAGGTAGAGCCGTTGGATGAACAGGCGGCGCGCGGCGGCCTCCAGGTGGCCAGGCAGCGTGGGCTGGAGTCGGTGGCCATCACCCTGATGCACGCCTACCTGAATCCGCGCCACGAGCAGCGTCTCGCCGACCTGGCGCACGAGGCGGGCTTCATGCAAGTCACCACCAGCCATGAGTGTTCGCCGCTGGTCAAGTTCGTGCCCCGCGGCGAGACCACGCTCGCAGACGCCTATCTATCACCCGTGCTGGACCGCTACCTCGCCT
>JAUREI010000096.1 GCA_030827515.1 Prosthecobacter sp. | reverse complement strand
GTGGTGCGCTACGCCGACACCCACGGCTTTGAGGTCAACACCGAGAGGCCGAATGCCTGGCCCTACCGCGACTACATCATCCAGGCCCTGAACGCCGACCTGGCCTACGACCAGTTCATCCGCCACCAGATCGCCGGCGACGCCCCATCTTCAATCTCCCATCTCCCATCTTCCCTCCACCCGGATGCCGCCACCGGCTTTCTGGTCACCGCCTCGGTCCTGCTGCCTGGACAGATCGGCAAGGACGCGCCGTCCATGCGACTGGCGCGCCAGGATTCCATCGACGAAATGGTCGTCAACATCGGCCAGACCTTCCTCGGCCTCAGCCTCGGCTGCGCGCGCTGCCATGACCACAAGTTCGACCCGGTCAGCACGCGCGAGTATTATGCCATGCAGGCCTTCGTCGCCGGCGTCGAATATGCCGACCGCCCCATGCGTTCGCCCGAAGCCCGGAGGCGCGAACGCGAGGCGAGCGATCTGCAGCAGCGCATCGCCGGCATCGACCGCCGACTGGCGCAGTTCGTGCCGCTGGCACGTCCGGGCGGCGGCGCCCGCGCCACCAACGCGGTGCGCAATGAGGAGGTCTTTCCGCCGCTCGACGCCCGCCTCGTGCGCTTCACCATCCACGACGCCAACCTGCATCCCCGGCTTGGCCTCATCGAACCCTGCCTCGACGAGTTGGAGATCTTCTCTGGGCAAACCAACCTGGCCCCGGAGGCCATCGTGCGCGCCTCGGGCAGCCGAACTTCGGCAAGCCACAGGCTGGAGCACGTCAACGACGGCCGTTACGGCAACGGCCGCAGCTGGATGGCTGACCAGAAGGGCCGTGGCTGGGTGGAGTTTGAACTCCCGGAACCGCGCCGGATCGACCGCATCGTCTGGAGCCGCGACCGCGAGGGCAGGCTTCAGGACCGACTGGCGACCGCCTACACGTTGGAGGCCGGGCTGTCGCGCGATCAGCTCCGCACGCTGACAGAAGTCCGCCCGCCACGACCCACGGTCCACTGGAAGCTGAGCACGGACCGCTTTGCCCCGGTGCGCGCGCGGCGCCTGCGCTTCACCGTGCTTGCCACCAACGGCCTTGGCCCCTGCCTCGACGAGTTGGAGGTGTTCGACACCCGCGAACGCAATGTCGCCCGCGACGCGAAGGTGACCACGTCAGGAGACATCCTCGTGCCAGACCGCCATGACCCCGCCTACTTGAACGACGGCCAATACGGCAACAGCCGCAGCTGGCTGGGCAATGCGGACAACAGCGGCTGGGTCGAGCTGGAGTTTGCCGAGGTCGCCGAGATCGACCGTGCCGTCTGGAGTCGTGACCGCGAAGGCCGCTTCGAGGATCGCATGACCACCGAGTACCGCATCGAGACCTCGCTCAACGGCGACGACTGGCGGTTGGTGGCCGATTCGACGGACCGCCGCCCGTTCGTCGCCGGCACGGCGCTGGATCCGGTGTTCAGCACCGCCGGTCTGCCACCCGAGGAAGCGCGCGAGGCCGGCGGGCTTTTGGAGGAAAAACGCGTCCTTGAAGCCGAACTCCAGACGCTCGAACAGGGCCAACGGGTCTTCGCCGGCAAGTTTCGCTCGCCCGACACCATCCACGTGCTCAATCGCGGCGACCCCGAGCAGCCGGGGGAACCGGTCCATCCAGCCGTTCCCGCCGTCCTGGGCCGGCTTGAACTCCCCGGCGACGCGCCCGAGCAGGATCGGCGCATGGCGCTGGCGGAATGGATCGCCAGCCCGACCAATCCGCTCACGGCGCGCGTCATGGTCAACCGCGTCTGGCAGGGTCACTTCGGCACCGGCCTCGTCGAAACGCCGAGCGACTTCGGTCGCAGCGGCATGATGCCCTCGCACCCGGAACTGCTGGACTGGCTCGCCGCCGAATTCATCCGCGGCGGCTGGAGCCTGAAGAAACTGCACCGTCTCATCGTGCTCAGCCAGACCTACCGGCAACAGGGTTTCGGCATCCGCCGAAGGGATGCGGAACAGGCCGCGCAACTCGATGCCGACAACCGTCTGCTCTGGAGATTTCCCACGCGCCGCCTCGAGGCCGAGACTCTCCGCGATGCCATGCTGGCGGTGAGCGGTCGCCTCAACCCGGCCATGTTCGGGCGCGGCTACGACCTTTTCGACAAGCGCGGTGGCCTGAGCGGCTTCAAGCCGGTGGAAACCTTCACGCCGGTGAACGAGCGGCGCATGATTTACGCGCACAAGGTGCGGCGCGAGAGTGAGGCCGTGTTCGGTGCCTTCGACTGTCCCGACGCCGGCCAGAGCACGGCTCGTCGCGTGCAAAGCACGACACCGGTCCAGGCGCTCAACCTCTTCAACAGCCGCTTCACCCTTGCTCAGGCCGATGCCCTGGCCAGCCGGCTTCAGCATGAAGCAGGCGCCGGGGTCAGCCGCCAGATCGAGCGCGCCTACCGCCTCGCCCTGGGCCGCCCTCCCACGGACGAGGAACAGCGCGAAGCCGAGCCCGTGATCCGCGACCATGGCCTCGCTGTGCTTGCCCGCGCCCTGTTCAACTCGAGTGAGTTTTTGTTCCTGCCCTGACCCGAGGCCTGCCATGCCGCTCAACCCCGAACACCTTTCCTCCGCCGGCCGGCTTCTGCTCGACCGCCGCCGCTTTCTGAGCGGCAGCGCCACCACGCTCGGCTCGCTGGCCTTTGCCGACCTGCTCGGCCGCGACGGCCTGCTGGCCTCACCGGTGATCGATCCGGCACGACCCTATGCGCCGCGACAACCCCATTTCCCGGCCAAGGCGAAAAACGTCCTCGTGATCTTCTGCGCCGGCGCGGTCAGCCAGCTCGAAACCTGGGATTACAAGCCGGAACTCCTCAAGTGGGACAACAAACCGCTGCCCGGCGGCCCGGCGGTCACCTTCCAGGGTCCCGCCGGCAATCTGGCGCGGCCACAGTACGCCTTTCGCCCGCGTGGCCAGACCGGCAAGTGGGTCAGTGACATGATCCCGCACTTGGCCGAGCTCACGGACGACCTCGCCTTCATCCACTCGCTGACCAGCAAGTCAAACACCCATGGCCCGGCGGAAAATTTCCTCTCCACCGGCTTCGTACTCGACGGATTTCCCTCGCTCGGCGCCTGGACCACCTACGCGCTCGGCAGCGAGAGCGAGGACCTGCCGGCCTACGTCGCGATTCCCGACCCGCGCGGCGTGCCGCAAAACGGCTCGAACAACTGGGGCCCGGGTTTC
Organism: Prosthecobacter sp.; assembly: GCA_030827515.1. Lineage (GTDB taxonomy): Bacteria > Verrucomicrobiota > Verrucomicrobiia > Verrucomicrobiales > Verrucomicrobiaceae > Prosthecobacter. Next base: position 10,749 of record JAUREI010000096.1, on the reverse strand, counting down.
CTGCCCGCCGCCTTCCAGGGCACGACGATGAGTTCCAAGGACCCGGTGCGCCACCTCTCCGCCCCCGGCGTTTCCGCTGCGGCCGACGGCGCCGCACGCTCGCTGCTCCAGCGCATGAACGCCCGTCACCTCGAGGTCAACCCGGGCGACGCCCGTCTGGCGGCCCGCATCGCCAGTTACGAACTCGCCGCCCGCATGCAGCTCAGCGTGCCGGAGATCGCCGACTTGTCGACCGAACCCGCCCATGTCCTGCGGCTCTACGGCGCCGACGACACGCAGAACCCCGACAAGGCCGCCTTCGCCCGCAACTGCATCCTCGCCCGTCGCCTCCTCGAGCGAGGGGTCCGATTTGTCCAGTTGTTCAACGGCGCCTACGCCAGCGGCGGCAAGCTCAACTGGGACGGCCACAACGCCCTCAAGGATCAGTATGACATTCACGCGCAAATCCTCGATCAACCGGCCGCGGCCTTGATCCGCGACCTGCGCCAGCGCGGCCTGCTGGAGGACACCCTGGTGGTCTGGTGCACCGAGTTCGGTCGCATGCCGTTTTTCCAGAAGGGATCCAAGGGCCGCGACCACAATCCGGACGGCTTCACCTGCTGGCTGACCGGCGCAGGCGTGAAGGCGGGGGTCAGCCATGGCGAGACCGACGAACTCGGCCAGAGGGCGGTCAAGGACGTGCATCCCCTCTACGACTTCAATGCCACCCTGCTGCACCTGGCCGGGCTGGACCACGAGCGCCTCACCTTCGAACACAACGGCATCCAGCGCCGGCTCACCAACGTCGAGGGCCACGTCATCCGCGAGGTGCTGGCCTGAGCCGCCGCGACGGGTCAAGAATGCGCATGCCAAATCGAAAATCGGCAGGCGCACGACGTTGACAGGGACGCGCCGCGGGTGTGCCGTCCGGTGCGCCCCAACCCGCACCGGCGCCGCCCCACCATGAAATCCCTCCTCTGCCTTCTTGCCGCCGCGCCTGTCCTGGCCGCCGATCCCGCGGTGCTGACCACCGAGTTCATCTACGACACCGGTCCCTACCCCCAGATTCATGCGACGACGATCGCCGAAACCCCCGAAGGCCTGGTCGCGGCCTGGTTCGGTGGCACCCACGAAAAGAACCCCGACGTCGGCATCTGGGTGTCACGTCAAATCGAGGGAAAATGGGCCGACAGCGTCGAGGTCGCCAACGGCATCCAACACACGCTCACCGACGGCACGGTGGTCCGTCATCCGACCTGGAACCCGGTGCTGTTTCAGCCGAAGAACGGCCCGTTGATGCTCTTCTACAAGGCCGGCCCGACCCCGCAAACCTGGTGGGGCATGCTGACGACCTCGACCGACCACGGCAAGACCTGGGCACAGCCGCGCCGCCTGCCCGAAGGCATCCTTGGCCCGGTGAAAAACAAGCCGGTCGAACTGGCCGACGGCAGCATTCTCTGCCCGACAAGCGAAGAATCGCCGGCCGCTCAAAAGGGCGACAAGGAAACCTGGAGCGTTCACTTCGAGCGCACCCGCGACTTCGGCCGCACCTGGGAGCGCACGCCGCCGCTGCATGACGGCAGGGAGATTCAGGCCATCCAGCCCAGCCTTCTCTTTCTCGGCGGCGACAAGCTGCTCGCGCTCGGTCGCTCACGCCAGGACCGCGTCTTCGAAATCGCCAGTGAGGACGGCGGCAAGACCTGGGGACCCATCACTCTCGGCGCCCTGCCCAACAACAACAGCGGCACCGACGCGGTCACGCTCAAAGACGGCAGCCATCTGATCGTCTACAATCACATCGGCGGCACGCCAGGCAAGTGGGGTGGCAAGCGCACCCCGCTGAACCTCGCCGCCTCGAAAGACGGCCGCACGTGGCAGGCGGCGCTCGTGCTGGAAAGCGAGCCGGGCGAGTACAGCTATCCCGCCATCGTCCAGACGAAGGATGGCCTCGTCCACCTCACCTACACCTGGAACCGCAAGAAGGTGAAGCATGCGGTCGTCGATCCGGCGAAGCTGACCCTCAAGCCCATCGTCAACGGCCAGTGGCCGAAGTGACCCCCGTTCCATCCACGCCCGCTGCGCCCTCACCGGCAGAGACCGCCATCGTCATGCATCGCACGATTCTCCTCGCATTGCTTTCCCTGCTGTCGGCCAGCTTGTCGCTGGCGGCGGATGTCGTTGTCTACGGCGCCACCCCCGGCGGTATCGCTTCGGCGATCGCGGCTGCACGCCTGGGCAGCGAGGTCACGCTGGTCGAGTATCAACACCATGTCGGCGGCATGACGACGAGCGGCCTGGGCAAGAGTGACATCGAAAACCGCGAACAGATCGGCGGCCTCTTCAAGGAGTTCATTGCGGGCGTGCGCCAGCATTATGTGGCGGCTTACGGCGCGGACTCGGAGAACACGCAACTCTGCCACGAGGGCTATTACGCCGAGCCGCACGTAGCGGAGGCGGTGCTTGAAACGATGCTGGCGAGGGAAGCCAGGATCACCGTGCTCAAGGGCTGGCGGCTGGCGTCCACCGCTGTCCTCAACCGGAAGCTCCGTTCGATCGCTGTTCTGCATCGCCAGACGGGCGAGGAAAGGCGTCTCGACGCCAGGATCTTCATTGACGCGACATACGAGGGCGATCTCTACGCTGCGGCGGGTGCCGGCTACCGGCTGGGTCGCGAGTCGCGCGAGGCCTTCGACGAACCGCATGCCGGGGTCGTGTATTTCGATTACCAGGAGCACCGGTTTCTCGAGGGCAGCACCGGCGCGGCCGATCCCGACCTGCCCGCCTTCACCTACCGCCTTTGCCTGACCAAGGACCCGGCCAACTCGGTTCCCCTGACCGAACCGCCCCCGGGTTATGACCGGTCGGTCTACACCGGCTACTTCGACGACCTGAAGGCCGGGCGACTGGCGGGACCGAAGGTGTTCAAGCCGGGTCGCGGCTACCATCCCGCGCACTTCAACACCCTGGTTCGCGCCCTGTCCGTCACCGATCTGCCGAACCAAAAGACTGACGTCAACATCAACCCCCGCCCGCTCGGGTTTCCGTTTCCCGAGGAAAACCGCGGCTACATCGAGGGCGACGACGCCACGCGGCAGCGCATCGCCGCACGCCACCGCCATCTGACCCTCGGCCTGCTCTGGTTCCTGCAGAACGATCCCGAGATACCCGAGGCGCATCGGGCTCTGGCCCGCGAGCTGCATTTGCCGGCGGATGAATTCACCGACAACGACCACTTCCCCTGGCAACTCTATGTGCGCGAGGGGCGGCGTCTGATCGGCGAATACACGCTCACCCAGCACGACATCACCGGCAAGGGGCAGGAGCCCAGGCATCATGCCGACAGCATTGCGGTCGGCGAATTTCCCATCGACAGCTTTCCCTGCCGCAAGCGCCAACCCGGCGACAGCCTCGTGCTTGAAGGTTATCTGGGCATGCTCGACTCCATCACGCGGCCCTACGAGATCCCCTACCGCATCCTGATTCCGGAGAAGATCGACGGCCTCATTGTCCCCGTCGCCGCCAGCACCACACATGTTGCCTTTTCCAGCATTCGCATGGAGCCCACCTGGATGGCGCTCGGACAGGCCGCCGGCACCGCCGCCCATCTGGCGATTCAACACGGCCTCGAGCCGCGCCGGGTGCCGATCGATGAACTGCAGGCGCGATTGACCGAACAGGGTCAGGTCATCCGCCATCGCCAACCCTGAGTCCCCTCCCTTCCGACATGAACTCCATCCTGCTCCTTCCGCTCCTGTTGGCCGCCTCCAGTGCCGCGGCAGACTCGACCGTCATGCTCGCCGGCCCCTGGCTGCCGGCGAACTCGCATCAGATGGACTTCACCGCGCTTCCCCGGATCCCAAGCGAGCACGCCATCATCAGCAACGTCAGCGCCTCCGGCGGCCTGCCGGCCCGCCTCGATCACGCAAAGGGCGGGGTCAACCAGCACAACTACCTGGTCCATCATGACGGCCAGTTTTGGGCCATGTGGAGCGACGGTCCCGGCATCGAGGACCGGGTTGGCCAGCGGGTCAAGTATGCCACCAGCACCGACGGCCTCCGTTGGAACCCGCCGCAGTTTCTCACGCCAGTGCCGCCAAACTCAGGTCCGGATTCACCCCACTACGGCACCCGCACCGACAAGGGCATGCGCTGGATCGCACGCGGCTTCTGGAAGCGCGACGGCGAATTGCTGGCTCTCGCCTCGCTCGACGAGGCCGCCGGCTTTTTCGGTCCGAGCCTCGAGCTGCGCGCCTTCCGGTTTCACCAGGGAACCTGGGACGCCGCCGGTGTTGTCTGCGACGACGCCATCAACAACTTCCCGCCGCTGAAGCTGCCATCGGGCGACTGGATGCTGTCGCGCCGCCGCCACGATTACAAGACGAGCGGCGTGCATTTCCTCGTCGGCGGCGTGAAGGCACTCGATGACTGGCAGTCCTTCCCCGTGCTGGGCAGCGCCTCGGAACTCAAGGCCGAGGAGCCCGACTGGTGGATCCTGCCGGACAACCGCCTCGCGGCCGTCTTTCGCGACAACCAGCGCAGCGGCTTCCTGTTTCGCTCCGTCTCCGAGGATCAGGGCCGCACCTGGAGCCTGCCGGTGAAAACCAATTTTCCCGATGCCACCTCCAAGATCAGTGGCCTGCGCCTGAGCGACGGCCGTTACGTGCTGGTCTCCAATCCGAATCCGAAAAAGCGCGACCCGATGACGCTGGCCGTCAGCGACGACGGCCTGGTCTTCACCAAGATGCTCTATCTGGTCGGTGGCCGTCACATCGACTACCCCCATGTCATGGAACACGGCGACAGCCTGTTCATCGCCTTCGCCGGCGGCAAACAGACGGTCGAGGTGCTGAAGGTGAAGCTCAGCGATGTGGATGCCGCGAAGATGCCCGGACGGCCGCTGACAAAGTGAGAAGCCGGGGATCGCACCACGATATCCGGACGCGGCAAGGCAAGCTCTCGCCTCCTCGATTCCTGACTGGCGTTTGCTCCTCTCACCCCCTACGCTGGCATCTCTTCTCCTTTCCAGAACCATGAAAACGCCTGAAGCCACCCCCACCTCCCGCCGTCGTTTCGTCCAGCAATCCGTCGCCGCCGGCTTCGGTTTCACCTTTCTGCCCGCCTACCTGACCAGTGCGCGCGCGGCGGACAATCCGAAGCTGCCGCCGAGCCGGCGCCTCAACCTCGGCTGCATCGGCGTCGGCGGCCGGGCTGGCAGCGTGATTCCCGGCCTGACCGCCGGTGGCATGGCCACCCCGGTGGCCTTTGCGGACGTCGATTTTGTCACCGCCAAAGGCCTCGAGAAAAACCTGAAGGCCTTCCCGGACGTGAAACGCTTTCACGATTTCCGCGAGATGCTCGACAAGATGGGCGGCGACATCGACGCCGTCAGCGTGGTCACCCCCGATCACACCCACTTCACGGCCGCAATCCAGGCCATGGCCCTGGGCAAACATGTCTATGTGGAGAAGCCGCTGACCCACACTTTTGAGGAGGCGGAAATCCTCATGCGCGCCGAGAAGAAGTTCAAGGTGGTGACCCAGATGGGCAACCAGGGCCACACCTCCGCCGGCGCGCAACAGTTCAAGCAGATGCTCGCGGCCGGCGTCGTCGATGACATCGTGAAGATCGAAGCCTGGAAATCGCCCTCGCTGTGGTTCATGAACGCCGCGGAGCGCATCCAGGGGTATCCGCCGGCCGAGCCGATGCCCGAGTCCCTGAAGAGCTGGGACCTCTGGTGCGGGCCGCAGGAGATGAAACCCTTCAGCAAGATGTATCACGCCTTCAACTGGCGCGGTTTTCACCTGTATGGCGGCGGCATGTTTGGCGACTGGGGGGCGCACATCATCGACTTTGCCCACCATCATCTGAAGCTCGGCCTGCCGACGCGCATCACGCCGCTGGCACTCGCCGACTACAATCGGGTGAGCTACCCGCTGAGTTCGGACATCCGCTTTGAGTTCCCGGCACGCGGCGAAAAAATGCCGGCCGTGGAACTGCGCTGGAAGGCCGGCGGCGACATCAAGATCGAGATCGGCGAGCAGTTTGGCGATCCCGGTCAGGATGGCAAAACCTTCATTCCAAACCCCGGCACCACCGGATCCCTTCTGCACCGGAAACAGGGCGACTACCTGGTCCAGCGCGGTTCCCACGACCGCCATTCGCAGGTCTATCCGCGCGCCAAGATGCTGGAGTTCAAGGAGGCCATGGCTCTGAATCCACCGGAGCACAACCACTTCGAAAGCTTCATCCATGCCTGCATGGGCGAGGGCGTCACTGAGTCGCCCTTCAGCGTCGCCGGCGAACTGACCCAGGTCCTCAACCTGGGCACGATTGCCGAATACCTGAACGTCGATCTCCAGTTCGACCCGAAGACCAAGCGCTTCATCGGCAATGACGAGGCCAACGCCCGCCTGGCAGGCCCGGCACCGCGTGCCGAATGGGCCGACTGCTACAAGTTGGCCTAGTTCGACGCACGCGTCGCGCCGCATGAAAGCCCTGCTGCTGTTCGCATTCCTGCTCGCCGGCGCCGCAGCCGGCGAGCCGCCGCCCAACGTCCTGCTCATCCTCGCCGATGACATGGGCGTGGGCGATCTCGCCGCCTTCAATGGCGGCCGCAACCGCACGCCCAACCTCGATCGCCTCGCCGCCGAGGGCCTGGTCTTCGACCAGGCCTGGTCGGCCTCGCCGGTCTGCGCGCCGGCGCGCGCCGCGCTTCTCACCGGCCGCTACCCCCACCGCACCGGTGTCGTTTCGCTGACACTCGACAAGGAACCCGAGTTGACGCGGCTGAAGAGCGACGAAACCACACTCGCCGACCTCTTCGCTGACCATGGCCACGTCACCGGCCTGGTCGGCAAATGGCACACCGGCCTCGGCACGGGCTATGGCCCGGTGGCGCGCGGCTTCCAGGAGGTGACGGTCTTCCACGGCTCCGACGGCGGTGGTTACACGCGCTATGTCCTGCACGAGGACGACGCCATGACCGCCAAGCCGAAGCCGCAGGACGTCTATCTCACGGATGAACTCAATCGTCGCGCCGTGGCCTTCGTCCGCCGCCATGCGGACCGGCCGTTTTTTCTCCACCTCGCCCACTACGTGCCTCATCGGCCACTGGAGGCGCCGCAGGCGATCGTGGAGCCCTACCTGCAGGCCGGTCTCGATCGCGACACGGCAACGGTGTATGCCATGATCGAAATCATGGACCGCGGCCTCGGCGAATTGTTCGCCGAGATCGATCGACTCGGCCTGCGTGAACGCACGCTGGTGATATTCAGCAGTGACAACGGTCCGGATCCCCTGGTGGCTCCGCGCTTCAACCACGGCCTGCGCGGCGGCAAATACGAGGTGCATGAAGGCGGCATCCGTGTGCCCTTCCTCGTCCGCTGGCCCGGCGTCATTCAACCCGGCCGAACGCAGACGCCAGTGCACTTCACCGATGTTCTCCCCACCCTCGTCGAGGTCTGCGCCCTGCGTCACGAGCCGCGCCTGCCTCTCGACGGCCGCAGTTTTGCCCCGCTTCTGCGGGGCGGCGAGACGCCTTCCGCACCGCCGCGTTTCTGGCAATGGAATCGCCACGAGCCCAACTACACCCACAACGCCGCCATGCGCGATGGCCCCTGGAAGCTGGTGAAACCCTTCGTCACCAAGAACAAGATCGCCGGTGATTCCGAAGTCCCGCACGCGCTCTATCGCCTCGACGAGGATCCGGCCGAAAGCACCGACCTCGCCGCGCGGGAACCCGAGCGCGTGCAACAGATGCGTGCAGCTCTCGACGCCTGGAGTGCGGAGATGGAAAAGGATCGCCAACGCTGACCCCGCCCGATGCGTCTGCTGCTGCTCTGCCTCTGCCCCTGGTTCGCCGCTGCGACCCAGCCCAACGTCCTGTTCATCCTCGCCGACGATCTGGGCTGGAGCGATCTGGCCTGCCAGGGACATCCGCACCATCAGACCCCGCATCTCGACCGCCTGGCCCGCGAGGGCCTGCGCTTCACCCAGGCCTATGCGGCCGCGCCGATCTGCTCGGCCTCGCGTGCCGCCCTGCTCACCGGCAAGACCCCGGCGCGACTGCACTTCGAGTTTGTCACCAAGGACAAGCCCGGCGCGCAGAACCTCGGCCAGCCGCTGCAGGCGCCGCCCTACCCCACCGATCTGCCCCTGCACGAAACCACGACGGCGGAAATGCTCGCCCAAGCCGGTTATCTCACCGCGTTCTTCGGCAAGTGGCACCTCAACCTGCACCACGGTGGCTACTTGGGATGGTCGCCCAGCCACGGCCCGCTCCAGCAGGGATTCGCCGAGGGGGACGCCGATTTCGGCGGTCATCCCTACGCCTATTTCAAAGGCGGCGACCGCGCCGATCTCGACTTGCGCGAAGGTGAATTCCCACCCGATTCACTGACCGACAAAGTCATCGCCTTTTTGCAGCGCCGCCACGACCGGCCCTTCTTTGTCCAATGGTCGCACTACCATGTCCATGACCCCATCCACACACGCTGCCGCTGGCTGTTCGAGAAGTACCGGCGCCTGTTGCCCGCCGATGCCCCCGAGGTGCGTGCCGCGTATGCCGCCATGGTGGAAACGCTGGATCATGAGGTTGGCCGCGTGCTCAAGGCCCTGGATGCCGCAGGCGTTGCCGGGAAAACCCTCGTCATCTTCACCTCCGACAATGGCGGTCATCCCGATTACACCGGCAACGCCCCGCACCGCGGCAGCAAATGGAACCTCTACGAGGGTGGTCTGCGCGTGCCGTTGCTGGTGCGCTGGCCGGGGCATGTGCCGGCCGGCACGGTTTGCGAACAGCCGGTGCATGGCTGTGATCTGTTGCCGACTCTGGCGGATCTGGCGGATGCAACCGCCCCGACAGCGGATGGCACCAGTTTGGAACCGCTTTTGCTCCATCCCGATCATGCGCTACCCGAACGCTCCCTGCTCTGGCACTTCCCGTTTTATCATCCGGAGAAAAACTTCGCCAAGGCACCGGCCCACATCGGCATCAATGACTTTGTCACCTCGCAGACCCGGCCGCATTCCGCGCTCCGGGTCGGCCGCCACAAGCTGCTGCACTTCGACGAGGATGACCGCGACGAGCTGTATGACCTCACCGCCGATCCCGGGGAACGGCAGGACCTTGCCGACCAACAACCCGCACTGACCCGACAGCTGCGCGAGCGGCTGGAAGCCGAACTGAAGGAGGCCGGGGCGCGACGGGCGAAACCCGCCGCACGATGACCCCGTGAAAACGGGCGCTTCTGCAAACAAGCCGGTCGTTCAGTCCGTAGTTTCCAGTCCACTCACGCACCATGAAACGCCGCTTCCTGCTCTCCTGCCTGCCCGCCCTACTGCTCACTTCCGCCCAGGCCGCCGAGCCGCTGGATCTCGGCAGCCGCTGGGAGCTGTTCGTCGATGAATTCCTCGTGGCGCAGAAGCAGGGCGCCGCGCTGCGCCTGCACACGCCGGTGAAACGAGAGGTCGTGCTCACCACCAACCAGCCCTGGGAGGGTGTCACCTGCGCCTATTTTTCAGTCATCCAGCACGAGGACCGGGTGTTGATGTATTACCGCGGTTCCTCCGGCGGCTCCGATCACAGCGATGCCCAGGTCACCTGCGTCGCCGAAAGCACGGACGGCATCCACTTCACCCGCCCCAACCTAGGCCTCATCGAAGCCGGCGGCACCAAGGCCAACAACGTTCTTTGGCGCGGGGTGGAGTCGCACAATTTTTCGCCCTTTCTCGACGCCAATCCCGCGGCCAAACCCGATGAACGCTTCAAGGCGCTCGGCGGCGTCAAGCAGCCGGGCAAGAACTGGCACCAGGGCGAGACGCCCGGCGGCCTGTATGCCTTTGCCTCGGCTGACGGCATTCACTGGCGCAAGATGCACGACACGCCGGTCATCACCAAGGGCGCCTTTGACTCGCAGAACCTCGCCTTCTACGACACGACACGCAGTCGCTATGTCTGCTTCAGCCGCATCTTCCTCAACAAGGTGCGCGCGGTGCAGAGCCACACCTCAACCGACTTCCTCGCCTGGTCCGATGGCATTCCGCACGCCTATGCCGAGGGCGTGCCCTGGGAGCATTTCTACACCTCCGCCACCGTCCCCTGCCCGACCGCCCCGCACCTCTTCCTGTCCTTCCCCAAACGCTTCATGACGGCCCGTCACAAGGTGGCCGAGCACAAGGAGAAGGGCGTGTCCGACGCCGTCTTCATGTCGAGCCGCGACGGCGTCCACTGGGACCGACCCTTCCTTGAGGCCTGGGTGCGACCCGGGCCGGATCCGCTCAACTGGACCGACCGCAACAACATGACCGCCAACGGCATCGTCGACACCGGCGACGGCGATTGGTCGCTCTACATCAGTGAACACTACCGCCACGCGGACCACCGCATCCGCCGCCTGACCGTGCGCAAGCAGGGTTTTGCCTCGATGAATGCCGGTGCCGCGGGCGGGGAGTTCACGACCCACCCGCTGCGCTGCGCCGGTGGACAACTGCGCCTGAACTACGCCACCTCCGCCGCCGGCTCGATCCAAATCGAGATTCAGGACGAGAACGGCCAACCCATTCCCGGGTTCGCCCTGGCCGACATGCCGGAACTCTACGGTGACGAGTTTGAAGCCGCGGCCACCTGGAAAAACGGCGCCGACCTGTCCGGCCTGAAGGGCCGCACGATCCGCCTGCGCGTGCGCCTCAAGGATGCCGACCTCTACGCCCTGCGCTTCGGCGACTGAGCCCTTCCTGGAGGTGCGTTTCAATCACGCGGATGTGCCTCTC
>JAUREI010000186.1 GCA_030827515.1 Prosthecobacter sp. | reverse complement strand
TTCTTGTCGAGCTTGGCGGCCCAGGCTTTGGCGGCGGCGGCGACCTTGGCCGGCTCGTGCTTGGCGAGTTCGATCTTGGCGCGTTGGCGGACGTTGTCCTCCCACTCCTTGAGCAGTTCGAGCAGGTTCTCGACGCTTTCGCCGTGGATCTTCTTCGGCTGCAGCAGCGGCCGTCCCTCGTAGGTGAGCTTGTAGATGCGGCCATGCTGCTGGTCGCGGTTCGGGTCGCGCAGGTGGTGCTGCATGTGGCCGATGATGGCGTTGGACCAGTCGCAGAAATAGAGCCCGCCGTCGGGGCCGACGCTGACCGCGCTCGGGCGGAAGGTCGGGTACACGGCGGGGTCGGCCTTGACGAGTTCGAACTCGGTTTCGCCCTTCATGCCGGCGCCGTCCTGGGTGAGCGGGACGCGCCAGATGCCCTGGAAGCTGATGACGTTGGTGTTGAGGAAGTTGTTCTGCCAGTCCTCGGGGAAGTGGCGGCTGGAGATGATGTGGTTGCCGGGGCTGGGGCGGGCCGGGCGATTCCAGAACGGCTTCAGCTTGGCGCTGCCGCCGCCCTCGCGCGGCAGGTAGCAGGAGGAGGCTTCGGCGAAGGTGTTGACGTTGCCGGTGGCGTCCGTGAAGTAGGCGTTGCCCCAGCGGTCCCAGATCTTGCCGTGCGGGTTGACCGTTGCGTCGGTGGTGAAGCGCTCCAGCTCGCGGCGGTTCGGGTCAAAGCGGTAGATGCAGCCGTTGGTGTTGCGGACGACGCCGTAGAGCGTCTCGACCTGGGTGCGGTGGAAGACGCCGTCGCTCGGATACAGAGCGCCACCGCAGTCGTAGCTGAGCGCGTTCGTCTCGTGGTGCGAATCCGCCGCACACAGGCCCATGAGCAGGATCGTGCGCTTGTCGCCCTTGCCGTCGCCGTCGGTGTCCTCGATGAAGACCAGGTTGGGCGACTGCATCACAATGACGCCGTCCTTGTAGAAGTTGAAGCCGGTCGGGCAGTTCAGGTCATCGACGAATTCCGTCATCTTGTCGGCGCTGCCGTCGCCATTGGTGTCCTCAAAGATGAGCAGGCTGTCGCCCTTCGTGCTGGTCGGCGTGCGCTCCGGGTAGTTGCGCCAGGCGGCGACCCACAGACGGCCGCGGGTGTCCCAGGCCATCTGCACCGGATTGACGAGTTCCGGGAACTGCTTTTCATCGGCAAACAGGGTCAGCTTCAGGCCGGGCTCGGTCTGGATGTCTTTCATCGCCTCCTTCGCGTCGGGGAAGGCGACCAGGCCCTCGGGCGTGAACTTCATGCCGGTCATCGGCACCTTGTTGAACTCCTTGCCCTCCTTCGGGTCGGGCATGTTGGTCGGCACCTTCGCCACCGGCGGCAGGTTGTCGTCCTTGACGACGAGGTCGCCGCCCTTGGCGACCGCCCACACGCGCTTGTCGCGGTTCGCGGTCTTGACGTCGCGCTGGGCCATTTCCTGCATCATCGTCTGGTAGTTCGAAGTGTAGGGCGACTCGGGGGTTTTCTCGTTCTGCTTGAAGCCGCCGACGCCGGCGGTGTAGGCGAGGCCGGAGCGGCCGCCATAGACGTTGTAGCCGTCGACCGTGCGGTAGCGCTGGTGCCACTCCCAGTTTTTCTCGCGGATGGCGGCGCGCAGTTTTTCACTGGCGGCCGGCGGTTCGGCGCCGGTCAGCGCGCGGAAGGCGGCCTCGGCGATGGTCTTGTCGCCCTCGCTGGTCGTGTAGAGGCCGTCGAGCGTGGCGCCCGCGGGCAGGCCCTGGGCGGTCGGGGCGTAGAGGTCGACGAAGGCGGCGCCCTTGGCGGCGGCGACCTCGGCCATGGCGGCCGTGTAGTTCTGCAGGTTCGTGTTGCGCTCCTCGACCGGAGGCAGGCTGGGGTTGGCCGTTTTCTGCAGGGCAAAGGGCGAGAACAGGACGATGCGCGGGGCATCTTTGCCGCTGTAGTTCTGCGCCTTGGTCTCGTCGAGGAACTTGGCGAGGTTCTGCTTGAAGGTCTCCAGGCCCTCGTAGCCCTCGAACGACTCGTTGAAGCCGTAGAAGGCGAAGATGACGTCGGCCTTCACCTTCGTCAGCCACTCGTCGCGCGTGCCGAAGTCGTCGATGCGATGCCAGGTGTGGACCTCGTCGCCGGAGAAGGCGAGGTTGCGGAAGGTGAGGTCTTTGTTGGCGTTGGCCTGGGTCAGGAGGGTTTCCAGCCAGCCGAAGTGCTGGGCGCGGTCAGGCAGGGCGTTGCCGAGGATGGCGACGGAGTCACCCGCCTTGAATTCGACCTGGGCGGCGAGCGGGGCGGCCAGGGCGAGGCAGGGCAGCAGAAGGGAACGGAAGAGGACTTTCATTTCGGGCAGGGCGGGGAATACGGCGGTTTGGGGGACGATTTTCCCGAAAGCAGCCCGCGAGAGCGAGCGAAACCGGACACGGAAGCGTGTTTTTCCACCTGAAGGCAGGCCGACCGGGCGGAGTTGCTGATTGAAGCAGCCTTTCTGAACCGATAGTGTCCATTCATGCGCCCCATTCCCGCCGCCCTGTTCCTGCTCGCCACCACCCTGCCGCTCGCGGCGGAAAACTGGCCGCAGTGGCGCGGGCCGCGCCTCGATGGCACGTCGCTCGACCACGGGTTTCCGCTGGCGACACAGCAAGACACCCTGACCTGGAAGACCGAGCTGCCGGGCAGCGGCCACGCCTCGCCCATCGTCTGGGGCGACCGCCTGTTCACGGTGGCGGCCGATGCGGAAACGCAGCAGCGACTGCTGCTCTGCCTCGACCGCGCCAGCGGCAAGCTGCTCTGGCAGGCAGGGGTGCTGAAGTCGCCGATGGAGGGCAAGCACCGGCTCAACAGCCATGCCTCCAGCACGCCGGCCACGGATGGCGAGCGCGTTTACACCGCCTTCCTGGATGGCGACACCTCGGTGGTCAGCGCCCACGACTTCCACGGCAAGCTTGTTTGGCAGGTGCGGCCGGGCGTTTTCGCCAGCAAGCACGGCTTCTCGTCCTCACCGGTGCTCTTCGAGGACAAGGTCATCGTCAACTGCGACCATGACGGCCCGGGTTACATCGTCGCCCTGGCGCGAACCGACGGTCGCGAGCTGTGGCGCATTGAGCGTCCCAACCAGACCCGCAGCTATTGCGCGCCGCTGATCTGTGAGATCGCGGGCCGTTCGCAGATGGTGCTTTCCGGCAGCAAGTGCGTCACCAGTTATGACCCGCGCACGGGCGCCCTGCTGTGGATGATTGACGGGCCGACCGAGCAGTTTGTCGCCTCGCCGGTCTTCGACGCCAAGTCCGGGCTGGTCCTGCTCACCGGCGGTTTTCCGGAGCACCACATCCTCGCCCTGCGCCCGGACGGCGTCGGCGACATCGGCGCCAGTCACGTGGTCTGGCGCACCAACAAGGGCGTGGCCTATGTGCCCTCGCCGATCTGCGAGAACGGCTGGTTTCTGGTGGTGTCCGACTCCGGCATCAGCCACTGCTTCGATGCGGCCACGGGTGACATCGCCTGGGAGGAGCGGATGAAGGAGCATCACGCCTCGCTGGTCAGTGCCGAGGGACGAGTCTACTTCGTCAACGATTTCGGCACCGTGCGCGCCGTGCGACCGGGCAAGACCTACAAGCTGCTGGCCGAAAGCGAACTGGGCGAAAAGGTCATGGCCTCGCCGGCGCTGAGCGAGGGGCAGATCTTCCTGCGCGGTGACAAGACGCTGTTTTGCTTCGGTCGCCGCGTCCGGGACGCCGTCGCACGCTGAGGCGTTGGGTCCGGCTCAGGCGCTGGCGCCAGCGCCCAGGCCGGAGTCAAGGGTGCGGCCACCGGTGACTCCCCAGAGCGTTTTCACCGCCAGCGCCGCGGCGCGGACGTGGTGGACGCGGAAAATCTGGGCGCCGCGCAGCACGCCGGCGGTCAGGCAGGCGATCGTGCCCGGGTCGCGCTGGGTGGCGTCGGGCTGGTCGAGCACCTGGCCGATGACGGTCTTGCGCGAAACCGGCAGCAGGATCGGCCGGCCGAAGCGGTGCAGGCGTTCGAGGTGACGGTAGATGGCCAGGTTGTCATCGCGCTGCTTGGCGAAGTCGATGCCTGGGTCGAGGATGAGGCGCGTGGCGTCGAGCCCGGCGTCGACTGACAGCGCGATCTTTTCCTCGAAGAAGCGGTCGAGGCTGTCGAGGATGGAATCGTAGCCGACATGGGTGTGCGGCACCTTGGGTTCGCCGATGCTGTGCATGATCAGCAACGAGACGCCGTGCTCGGCGCACAGGCGGGCGTTGGTGGCATCGGGAAGGGCGCCGATGTCGTTGATCAGGTCGCCCCCGTGCGGCAGCACGGCCGCCACCACGGCGGGTCGCCAGGTGTTGATCGACAGCAGCGGCGGCCAGACCTGATCCGCATCCCAGGGCGGCGTGTCGAACGAGGCGATGAGCTTGGGCCAGGCATCGAGGAAGGGGCGCAGGCGGCGCACCTCCTCCTCCTCGGAGATCGGGCCGCGGTTCGTGCGCGCGCTCTCGGCGCCGATGTCGATGATGTCCGCGCCGTCGCGCAGCATGCGCGTCGCCTGGGCCAGGGCCTGGTCGGGATCGAGGGTGCCGTCGCCACAGAAGGAATCGTCATTGAGGTTGACGATGCCCATCACCAGCGGCCGGCGCGGGAACTCAAGGCGGTGATGGCGGGTCTGCCAGATCATGGGTCAGTGCGGAGGCCAGGTTTCCGGCAGGTCGACGACCTGGCGCCGGCGTTTGGCGAAGCGCAGGGTCTGGCGGTAGCCGACCGAGCGGACCAGGTCGAGGGCCTGGTGGAAGTCGGCACCGACATCGCCCGGGCAGTGGGCGTCGGAATTGATGATGACGGGGATGCCGGCGCTGAAGGCCATTTCCAGCATCTCGCGCGCCGGGTAGATTTCGCGCACGTCCTTGCGCAGGCCGGCGGTGCTGACCTCGAGCACGCCCTGGGTGTCGACCAACGCCTGGATGACCGGTTCGTAGTAGGGGCGCAGGTCACCGGCCGGGCGCAGGCCAAAGCGTTTGGCGAGGTCGGGATGAGCGTAAAAATCGAAGAGACCGGTGCGGATCATCTTCTCGTAGAGTCGCCAATAGGCCGCCCACATCGCCTCGATGTCGGAGGCGCTGCTCCAGCGGGCGAGATATTGCGGATCATCGACCGCGATGCCGTCGTGGATGTAATGAACGCTTCCGATCAAGTAGTCCCAGTCCGCCATTGCCGTGGTTTTTTCGATCCAGTCCTCGCGGCCCTGCAGGTAGTCGCACTCGAGCGCCAGCCGGATTGGAAAGTCCGGCAGGGCGGTGCGCGCCTCGTCAACCAGTTCGAAGTAGCGTGGCAGGTCGCCCAGATCCATGCGCCAGTTGTCGAAGGGCTCCGGCATCGGGTTGTGGTCCGACAGCCCGATCTCGGCAAGGCCGAGCGCCTGCGCCTGGCGGGCGTAATCGACCGGATCGCCCTCGGCATGTCGGCAGAGGGGGGTGTGGGTGTGGTAATCCGTCAGCACGCGATTCCATGCCCCGGCTTCGGTCCGCGTGCAAGCGGGCGCAGAGGGCTGAGGTTCGCCTGGAGACGGTGCCGTGACCCCGCAGCCGGCTGGTGGCGTAGCGCGGTATCAAACCCCAAGGCTCGACTTGAATGGCCTGACAAACTCACGGAACAGTCCGGCGTGCACCTCAGAGCGAATGACCCAACATGGAACGCAGGCGGATTTCCGGATCGTCATCCGGGATCGCTTCGCCAACGGAACGGATGAAAAAAGTGGTCATTCACACGGACGGCGGCTGCCATGGCAACCCGGGGCCGGGGGGCTGGGCGGCGGTTTTGGCCTACGGCGCCCACGAGCGCGAACTGAGCGGGGGCGAGCCCGCCACGACGAACAATCGCATGGAACTCCGCGGGGCCATCGAAGCGCTCCAGGCGCTCAAGGAACCGTGCGCGGTCGAGTTCTTCACCGACTCCGAGTATGTCAAAAACGGCGTGACGGCCTGGCTCGCCCTCTGGAAGGTGAACGGCTGGCGGACGAAGTCGAAGAAACCGGTCAAGAACGAAGACCTGTGGCGCGACTTGGATGCCGCCGCTTCACGGCACCAAGTGCAGTGGCGCTGGCTCAAAGGCCACGCCGGCCACGAAGGCAACGAACGGTGCGACCGGCTGGCGAACGAGGCCATCGCCAGCATCAAGCGAACCTTCAGCGACGCGCAACTCAAGGAAGCCCTGGCACAATTCGCCGCAAGAGACAACGGGTCGCCGGGCGAGTCCGCGGACTGCTTGAAGCTGTGAGGCGCCAGTCGGCCGGTTGCCCGCTCACGGCGTCGCCAGACCCGCCAGAATGCGTTCGATCTGGACCCGGTGCAGGCCGAGGTGGAAACCGGCCAGGGCCTGCCAGCCACGGGCATCGAGCGGTCCGAACCAGGGATGGGCATAGGTCGTGTCGCCACAGGACTCGCGCAGGGGAGCGCTTGCCGCCAGGAAGGCCCGGCAGGAGTCTTCAAACGCGGCGACCACGCCG
>JAUREI010000138.1 GCA_030827515.1 Prosthecobacter sp. | reverse complement strand
CCCTCCTCGCCGGCCTCTTCATCGGGTTGCTCGACCGTGAAAAGTTTCTCGTAGAGGCGCACCTCGACATCGGCGGCATGGGCGGCACTGACCCAGTGAATCGTGCCCTTCGGCTTGGGGCGGCCGACCGGCTTGGCGCCGTGCCGGGTGGTCTCATCGTAGGTGCAGCGCAGTTCGGTGATGCGGCCGTCGGCGTCCTTGATGACCTCGTTGCAGATGATGCAGAAGGCATACTTGAGACGCACCTCGCCGCCCGGCACGAGGCGGTGAAAACCCTGCACCGGGGTTTCCATGAAGTCATCGGCGTCGATGAACAGTTCGCGGCTGAGCGGCACACGGCGCGTGCCCTCGTCGGGGTTCTCGGGATTGTTGACGAGTTCCACCTCCTCGACCTGGCCCTCGGGATAGTTTTCCAGCACGACCTTGATGGGGCGCAGCACGCCATACGCGCGGCGCGCCGTTTTGTTGAGGTCCTCGCGCACGCAGTGCTCAAGCAGGTTCAGTTCGGTGAGCGAGTTGAACTTGGTGAGGCCGATGGTTTTGCAGAAGGCGCGCACGGCGGAGGGCGTGTAGCCGCGGCGGCGGATGCCGCTGATCGTCGGCATGCGCGGGTCATCCCAGCCGGAGACGAAGCCCTCCTTGACCAGGCGCAGCAGCTTGCGCTTGCTCATCACCGTGTAGCTGAGGTTGAGGCGGGCGAATTCACGCTGGTAGGGATGCCCGGGCAGGCCGTCGACGTGGGCAATGAGCCATTCGTAGAGTGGCCGATGATGCTCGAACTCCAGCGTGCAGAGGCTGTGCGTGATGCCCTCGAGGGCGTCGCTCAGCGGATGCGCGTAGTCATACATCGGGTAGATGCACCAGGCGTCGCCGGTCCGGTGATGGTGCGCATGCAGGATGCGGTAAATCACGGGATCGCGCAGGTTCATGTTCGGCGAGGCCATGTCGATCTTCGCGCGCAGGACACGCTCGCCCTCCTTGAACTCGCCGGCACGCATGCGCCGGAACTGGTCGAGGTTTTCCCCGGCGCTGCGGCTGCGGCAGGGGCTGTCGGTGCCGGGTGACGTCAGGGTGCCGCGGCTGGCGCGGATCTGCTCGGGCGTCTGGTCGTCGACATAGGCCAGGCCCTTGCCGATGAGCTGCTCGGCGAAACCGTAGAGCTTTTCAAAGGTGTCGCTGGCGTAGTAGAGGTGCTGGCCCCAGTCAAAGCCAAGCCAGCGCACGTCCTCCATGATGGAGTCGACATACTCAACCTCCTCCTTGGTCGGGTTGGTGTCGTCGAAACGCAGGTGGCAGCGCGACTTTGGCGCGTGCTCGAGGGCGAGGCCGAAGTTCAGGCAGATGCTCTTGGCGTGGCCGATGTGCAGGTAGCCGTTCGGCTCCGGCGGGAAACGGGTGATGACCCAGCCGTCGTTGCGACCCTGCGCCAGATCGGCGGCGATCAGTTCACGGATGAAATCCTGGGAGGCAGGGGCGGGGGCGGCGTCGGACATGGGGGTCAGACATTGGCCGGAAGCCGGACGGCTTTCAAATCTCAAATTTCAAATTTCAGATTCGGGAGGCCAAGCCCCGTGCGGTGGGCAACGCTCCTCATGCAGGGTTGGTTTTCGGGCGGTATACTCTACACTTCCCCCGTTTCCCGCCGGCCTCTGAAATTTGAAATCTGAGATCCTTCAGGCCGCCAGCGGTGCGCCGTAAGGCAATTCGTCGGGCAGGGGGCAAAACTCGCGGATGCACTGCCAGAGATCGCTGTAGTCCTTGTTGACGTCGCCCGACAGGCAGTCGGTGATCGTTCCGCCCATCTCGGGATACTTCATGACGACATCCTTGAAGGAGAAGTCGGGGTTGTAGAAGGCATAGACCAGCTTGCGCATGTTCTCGACCCCCTCGCGCAACTGGCTGGCGTAGTCGGCAAAGCGCTCGGGCGAAACATCGTTCGCGGCCAGGGCCTCATGGATGGCGTCACCGGCCATGACGCCGCTCTTCAGCGCCAGCATGACGCCGCTGCTGAACACCGGGTCGAGGAAGGCAAAGGCGTCGCCCACCAGCAGCAGCCCGGGGGAGGCGCCGAACTTCGAGTGGCGCGAGTATTCGCTGGTCAGCCAGTATTCGCCCTCGCAGGTGCCTTCGGCAAGGTGGTCCTTGATCCACTGGTTCTCGCCGATCTCGCGCTGGAATATCGCCTTCGGGTCGCGCACGCCGCCGCGGGTGAGATACTTGCCCTCGGCCACCACGCCGACGCTGACACGGTTGTCGTGCAGGGGGATGTGCCAGAACCAGCCCTTGTCCGGCACGAAGGCGATGGTGGTCGAGCCCTCCTCCATGCCCGACTCACGCTTCGAACCCTGGTAATAGGTCCAAACCGCCACCTTGTTCAGGTAGGGGTCGCCGACCCGCCAGCCTTCGCGGTTCGAGGCAAAGGCTTCCTTGCCGGAGGCGTCGACAACCAGCCTGGCAAACAATGATTGGCGGACACCTGAACGATCCTGGATCTCGACGCCGATGACCCGGCCGCTGTCATTCTTGAGCAGCTTCGTCACGGTCGTCTCCTCGCGCACCTCGGCTCCCTTTTCACGGGCGTTGTCGAGCATCATCACGTCGAACTCCGCCCGCGTCACCTGCCAGGTCTGGGCAACCGTGTCGATGTCGTAGCGGGTGTGAAAATAGAAGGGCACCGACTTGCGGCCGTCGGGCTGGACGAAGCTGACGCTAAATTTCTTGGTGAAGCAGGAGGAACGCATCCTTGGGATCATGCCCAGGCGTTCCAGAGGTCCGTAGGTGAAGGGGATCAGCGACTCCCCCACATGGTAGCGCGGAAACTTTTCGCGTTCGAGGACAAGCACCTTGTGGCCGTGTTCGGCGAGGATGGCGGCGGTGGAGGCGCCGGCGGGGCCGCCACCGATGATGAGGACGTCGTGTTCGGGCGAATGCATGGCTGCAGTTCATTACGACGGAAAGCGCTCGGTGCGAGATTCTATTCCAGCATGGTTTTCATGCCGGCCGGGCATCACTCCGGCATGGAGCGCATCCGTCCTTGCCAGGGGCATTGGCCCGCGCACCATCCGGCCATGAAAGCCGCCCTGTTCAGTCTGATTGTCGTCGCCGCCCTCGCCGCCGAACCGGAGTTTCCGCTCACCGCCGACTCGAAACCGCAGCCCGGCGTGGCCAAGGGCACGATGTCGAAGGGCAGTTACACCGCCCGCGAGGGGAGTGTCTTCCCGGGCACGCTGCGCGAGTATCAACTCTACCTTCCGGCCGGGTTCGACAAAACCCGGCCGACCCCCTTCATGGTCTTCCAGGACGGGGTCATCTACCAGGCGCCGGTCGTTTTCGACAACCTCATTGCCCGGAAGGTCATCCCCCCGCTGGTGGGCGTCTTCATCAAGCCCGGGGCCCTGCCGGCGGTGAATGACAACGCCCTGCCGCGCTTCAATCGCAGCTACGAGTATGACAGCGTCACCGACACCTACAGCCGCTTCCTGATCGACGAGTTCCTGCCAGCGCTGGAGGCCGAGCACGGCCTGCGCTTCAGCACCGACCCGAACCACGCCGCCATCGCCGGCAACAGCAGCGGCGGCATCTGCGCCTTCATGGCCGCCTGGCACCGCCCCGACCGCTTCCGCCGGGTCTTCACCGGGGTCGGCACCTACGTCGGCATTCGCGGGGCCGACCGCCTGCCGGTGCTGGTGCGCAAGATCGAGCCGAAACCGCTGCGCGTGTTTTTGCAGAGCGGCACTGGCGACAACAACCTGTATTGCGGCGACTGGTGGATGGCCAACCAGATGATGGAGCGCAGCCTCGCCTGGGCCGGTTACGAGGTGAACCACGCCTGGGGCGAAGGCGGCCACAACCAGAAGCATGCCAGCCAGGTGTTTCCCGAGGCGATGCAATGGCTCTGGCGCGACTGGCAGACGGACATCGAGGTGAAGGCGAATCCGAGGGGCGAGTCGAAGTGGAAGGGGTATGAGGTGGTGGGGTCGGGGGGCTGGCAAAGGACTGAGCTAGCCGGGGGGCGGTTTCTCGCTGTTGATGCCGAGGGCCGAGTCACTGTGAGTGCCAAGGCGAATGATCGCACGGTGAATCAAGGTGGCACTCGTTATGAGCGCGAAGGTGCCCACACCACCCTCAGCCCGGATCAGAGCCTGCTGGTGTGGTCCACTTCGGAAAATCGCTTTCTGCATTCGCAGTCGGCTGCGGACGGACAACACGATCAGGCGTTTCATCTGCTGGAAGCTGACTATGAAGATCGCTTGAAGGCCGGCGGCCTTTGCGTCGACACCAACGGCTGGCTCTACGTGGCCACCAGCCTCGGCATCCAGGTCTGCGACCAGGCCGGTCGCGTGAACTTCATCATTCCTACACCTCAGTCTCCCCACGATGTCTGCTTTGGCGGCAAGGACCTCAGCGAGCTCTTCATTGCCTGCGGCGACACGATCTACAAGCGCCCGACGAAGGCCAGGGGCGTCGTCAGTGGTCAGCAGGCGCCGATCAAGCCGCCGCCACCGAAGCTTTGAGTTTCCCCGAGTCGCAGGCTCGTTCGCCAGAACGAGGGAGTGGATCCGCAACTAAAAGGGCTGCAAGCCCGCGCCTTTTCGTCTGGCCGCGTGTCGCGGATGGCGTAAGTTTGGGGCACGTCTCTCCCATGAACGCTCCGCACCCGCTGCTGCCGATGATCGACCGCCCCTGGCGGGCGGCGGAGATGCATGCCTTTGGCAAGACCCGCGGACCGGACTTTTACCTCGCCGCCCACCGCTGCGCGCAGAGTGTCTGGCAGGAGGGGTTGCCGGCCCAGGCCATCCTCATGCTCAATCGCGCCCTGTCGGCCCCGCTGCCAGGTTCGGAGCCGATCCTGCAGACCTGGCCGCTGCCCTACCGCGCGCTCGCCTGGCTGATGCTGCACCGGCCCGACGGCCAGTTCATCGGCAATCCGCGCCGGCACTGGCAGCATCTGGCGACCCGCATGGTCGAGCCCCACAAGGAACTGCGCACCTGGCGCGCCTGGGCCTGCTGGTATCTCGCCAAGGAGATCCTGCCGGAGATCGAGTTTCCGGCCGATCTCGAGCAGATCCGCGAGGAGGGGGTCATCGAACCGGACCATGCCACGATAGCCGCCCGGCTGCAGGCGTTGTCTCCGGCCAACGATCTTGAGGTCTGGTCGGACACCCTCGCCTGGTGTCGCACCCAGTTGGGGCGCGTCCCGCGTTCCGCGCCATCGGTGCGCGTGCGACGCATCGGTCCCGAGGAACTGTCGGAGGTGCAGCGACTGGGCCGGGAAATCTGGCACGCCTGTTACCCCGGCATCATCAGCGATGCCCAGATCGACTACATGCTGAGCATCTGGTATCAGACAACTGCCATGGCACACGAGATGGCGGCACGCGACGTCTGGTATGCGCTGGTCGAGGCCGAGGCGCAGGGGGCGGTGGGTTACCTTTCGTTCGAGCTCTACCCGGGCAGCGACGTCGTCTTCATCAACAAGCTCTACCTGCAGCCGACCGTGCACGGGCTGGGGCTGGGGGCGCTGACCCTGGATTGGACGGCCGGGCGAGCTCGTGAACTCGGCGCGCGCCGCCTGCAACTGCGCGTCAACAAACGCAACGCCGTGGCGATCCGCGCCTACCGCCGCGCCGGCTTTGACTTCCTGGAAGATGTCTGCACCGACATCGGCAGCGGTTTTGTCATGGACGACTTCCTGATGGAAAAGCCGATCTGACTCAGATCCAGTCGCGCCAGCGGTAGACGATCAGGCCCAGCACCTCGTGAAGCCACGCGGAATAAATCGAAAAACCGCCGGCGTGCGGCAGGTGCAGCCAGTGCACCTCGTCGCTGCGGTTGAAGCTGCTCTCGTAGCTGCAGGGCACCGCGATCACCTGCAGGCCGGTCTTGGCGAAAGTGGCGGCGGCACGCGGCATGTGCGAGGCGGAGGTGACGAGCAGCACCTTTGTCCAGCCGCGTTGCTGTGCCAGGGCCGCGGCCTTGACGGCCTCTTCATGGGTGTCGGCACACAGGCCGAGGGTCAGCGTCTCCACCGGCAGCGGCGCGATGCGCGCCAGTTCGGCGGTAATGACGTCGGCCTGGGCCACCCACTTGCCGTCACGCAGGCTGCCGCCTCCGCCGAGCACCAGGGCGGGCGCCTGGCGTCGCACCGCCAGGGCCAGGGCCGTGGTCAGTCGATCCGCACCCCCGAGAGTCAGGTGAATGCCGGTCGGTTCGCGTCGGCCGGGCTCCATGCCGCCGCCGAGGCAGACGATGAAGTCGGCCTTCGGCAGGTCCTCAAGTCGCACGGCCGGATGGCGGTTTTCCAACTGCGCCAGCAGCCAGGAGGGCAGGGGGGTGCAGGACACGAGGGTCAGGGCCAGCCAGGCGAGCCGGAGCAGACGCATGCCGGGACGACGCCGCACCAGGGCGACCAGCAGCCACAGGGTCAGCAGCAGCCAGGCGAGGGTGAGGGGCTGGCTCAGCTCAATGAGCAGGTAAAGAAGGTCTTTCATGCGCGGTGTTTCACCTGTTCCCAGACGGCATCCATTTCTTGCAGCGTGGCTTCGCCGAGCGCCTTGCCCTCGGCGGCCAGCCGGGCCTCGACCGCGTGAAAGCGACGGGTGAATTTCTCATTGGCCGCGGCCAGCGCCGCCTCGGATTCGACCCCCAGCTTGCGCGCCAGGTTGACGACACTGAACAGAAGGTCGCCGATTTCGTCCTCGACCGCCCCGCGTTCGCCACCGGCCACCGCCTGTTCGAGTTCGTCCGCCTCCTCGCGGATCTTGGCGAAGACGGGCGCTGCGTCGGGCCAGTCGAAGCCGACGCGCGCGGCCTTCTTCTGCAGCTTCTGCGCCCGCATCAGGGCGGGCAGGCCGGCTCCGGTGCCATGCAGATGCCCCTCCTTCTGGGTGCCCTTTTCCTGGCGCTTGATGGCATCCCACTGGGTCAGCACCTCGCCCGAGTCGGCGACTGCGGCCTCGCCAAAGACATGCGGGTGACGACGGATCAGCTTGTCGCTCAGGCAGTCGGCCATGCGGTCGAGGTCAAAGCGGCCGGTCTCGGCGGCGATCTCGGCATGCAGCACCGGCTGCAGCAGGAGGTCGCCCAGTTCCTCGCAGATCAGGTCGGGATCGCCCGAACGGATGGCATCGACCACTTCATAGGCCTCCTCGAGGACGTGCGGGATCAGGCTTTCGTGGGTCTGCTCGCGATCCCAGGGGCAGCCACCGGGGGCGCGCAGGCGGTGGACGATGGCGCGCAGGCGGGCAAGGGCGTCGGTGGAGTCCGGGGTCATGCCATGCCGATAGCCGCAAAAGCGGACCTGAAAACGAAAATTGCGTTGATTCGCCCGGGGCCATGCCTACCTCATGCATCCTGCACCGCGACGTTCGCGTAACTTCATTCCACCCCTTCCCATCATGGCTTCCGCTGCTGTCCTCAATCTCAACGAATCCAATTTTCAAAGTGAAATCGCCGCCAGCGACGTGCCGGTGATCGTCGATTTCTGGGCCGAATGGTGCGGTCCCTGCCGCATGCTCGGCCCGATCCTCGACCAGATCGCCGACGAAAAGACCGGCGCGGTCAAGGTCGCCAAGGTCAACGTCGATGAGAACCCCGGCCTGGCCACCCAATTCAACGTGCGCTCCATCCCGATGCTGCTTTTCATCAAGGGCGGTGAGGTGAAGGACACCGTCGTTGGCGTTCAGTCGAAGGACGCCCTCATCAAGCGCCTCGAAGCGCTCGCCTGATCGTTTTTACGTGTGTGTGTTGACGTCCGCGCCGGTCTCCGGCGCGGACGTTTTTCGTTACAGGCGTTCGCCCTCGCGCTCGGCGCCCGCCGGGGAGCGCACGGTGATGAAGGCGCTGGCGGCAACGATGCCGATGCTGCACAGGATGGCCAGGGTCTGGAACGACACCAGGCCGAGCGCCGCGAAGGCCAGGTAGGGGGCGAGCAGGCCGCGCAGGCCGGTGAAGAAGCTGTGCACGCTCATGTATTCCGCCACCGCGTGCGCCGGCGCCAGTTTGGTGACCCAGAGTCCCCAGGTCACGTTGCCGCCGGCGTTGGCCACGCCCCAGAGCGCCATGCCGATCGTCCAGCCCACCAGGCCGTCGGCCAGGTAAAAGCACAGGATGCCGGCGGCAAAGATGAGGTTCAGCACGGCGCGCACCTTGAACAGGCCGACCCGGTCGTAGATGACGCCCCAGGGGTAGGCGCAGAGCATGCGAAAGGCCACAGGCACGACACCGGTGATCCAGGCCACGTCGCGCTCGGGCAGGTTGATGCCGTGGCGCGGGTTGGCCAAGTATTCGACAAAGAGGCAGGCGGCAATCAGGTTGCCGACCCCCATCATCATCCAGGAGATCAGCAGGGTGCGGAAGTCGCGGTCGATTTTCACCCAGCGCAGGGCGGCCCACAGGCCCGGCGGCGCATCGGCCTGGGCGCTCCATTCCACCGATGGCAGGCGGCGGGTCAGCCAGCCGGAGAGAAAGGCACAACCCGCGAAAGCCCAGAGCAGGCCGCGGTAGTATTCCAGATCGCGGCCGATCAGCCAGCCGCCCAGGAAGCCGAAGCCGACCGCGGTCGCCGCGCGCAGCACTCCGGCCAGGGCAAAGAGACGGCCGCGGGCCGCTTCCGGGTAATTGAGCCGGTAGATTTGGGTGAGCAGGGGGATCTGCATCGAAAAGCAGAACAGCCCGAAGCTGCAGCCGATGATGAACAGCCAGGGCGACTCGGGGAACAGGGCCGCCAAGGCCAGAAAAACGCCGCCCAGATGCTGCACCCGCGCTGCGGTGGTCGCCAGGGTGGCGCGTGCGCGCAGCAGCAGCGGCACGACAAAGAGGCTCGTCATCAGGCCGCCGCTCGTCGAACTCAGGAAAATGGACTTCGCCAGGTCGTCCATGTGGAAGACCCGAACCGCGATCAGCATGCCGAAGGTGCCTGACAGCGTCTCCAACACCCCGGAGGGCAGCGAGCGCCAGACCTCGTTGCGGAAGGTCAGTCGCGTTGCGTGCTTGGAAGCTGGTTGAACCGGGGGGATGAAGTGGGGTCCGATGGAAACCCGGTCTTTGCAATGCGAATTTCTGGGAGGGACGGGGGCAGTTTTCGGCGCATTTTCTGGACTTTGCCTTCACGATCATTGACCGCCGGCGACCACGCCGCTTGAATCCGTGGATGGTTGCTCTCCTCGCCACCGCCTTGCGCACCGGCCTCGCCTGGGCGCTGGCTGCCCTGGTGTCCTGCACGCTGGCACCCACGCCGCGGGCCGGAGTCTGGGTCAACAGTCTGGGCATGGAACTGGTCGAGGTGCCGGTGGCCGGGGACAGGCCGTTGCGCATGGCCTGCGTGGAGACACAGGAACGACATCTGGCACCGTTCCGAAGGTCGCTCGGACAGTCGGCCCCGGCATCGGCGCGACCGGCGGCGCGCGTGAGTTGGATGGAGGCGCGGGCCTTTTGCGACTGGCTGACGCAGCGCGAACGACAGGCGGGTGTCATTGGTCCCGGGCAGCGCTACCGTTTGCCGACCGACCATGAATGGAGCTGTGCGGTCGGTCTGGGCGATCTGGAGAAGGCGGGCGATCTGCCGGAAGCCAAGTCGGGACGGATTGCGGGGTGTTTTCCCTGGGGAGAAACCTGGCCGCCGCCAGCGGGGGCAGGCAACCTGTGCGGCCGTGAATCACGACGCGACTTCCCCGAAAGCTTCATTTCGGATTACCGCGACGGCATGCCCTGTGGCCGGTTGGCGGCGCGCGCCTCGGCTCCGAACGCCCTCGGCTTGTTCGACCTCAGTGGCAGTCTCTGGGAATGGTGCGAGGACCGCTATCGCGAGGGCACCGACTGGCGGGTGCTGCGCGGCGGATCGTGGAAAAGCATTCGCCCGCAGACCCTGCTCAGCTCGCATCGGACCCATGATCCCGAGGGTTACCGCAGCGACAGCGTCGGGTTCCGTTGTGTTCTTGTGGAGGAATTTCCGTGGGATGCCGAACGTGAAACCTTGAACTTTTGACCCTGGACCCCCTCAGGGCAGCTTCGCTTCCATGAGCGAGGTGCGGCAGAGGTTGGCGTAGAGGCCGTCGGCGGCGAGCAGTTCATCGTGGCTGCCCTGTTCGATGAGGCGGCCGCGGTCGAGCACGTAGATGCGGTCGGCGTGACGCACGGTGCTGAGGCGGTGGGCGATGACGAAGCTCGTGCGGTTTTCCATCAGCCGGTCGAGTGCCGCCTGGATCTGCCGCTCGGTTTCCGTGTCGACACTGGCGGTGGCCTCGTCGAGCAGCAGGATGGGCGGGTTGCGCAACAGGGCTCGCGCGATGGAGACGCGCTGCTTCTCGCCGACGCTGAGCTTGATGCCGCGCTCACCGACCCGGCTGTCGAGGCCGTGTTCAAGCCGGCGCACAAATTCCTCGGCATTGGCGCTGCGCAGGGCCTGCCAGAGTTCCTCCTCGGT
>JAUREI010000256.1 GCA_030827515.1 Prosthecobacter sp. | reverse complement strand
TACATCCTTGGCCGCGTCATCATCGTCGCCAACGGTGCCAAGCTCACCATTGAGCCCGGCACCATCATCCGCGGCCTGCGCGCCACGGAATCGGGCTTCGCCGAGGAACCCGGCACTCTGGTCGTTGCCCGTGGCAGCAAGATCATCGCCAACGGCACCGTCGATGCGCCGATCATCTTCACCTCCATCGATGATCCCAACGTGCCCGGCGGCTCCGCCACCGTGCCGGCCTCCGTCACCAACCTTCTCGGTACCAACATCGATGTCACGGCCCTGGCCAACAACGATTACACACCGGGCGGTCCGACCGGCAACAATGGCTTTGCCAAAAGCGGCCTGTGGGGTGGCATCATCCTTTGCGGCCGCTCGCACATCGCCGCCAACACCGGCAACACCGACGCGGATGAGGACGGCATCTGGGATGCGCATGCGGACAGCCTGACGGAAAACTTCCGCAGGATCCAGAACGCCGGCATTGGCACCGACTACCCCGAGGGTTTGTCCAGCGGTTCCGGCAGCAACGTGCTGAACAGCGAACTCACCCTCTACGGCGGCACCGACGATGACGACGACAGCGGCGTCATGCGCTACGTGGTCAATCGCTACGGTGGTTTTGTCATCGGCGCGGCCGCGGTCGGCAACGAAATCAACGGCATCACCATCTGCGGTGTCGGTTCGGGCTTCGTCTTCGAGCATTGCGAGGTCTTTCAGAACAAGGATGACGGCTTTGAGTGGTTCGGTGGCAAGCACGACACCCGCTACCTGTTCTCCTGCGCCAACCAGGACGACGCCTTCGATGGCGACGAGGGGCACCGTGGCAACCACCAGTTCTGGACGGCCATTCAGGGCACGATCAATGTTTCCGGCAACGGCCTGCGCAGCGGCCAGGTGGGTTTCAACACCCCGATTGGCCAGACCGAGTCCGGCTCCGACTATCAGTATGACAAGCTTATGGAATGGGACGGCGGCGAACCCGACAATGGCGACCGCCTGCCGATGACCGACGTCAAGGTGTTCAACTTCACCCTGCTCTCCGGCGGCACCAAGTTTGAAGGCCTGAATCCCAAGCTTGAAGCTCATGTGACCATGCACAACGGTCTGGTCGAGAACGCCAACAAAGTCAGCCGCGTGGCCGAGACCGGCGGCGGCTCGATCACCTCACTGCTGACCTGGAGCAACCTGTTCGCCTACCGCGCCACGGCCACCAACGGCCAGCCGCTGCCGGTTTCCAGCACGGTCGATGTCGGCAGTTTTGAGGCCACCGTCGGCGGCGTGGCGATCGCCACCCTGAACCAAATCAACCCGCTGCAGCTTCCTGGGGCCTCACAGATCCGCACGCCTTGGCGCTTTTCCGCCATCGCCAACCCGGTGGTGCCGTGCCCGCTCTACACCAAGAACGGCCTCGATCCGCGCCTTGACCCCGCCGCCGCTGCCTATGACGTCCCCCTCGACGGTGCCGTCAGTCTGCCGGCCGGCCTGGTCAATGCGGCCTTCTCCGGTTCGATGCGCGACAACAATGCGATGTATGGCTGGACGACCCTGCATGCCCTGGAGGTTTTTCCGGCCGACAACCTGGAGCGTCCGGAAATCGTCCTCGGCGAGGATGCTGGCCACCCGACGGTCAACTTCGAGGCCGCCGACGCCGATGTCCTTTACGTCGTGGAAAAGTCGGCCGATGGCAAGCAGTGGACGGTCCTGACCGCCACGCCGCTCAGTGGCAGCGCCGGGGCCATCAGCTACACCGACACCACCAGTGAGGCGGACGACACGGTGCTCTACCGCGTCTACGGACTCTGATGGTGTGTTGGGTGGTTTTTCGGGCGGGACGGCGCAGGCCGTCCCGCCTTTTTTCTGTGCTTCCTGACACATGGTCCGCCGGCCAACGTGACGGAATTGTTGCCAGCGAGACATTGGCGAAAGGCGGCGGGTGGGTTCCTGTCGGACGCTGTCCAGCAGGATGGCGCCGCCGCAGTTCCGCCTTTCGTTTCATGCGTCTCCCTTTTCCCTCATTTTCCCTTTCTGTTCAGGCCGCTGCGGCACTTCTGCTGATGCAGGTGGCGCCCGTCCGGGGGCTTGGCCAGGACGCCGCCGGCGTTGAAAAGGCGCTGGAAGGACTGCCGCCCGAGGTGCGCCGGCAGGTGCGGCTTGTGCCGGAACCGTCGCCGGGCACGTCCGCCACCTCGGATGACCCGCTTGACGTGGCGATCCGGCTGGCGCTGCAAATCAGTGGCGACAACGAGACGCGCGACCGCCATCTCCACCTGTGTGGTCGCCAGGCGCTGGCTCAGGGGCGACTGGCAACGGCCCGCGACGTGGCCGCTCGCATCGGAGATCATCGGGCCGGACTGCTCCTGCTCGATCTTGCCGAGGCGGAGGCTAGTCAGAATCCGGCCCGCGCCAGGGAACTGCTGGATCTCGCCGCCAGCCTCCCCGCGCGGCTGAAAGCCTGGCAGGCGGAGTCATTGCTCGCCCGCCTGATCAGCACCGGCAGCCTGCTCGGATGCTCCGAGGCGGTCATCGAAGCGTGGTGGCAGGCCCTGCGCGATCCGGCCGCGCGTTATGTCGCCACGGCCACCCTTCTGGCTCAGGCATCCGCCGGGTCCGGGACCTTTGATCTCGCCGGTTTGCGCGCCGCCGGACAGGATCCCACGGTGCTGGGCAGGCCCGTGCCAGGCCTGCACGAGGTGGCCCGCCGTCTGTTCGATCAGGCCCTGGATCGACTCGCCTCGAGCGACCCACACCAGCTTGCGGAGGGCCAGAAACTTCTGGAGGCAGCCCTGGAGGTGCTGACCCTGTCGAGGGTGGCGCACGCCGAATTGCTCCTGGAAACCTCCGTGCGCTTTTTTGAAGCCGGACATCAGGCGCAGGCGCGGCAATTGTTTGGCCGCGCTGAAGGTCGATTGGGTGCCCCGCATGAGCAGCAGGCGCGGTTGCTCTGTCAATTTGCCCGCCTGTGGCGCCTGCGAGGGCGCGCCGGGGA
The DNA here is from genome assembly GCA_030827515.1 of Prosthecobacter sp. Classification (GTDB taxonomy): domain Bacteria; phylum Verrucomicrobiota; class Verrucomicrobiia; order Verrucomicrobiales; family Verrucomicrobiaceae; genus Prosthecobacter. The sequence continues at coordinate 251 of JAUREI010000256.1, read as the reverse complement.
CCTGCAACCGGTGCTGGAGCAGGCTGAGGCGGAAGCCCGGCGCATGGAGGTCATGCACCATCCCTTTGCCTTTGCCTGGCTTGCCGCGGCCCATGCCGAGGCTGGTGACGACGTGCGGGCGAGGTCCCTGCTGAACGAGGCGGTGCATGCCTGCAGGAACAACCCGAACCGGCGGACCGCGCTGGCCGGCGCGGTGGAAATCTGCCTCTGCCAGGCCCGCACCGGGCGGCCGTTGCCGGCGGGTTTGCTGG
>JAUREI010000011.1 GCA_030827515.1 Prosthecobacter sp. | reverse complement strand
CTGATATTCACCGAGAATGTTGAACCAGCCGTTGGGTTTGTGCGCATTGCCGTTGCCCTGCCACTCGGTGGTGATGGTGATCGGGGAATTCTCCGCTTTGAAAACCGCACCGGGTGTGATTAGCAGGGTCTGCAGCGGTGCGCTGTTGAACTCTTGTACGTCCCGGAAGTAGAGGTTGCCAGCTCGCTCGCGGGGAGTGCCATTGTTGTCCCAGACTGTGGCCTTCAAGCTGAATTGTCCGCCGTTCCCTTGGGTGCCCGAAGAACCCGGAGCGCCTAGAGTGTCGCCCTTGGCTTGGATACCCAGAAAAACGAATTTGTAGGACCTGGGCAGTTGATATTGCAGCTTGAAGGGCACCCGAGGTGCGACGCGTGCGCCAACGGGAACTCCAGGAGCGCCGAGAACGATATCCGCTTTCAGGCTGTACGTACCTGCGGCGATCAAGGCAATGAACAAGGTCGTTTTCATGATTTGCGGCTATTGCTGGTTGAGTGATTTCAGGAGCTTTATTTCCCGAATTCATGGAATGAATACGGGCAAACCTTCTATTTTTCAATGAAAATTATGAAAATTCTGAAAAATGCTGCATTCTCGTTCTGCCATTGTCGACTGAAAAGCCTTCCTCTGCTTGCTCGTAGTCTTCCCGAATGAAATCCTGGTCCCTTGCCCTCCTGCTCCTCCTGACCCTGACAGTCCACGGCGACACCCCGCCCGAAGGATTTCGCACCCTGCTCAATGGCCGTGACCTGACCGGCTGGCACGGTCTCAACCCCCACACAGTCGTCAAGCTGGAAGGGGAAAAGAAGCACGCCGCCCTGCTCAAACAGCGCGAGGAATTCGCCTCGCACTGGCGTGTCGAAAACGGCGAACTCGTCAACGACGGCACCGGGCCTTACGCAACCACGGACGAGGCCTTCGGTGACATGGAACTGCGGCTGGAATACAAAACCGTGGCGAAGGCAGACAGTGGCATTTACCTGCGCGGCACGCCGCAGGTGCAAATTTGGGACAAGACCCAAGTCTTTGACGCCTCCCGTCCCGACCGCAAGCCCCACCTTGGGTCCGGGGGTCTGTTCAATAACACGCCAAACACCCCGGGCCGCGACCCGCTCGTCGTCGCTGACAAGCCCTTCGGTGAATGGAACCGGTTTCGGATCGTCCAAGCCGGCGCCCGCACCTGGGTCTGGCTGAACGACCAGCTCGTGGTCGATGGCGCGGAGATGGAGAACTACTGGGATCGCAACCAGCCGCTGCCGGCAACCGGACCCATCATGCTGCAAACGCACGGTGGTGAAATCCGCTGGCGCAACCTCTGGGTGCGTCCGATAGGCTTGGAAGAAGCGTCCAAGCTCCGCAGTGGCAAGCCCTGAGTACACAGCCGCTCACTCCGCCGCAGTCGCCACCCCGAGGCTTCGCCGGACGAACTCCAGCGGATCGGTCAGCGCCGGTTTTTCAGGAGCCTGCAGCCAGTGACAGGGGACTCCTGCACGCAGGCAGTGCTCGTGAATCTGCCGGGCATGGGACGGGTGGTGCAGGTAATGGCCGCGACTGCTGCACGGGCCGTCCGGCAGCGGGTTGCTGACGAACACCGGCGCATCGCCCGGTGAAATCCAGCTGAGCATGTCGCATTCACGCAATACCGGCACCGCCTCGGGCCCGTCCAGATCAGCCAGGGTCTTGAAATGATAAAACTGCGCCGCTTCATCGGGGGAACTCCACCAAGCGGGATCGGCCGGCCCGAGGAAGGCATCCCAGCGGGTCAGGTCATAGGTGGCCTGGGTGGCGGTGAGAACAACGGCCTGAACCCGCGAGGATTCGCGCCGGACCGGATCCGGATCCTCCGGGGCGGCAAGGTCATCACGACTGCCCAGCCAGAGCGAGCTGCCAGCGCCGGCAGAGCCTCCCCAGGCGGCGAATCGCTTCTTGTCGAGCCCCCACACACCGGACTGGTGGCGCAAAAACTGGATGGCGCGGGCGACGTCACCAAGGATGTCCTGAATGGGGGCATGCGCCCGGAAGCGATAGTTGATGGCGGCACAGGAAATGCCGTTCTCCAGCAGCGCGGCCAGTTCCCGGCTGGAACGCCATTTGGATTTGTCTCCACTGGTGAAACCGCCGCCGTGAATGAAAACCACCAGCGGCCGCGGCCCGTCCCCGGGCGCGCGCCAGAAATCCAGCATCTGGCGTTCGTGCTGGCCGTAGGCGACGTCGGTCACCTCGGGAGCTGGACCACGAGGTGCAGCCGCACTGCCTTCGCCTCCTGCGCGGCGGCGCGCGTAAGCTAGCGCCTCCTCCCTCGTCAACACGCCGTTCCTGTCGGCGTCAGCGGCGGGAAACTTGGGGAGCAGAGCCTGAATCTGCTCCGGCCGGGCCTTTTGAAGGCGACCAAGCAGGCCTTCCTGGGAAGAGGCGTCGGACAGACCGGCGAGAAGCAGGCAGAACGCGAGAAAGCGACGTTTCATTGACGGATGGAGGCGGAGCTGCACGGCGGCTACTCGCGTGTCTCCTGCTCCATGCGCTCGCTCAACCACTGCTTGATCATGCTCTGGTAATTGAGATAGCGGCGCCGGGCGATGCGCTTGATGCGACTGAGCATGCGCGGATCGAAGCGCAGGGTGATCGTCGTCGATTCCCGCACGTCGGTGCGATGAATCGACATCTGCATCAGGCGGGGATCGACCTGATGTTGGGACCAAAACTTTCCCTCCTCCTCCTCGGTGTCGAAGGAGGGCACCTCGCCCCAGGTGCGCAGATACAAGGGTTCGTCGCCCGGTCGGGTGCTCTGGGTGGTGTCGCCGCGGCGCTTGGGTTCCATGGTGATCAAATGTCCTCGGCCTTCTTCCTCTCAAAAAAGTCCTCTTCGGTCGGCGTCATTTCGCGCGCGTAGATGACGCGGTAGCGCTTGCCGTCGGTCCAGAAGACGCTGAAGATCGCACGCCCGCCCAGGCACTTGCCGAGGTTGTAATACCGGGCTCCGGCGCCCTCGGCATTGTCATCGGGCAGCAGCTTGAGCGAAAACGGATCCTCGAACGACTCCTCGATGTCCTTGGGAGTCAGTTGCGTCAGATCGAAGGTCACGCCTAGCCAGTCGAAGTCCATGGAGGTCAGGGGAAGGAGCCGTGCCGGACACGCTTATTTCCGGTATTCAATGAGTTCTATCTCATAGCCCTCCGGGGCGTCAATGAAAGCGAACCGCCCGCTGGAACTTTCTGTCGGGCCGTCAGAAAAGGGATAGCCGCAGGCGGCGGCATGTCGGGCAAAGCTCTCAAGATCGTCGACCTCAAAGGCGAGATGGGTGAGGTCCGGGCAAACCGTGACCTGCCCGCTGGCCGGAAAGCTGCAGATCTCAATGAGTTCGTCGCTGTTGGGCGTCCGCAAAAACACCAGCTCGGAGCCCCGCGGTGACTTGTGGCGTTTGATCTCCTCAAGCCCGAGAACCTCACGGTAGAAGGCAACGGTTTTCTCCAGATCGTTGACGCGGTAGCGGGTGTGCAGGAGCTTTTTTACCATGGCGAAAGCGGCGTTTGTACCACTGTGCGGCAGGCACGGCCCGCTGGCAACCCTGGAGATGATGGTCGCCATTGTCAAAAATGCCGCTTGGCAAAGCTCCCGCCACGGGTAGCATGTTCGTCCAGAGCGGTGCCGCGGCTTCCGGAAGCCCTTCCGAACCGGGCCTGAAAACCTCAGCCTTGGCGATTCATGAGCGACGTTCTGAACAAAACGACCGTTCTGGTGCTGAACCGGAACTGGCAGGCGGTCGGTGTGAAAACCCCGGCCGAAGCCTTCGGCATGATGGCGGCCGGCAATGCCACCGCATTGGAGATACGTGGGGAAGACTTCATGTCGCCGGTGCGCTGGGAGGACTGGCTGGACCTGCCGGTGCGCGACAACGACCACTCGATCGGCACCGTCCACGGTCCGGTGCGCGTGCCCACGGTGCTCGTGCTCGCCCGCTTCGACAAGGTGCCCAAGCGCCGTCCCAAATTCTGTGCCAAGGCCATCTGGGAACGCGACGGCGGCATCTGCCAGTACACTGGCCGCAAGCTCAAGCCCAGCGAGGGCAACATCGACCATGTGGTGCCGGTCTCGCGCGGCGGCAAGAGCACCTGGGACAACTGCGTGCTGGCCGACAAAAAGGTCAACAGCCGCAAGGGCAGCAGGCTGCCGGAGGAGGCCGGTCTGCAATTGCTGCGCCGACCGTTCACGCCGCGGGAGGTGCCGGTCAGCCATCTCATCCGCAACACCTATCGCGTGCGTGACTGGGAACCGTTTCTTGCCGGCGGCAGTTGAAGCGCCGCCTCAACGCGCCGGTTTCGCGCGTGGCTCGCGGTCCACGGTGTCCGTGGCACCGGCACTGGTGACGAACGGACCGTCGGCCATCGGCGCGGGTCGGCTGAAGCCGACCTCGGGCAAATCGCTTGGCTTGCCGGCCAGGGGGAACTCCTTGCGCAACGGGAAGAAGGGGTAACCCTCCCACATGAGAATGCGGCGCAGGTCGGGATGACCGTCGAAGCGAATGCCCATCATGTCCCAAACCTCGCGCTCATGCCAGTCGGCGGTGGCCCAGAGGTCGGCAACGCTGGGGGCGGCGGCGTCCTCACCGACCCGGGCCTTGATGCGCAGGTGCTGGTGGTGGCCGTAGCCGTAGAGTTCGTAAACCATCTCGAACCGCGGGGTCTCGCCCTGGTGGTCAACGCTCGACACATCCAGCAGGCAGTCGAAGTTCAACTCGTCGCGGCAGTAGCCCAGCAGGGCTTTGAGGGCATCCAGGCGGACCTGCACAGTCTGCTCACCGCGAAATTCGGAGGCGGCGGACACGACATCGCCAAACTTGTCCTTGAGGGCGGCGGCCATCTGGGCGGCGTTCATGAAATCAACAGGCGGCAGGTTGAGGCGTCAGGCGAGTTCGGCGAGCAGTTCCTTTTTCTGATCGACCAGGGAATGCTCGCGCTCTATTTTGTTCTGCAGGCGCATCAGGCCCTCCAGCAGCGCCTCGGGCCTCGGCGGGCAGCCGGAAATGTAGACGTCCACCGGAATGAGCTGGTCGATGCCCTGCAGGACGGCGTAGCTGCGGTACATGCCGCCGCTGGAGGCGCAGGCCCCCATGGCGATGCACCACTTCGGCTCGGGCATTTGATCCCAGATGCGGCGGACGGCGAGGGCCATCTTGTAGGTGACAGTGCCGGCGACAATCATGACGTCGGCCTGGCGCGGCGAGAAGCGCATGACCTCCATGCCGAAACGGCTCAGGTCATAGCGGCTGCAGGCGGCGGCCATCATCTCAATGGCGCAGCAGGCGAGGCCCATCGGCATCGGCCAGAGGGAGTTTTTGCGCATCCAGTTGATGGCGGCATCAAGCTTGGTGAACACAACGTTGCCCTCGATTTTCGAATCGTAGGCGGCGTGAGTTTCGGCGGGGGCGACCATGTCGGCAAAAAGGGGTTCGGGGAGACTTACGCGCCGCCGCGCGCCCGGGCAACCCGTTTGTTGGGGGTTTTGGCGGAGGCTCACAGGTCCGTCTGGCCATGCTCCCCGGTCACCGTGACACCACTGCGGACGATGCAACCGGCAAGACGAGCCCCCGGTTCAACCCGCGCGCCGGGCCAAAGCAGGCAATCCTCCAGCACCGCCCCGGCACCGACCTCGGCCCCAGGACCGATCACATTGAGCCCGCGCAGCACGGCGCCATCGGCGATGCGGGCCAGCGGATGCAGGGCCGGGCCGACACCCGTTGCATGCAGCTCGCGATGGGCGTCGAGATAGGCCTCCCGGCTGCCCAAGTCCCACCAGCGACCCTCGTCAATGACCACGCCGCCCAGGGGCGCTCCGGCCTGAATCATGCGCAGGAACACCGGAATGACCGATTCCACCCTGCCCGGCGTCAGCCAATCGTGAAATTCCGGTTCACAGACATAGACTCCGGTAAACAGACAGCCGTCGGTGCGCCCGCTGCCCAACCGGTTGTGGATGTCGGCGATGCGACCCGAATCCCGGTCGAGTGCCACATGCAGGGCCGGGCCGGTGGAACGCAGGGCCAGGGTCACCAGATTGCCGGCAGCACGATGGGCACTCAGCAAACGCTCCAGGGGCAGGTCGGTCAGGATGTCGCCGTTGTAGACCAGAAAGCCCTCGTTGCCGAGCAGATCGCGCACGTTGGCGATGCCCCCCGCCGTCTCCAGGCGCTCCGGACTTTCCTGGCGGAAGCGGATCGGCGCGCCGGCATGACGGGCCTCGGGAAAGGCGCGCCCATAGGCCCCCGGCAGATGGTGCGTGTTGACCACGAAGGAGCGCACGCCGGCGTCGATCAGGTGGTCGAATGCAAACTCGATGAGGGGGCGGTGAAAAACCGGAATGAGGGGCTTGGGCAGCTGGTCGGTCAGCGGACGGAGCCGCGTGCCGAGCCCGGCGCCGAGGACAAAGGCTTGATGCACGGGCGGCCTGTAGGCGGCTGCGCGACACGCGCAATCACTTGTTTGCGGCGACACGCTCAGCCGTCGGACTTCTTCCACTCCTCGCCCTCTTCATCGTCGTCATCCTGCCCTTGATAGCCGTCATCGAAGTCGTCTTCATCGTCTTCGTCGTCGTCCTCAAGGTCGAGTCCCTCCAGATCCAGATCGTCAGGATCGATTTCCTCGGCCTCACCGCCCATTCCGGCTTCAGCCGAGGGCTGCTCCAGGCCGCGCTTCTCGATTTGCGCCAAGGTGTCGGTGACGTCCTCCACCGCGTCGAAGACGCTGCGGGCGACAAAGATCTGAGCGCCCTGCTGCACCGCCATGGCGATGCTGTCACTGGGCCGGGCATCGAGTTCCACGACCTTGCGCTGGTGCAGTTCGTTGGCGGCCGACAAGATCAGCCGGGCATGGAAGACACTGCCCTCGACATGGTTGATGACCACCCGCTCAACACGGGCACCGAAGGCCATCAGCACCGAACCGAGCAGGTCGTGGGTCAGCGGCCGGTCCTTGGCAACGCCGCGCATGAACATGGAGATGGCCGTGCCCACCGACTCGTCGACGTAAATCACAAAGGTCTTGTCGGCGTTGCCAAGAAACACTGCAAAACTCCCCTCGAGAGGGAGCACGGCGCGCACCTGGACTTCGACGACTTCTCGATTCATGGAGGAAGTATTAACACGCCGGGCGCGGCGCTGGCAACCGCGCGGCGGCGGTTTTTACAACCCCGGCACCAAACCGCCCGCCTCCCGGTAGCGGCGCGCCAGCTCGACATACTTCAGCGCCAAGCGGGCGTTGGCACACCGCTCATCCGGCGTCAGTGCCCGCACCACGCGCGCCGGCGACCCCAGCACCAGCGAACCCTCCGGAACCCGCATCCCCTTTGGCACCAGCGCCCCTGCGGCAACGATGCTGCGTGCGCCGATGACCGCGCCGTCGAGCAGGATCGCTCCCATGCCGACCAGCACTTCGTCGGCCACCTCGCAGGCATGCACCACGGCGCGGTGACCTATGCTGACCCGCTCGCCCAGCACACAGGCGAAATCGTCGCTGACATGCAGCACCGAACCATCCTGGACATTGCTCTGCGCGCCCACCACAATGCGGTTGATGTCGGCGCGCAACACACTGCCAAACCACAGGCTTGCATGCTCGCCAAGGCGGACGTCGCCTAACACCACGGCACCCGGTGCAAGGTAGGCCGAGGCGGGCACAAACGGGCGCATTTCGTCAAGCAAAAATCGCTTCAAGGGATCGGGTTTCATGGGCCAACGGCTTTTGCGGCTGCACAGGGGTTTTTATGTTTGACAGGCCAGGAGGGGGCCTTCTTAATCGCCCACTAATTCCGCAGAATTTCCCCGCGGAAAAGCTGAAAACATCCATACCAATATCCCATGAATAAAGCAGAACTCACGGAACTTGTGCAAAAGGCCCTCGGCGCCGAAACCTCCAAGCGCGCCGCCGCTGAAGCCCTCGAGGCAGTCCTCGCATCGATCGCCAAAGGCATCAAGAAGGATGGCTCGGTCCAGCTGATCGGCTTCGGCACCTTCAAGGTGGCCAAGCGCGCCGCCCGCACTGGTCGCAACCCGAAGACCGGCGAGGCCATGAAGATCAAGGCTTCGAAGAGCGTTCGCTTCACGCCCTCGAGCACCCTCAAGGGCTCTCTCTGAGATCCTGCCCAGCAAAAAACCCCGCACCCGATCCGGGCGCGGGGTTTTTTGTGCCCGGATCGGCTCAGGCCAGAGCCGGTTCCTCGACGCGCCCGCCCTTCATGCGCCCGCGGAACTCGGTCGGCGATTCGCTGGCGATGCGACGGAAACTGCGGTTGAAGTGCGAGAGGCTCTGGAAGCCGACATCGTAGGCCACCTCGGTGATGCGCGCGGCAGGCTTCATGAGCATGCGCTTGGCCTTCTCCACACGCGCGCGGTTGACGAAGTCGGTGAAGGTCAGGCCGGTGGCCCGCTTAAACACCTTGCAGAAGTGGAAGGGGCTGACACTGACCGCCTTGGCGACGCCCTCAAGCGTCATTGGCTCGGCCAGGTGGGCGTGGATGAAGATCTTGGCGTTGCGCACCGCTTCGGGCTCATGGGTCGCGTGAGCGAAAAGCAGTCGATGGGCATTTTCGCCGAGCTGGATGGCAAAGGAGCGCAGCAGGCAGAGGGCCGCCTCGTAACGTGGGGGATCCATGACCGGCACCTGATCGAAGTGCACGCGGGCGGAGCGTATTTCGGCAGCGCTGCGGTCGTCGTCGAGCAGCGAGCTGGCCAGCGGGGCAAAGGTGCTGGCGTTGGCGGGCTCGAGGCGGACGTGGCCGGTCTCCAGCAGGGCGACCGGATTCTTGCCCACCTTGACGGGGATCAGGCTGTGAACGACACCCGCCACGCCCTTGCGGGTGAGCAACTGCTCGATGTGCTCCTCGTCGCCGAGGGCGCGCAGCGACAGCGGCAGCCCGGTGAGGGTGTGAAAGGCCTGCTGGTAGTGACGGAACAGATCGCTGTCGGCCAGATTGTCGATGAAACGCTGGCGGGCTTGGTGGGAATTGGCGGATTGGCTCATGGCGGTTCGGTGTTTTGGGTGACGCCCGAGGCTAGGCCGCCAGGACCAGACCGGCTATTCGTGCCGGCTACGGCACAAGCCATGATGAGCCGCCGCAATTGCGGCATCGTGGAAACCATTACGCGGTTTCAGACGCCGGCCCGGCTCTCCACCCACTGCACGGCATAGCGCACCAGGGCCGCGCCATCACCGACACCAAGCTTCTCCTTGATGTGCGCGCGGTGGGCCTCGACCGTGCGCGCGCTGATGCACAGACGCCCGGCAATGTTCTTGGTCGCGACCCCGAGTCCGATCATCTCCAGCACCTCAAGCTCCCGGTCGCTCAGAGTTTCGACGCCGGCACCCCCGCGGGCACGTCGGCCAGTGACCTGCTCAAGCATCCGGCTGGCCATGCTGTCACTGACGTAGATGCCCCCGGAGAGGACCTTGCGCGCGGCGCTGATGAGATGGTCGGCCGCAGCCTCCTTCATGATGTAACCGCGGGCTCCGGCGCGCAGGGCCCGCTCACCATAGATGGTCTCGTCATGCATCGACAGCACCAGGCAGAGGGTGCCCGGGTATTGGGCCTGGATGTCCTTGAGCAGTTCCAAGCCGTTCTTGTCGGGCAGGGTCAAGTCAATGACCACCAAATCCGGCTTCAGGCGACCGGCGATTTCGAGGCCCTCGCGCGCGCTGCCGGCTTCGCCGCAAACCTCCAGGCCGGGCTCTGCCCGGATGAGCTGCGCCAGCCCGTGGCGCATGATCGGGTGGTCGTCCACGAGCAGGAGCCGTTTTACGGCTTCTTGGGGCTGGCCTTTTGCGGGGTCGGGACGGGGACGCGGCATCGCACCACGGTGCCGCCGAACTCGTCCGGTTCAACCGAAAGCGTGCCGCCGAGCATGCGCGCCCGGTGCGTCATGGTCAGCAGACCCATGCCCGTGCGCTTGCCGGAAACGTTGTCGGGAATGCCCTGTCCGTTGTCGCGGATGAGGAGCAGGACATGCTGATCCTCCTCGGCGAGCTGGACTTCAATGCGTCCGGCCTGGCTGTGCTTGATCGCATTGGCCACCGCCTCCTGAGCAATGCGAAAGAGCTGGGTCGCCATCTTGTTGTCAGGCACATTCACCGGACGGTCGCAGCGAAACGGACAGCTGACACGAAAAATGCGTTCGGTTCCCTGCGCCAGATCCTTGAGCGCCTCCATCAGACCGACCGAGTCAAGCACCACGGGCAACAGGCCGCGCGACATCTCCCGGGCACGGACGTTTGCCTGGGTGACCAGACGGACAATCTCGTCCAGGTTGGCAGCTTCCCGGCTGCCAGTGCGCGCCAACTGCTGGTGCGCCACCTTGGCCAGGCAACCGATGGCGGCGAGCTGCTGGCAGAGGTCGTCATGGATGTCCTGGCCGATGCGGTGCTGTTCCTCCTCGCTGATCTGCAGGATTTTCTCCTCCAGCTGCTTGCGATCGGTAAGGTCGCGAATGATGCCGGTGAAGACCCGCCGTCCATCCGGCAGAAGCGCCTCGCCGACCGAGAGGTCGATGGGAAAGATGGTGCCGTCCTTGCGCTGCCCGACGACCTCGCGGCCGATGCCGATGATCTTCTTCTCGCCCGAGCGCAGGTAGGCGCCGACGTAGCCGTCGTGACGGGCCCGATAGGGCTGGGGCATGAGGATCTTGATGTTCTGGCCGACCAACTCCTCGCGCAAATAACCAAAAATGCGTTCGGTGGAACTGTTGACGGTCTCGATGACCGCCTGCTCGTTCATCGTGATGATGGCGTTGACCGCGGTCTCGAGGACCGCCCTGCTGCGCTCCTCCGAAACCTCGAGCGCCGCCCGCGCGGCACGCAACTCGGTGACATCACGACCGATGCAAAGGATGCCGGTGAGGTTGCCGGCGGCATCCTTGAGATCGGAATGGAACCAGTCGACCTGGCGCGGCGCCCCCCCACGCACCAGCAGCGGCTTGACATGGCTTTCCGCGCGCTCGGTGCCAATGCCGCCCCGGCACATGAGCCGCGCCGCCTGCCAGTGCTCCTCGGGCAAAAAGGTCTCCACCCAGTCGCGCCCAACCACCTCATCGGTCGGGTAGCCGGACAGCTTTTCCAGCCCGCGGCTCATCCATTGAATGCGCCCCTCAACGTCCAGGCCGATGACCAGCATGCCCGCGTGGTCGACAAGGCTTTGGATGAGATCGGGGTCGGAGGTCGGCAGCATCGCGCAGGAGCCACCAGCTAGCGCCCCGGAACCGGCGCTGTCAAGACCGCCAGCCGCCGCCCGCAACGTGCCTCCGCCGCCATCCGCGGCCTCGCAGAGCTGGCGATCCGGGATCATGGCGTCAGTCGTCGCCCTCGGGCAACACGCTGGGTTTGACGGCCAGAATGGAGCAGGTCGCGTGCGCGACGATCTTTTCGGCGGTCGTGCCAATGAGCAGTTCACGCAGGCCGCTTTTGCCGCGCGTGCCGAGCACGACCATGTCAGCCTGGGTCTCGGTGACATGATCGAGGATGGCTTCGCGGATGTTGACCCGTTCCTTGACCATGCGCGTCACCCTCACCGACGGTGCCGCCGCCTCCACCGGGGCGAGAAACTTGTCGAGCTCGGTTTGCCACATCCGCAGTCCCTGCTCATCCATGGTCGAGGCGACCGGTGCCGCCAGACCGCCGTAGTCGAGGGACATGGCCAGGGCCGACTGATACACGTGCAGGCAATCGAGGGTGGCACCATCCTCGGCCGCGATCTGCAGGGCATGGCTGACGGCACGGGCGGAGTTCTCGGACAGGTCGACGCAGGCGACCAGGTGCCTGAACGGCCCCTGGGCATCCTCGCGCACAAGCAGCACATCCACCGGCGCCTTGCGCACACAGCGGGCGGCGATGACGCCGACCCGGTTCGGCTCGTTGCGCGAGCCGCGCGCTCCCATCACCAACAGATCGGCCTGGTGAACCCGGCAGCACTCGACCAGCTCCTGAAAGGCGTTGCCCATGCGAATCTCGATCTCGACATGGGGAGTTCCAAGTTCGGAATCGTCGACAAACTTGCGCAGGCGCGTCTCCCACTCGGCGCGGATGCTGGCCTGGTCGGTGGACAACGCGCGTTTCAGCTCGCTGACGAGGAATTCGTCCATGACGTGCACGGCGGTGATCGACGCGCCGGAATGCCGGCCCATGCGCACGGCCTCGCGCAGCGCGTTGCGGCAGGAGGGCGTGAAGTCGATGGCGGCGATGAGACGTTGGTACGATTTCATGGCAGGTGATGGGTCAAGGATAGGACCCTGACGGAAATTCCGCCCCGCGTCACTTGCTTTGTTCTGGGCCGGACTTGTGCCGCGAAAACCCCCGCGGCGGCGCGTATTGGCCTTATGCCACCTGTCCTGACCACGCGCCGCCGCTTCCTGAAGTCGGCCTTCCCCCTGATTCTTCCCGCCGCCGTGCTCGGCCGTGCCGGCGCCGTCGCTCCGAACAGTCGCATCCGCCTGGCCTGCATCGGCCTCGGCGGCCAGGGCACGAGCAACCTTCGCGCCTTCCTGGCCGACGAGCGCGTGCAGGTCGTCGCGCTTTGCGATGTCGACGCCAAGCACCGCGAGCGCGCCGCCGCCCTCTCCAAACTCGGAGGCGGCGACTGTCACAACGACTTCCGCGAAGTGCTGGCGCGCACGGACGTCGATGCGGTGATGAATGCCACTCCCGACCACTGGCACGCCGGCGTCGCGGTGGCTGCGGCCCGGGCCGGCAAGGATCTATACTCGGAAAAACCCCTCGGTGGCAGCGTCGCCGACGGTCGTGCCATCTGTCGGGCAGTCGCGGAGAACCGGCGCGTGCTCCAATGCGGCACCTGGCGTCGGTCGGGCATGAAGGTGCGCATGGCCTGCGAGCGCGTGCGCAACGGTTACATCGGCGAACTCAGGGAGATCGAAATCGGCGTGCCCGGCGCCTTTGCCGTGCGCGGGGGCTTCACCGGCACCGAAGCCGCCGAGCCGGTGCCAGTCCACTTCGATTACGAGCGCTGGCTCGGTCCAATGCCGGCCCGGCCCTACACGGCGGCGCGCTGCCATTTCAACTTTCGCTGGATCGACGAGTATGCACCCGGCTACATCACCGACTGGGGGGCGCACTTCCTGGACGTCGCCCAGTGGGGTGCCGGCATGGATGACACCACCCCGGTTGAGGTTGAGGCACGGGACGTCAAGCGCCGCGCCGGCAGCCTGTACGACGCGCCCGAGCAGTTTCACATCGAGTACCGCTACGCCAATGGCGTCCGCGTGGTCATGAGCAGCACCGACGACAAGAGCCGGTGGGGGACCCGCTTTGTCGGCAGCGAGGGCTGGATCTTCACCGAGAGCGAGATTCTCAAGGCCAGCGACGACGCCATCCTGCGCGCCAAGCTCAAACCCGGCGACGTCCGCCTGTTCGAGTCAAAGCATCACCACCGCAACTTCATCGACGCCGTGCTCAGCCGCGGACCGACCGCCGCCCCGGCGGAAACCGCCCAGCGTGCCGCCACCACCTGCCAACTCGGCGCCATCGCCGCCAGCCTGGGCAGGCCGCTGACCTTTAATCCCGTGGCTGAGCGCTTTGCCGACGAGGCCGCCAACGCCCTGCTCGCCAAACCCTTTCGCGCCGGCTGGAGCCTCTGACCCCAACGCCATGACCCGCGCCCTGCTTGTCCTCCTGCCTGCGCTGCTGCTGGCCAGCCTGCTGCCGGCCCTCGACCCAGCGCCAAAATCGGTCGCGCCGCACCTGCCCGCGACCTGGCAGGCGGGGTTCGCCCGCGCCGTCATCACCCCGGACAAGCCGCTGTGGATGGCCGGCTACGCCGCCCGCAACAAACCCGCCGAGGGCCGCGAACAGGATCTTTTTGCCAAGGTCCTGACCCTGGAGGACGGCGCGCGCGGCCGCTTCGTCCTGATCACGCTCGACCTCATCGGCGTGCCCCAGGCGCTGCGCCATCGCGTCGCCGACGCCCTCGCCAGGGAGCACCAGTTGCCGGCCGCGGCACTGCTGATCAACGCCTCGCACACCCACAGCGGCCCGCAGTTGCGCGGCCTGCCGCCCTCGGCCGAGGATCTGGCCAACCCGAAAATCCGCGATGCCTGGGCCTACACCCAGGCGCTGGAAACCACCCTGCTGCGTCTCGTGCGCGAGGCCCTCGCCGACCTGCAGCCGGCACGGCTGACCTGGAACCAGGCACGCTGCGGTTTTGCCATGAACCGCCGGCGCGATTACAGCCTGCCGGCGGATCACCCCAATGCCAATCGCGTGCCCAACCCCGAGGGCCCGGTCGACCACGCGGTGCCGGCCCTGCGGGTCGAGTCGCCCGATGGCCGGCTGCGCGGGGTCGTCTTCGGCTACGCCTGCCACAACACCTGTCTGGGCTTCTACCGATGGTGCGGCGACTACGCCGGCTACGCCCAGGAGGCCCTGCAGGAGCACCGGCCGGATTTTCAGGCGATGTTCGTCACCGGTTGCGGCGGCGACCAGAATCCCTACCCGCGCCGCTCCGACGTCGTGCCGGGGGTCAGCGATGTCGAACTCGCCCGCCAGCACGGCCGCACGCTGGCCAACGCTGTCGAGATGGCGATGACCGTCAACCCACGACCGGTGACCGGACCGCTGCGCGCCGCCTATGAGGAGATTCCGCTCGCCTACGCCAAACCCGACCGCCCGGCCCATGCCTACCCCGTGCAGGTGGTGAAATTCGGCGCCGACCTGACCCTGATCGCCCTCGGCAGTGAGGTCGTGGTCGATTACTCCCTGCGCCTGAAGCGCGAGCTGTCCGGTCCCGCCGGGGTCTGGGTGGCCGGTTACAGCAACGATTACAGCGGCTACATCCCCAGCCTGCGCCTCCAGCGCGAGGGCGGCTACGAGGCCGCCACCGGCTGGGCCGAGGACGCCGAGGCCCGCATCGTGCGCAAAGTGCACGAACTGCACGCCCAACTGCCATGATCCTGCGCCTCGTGCTCGGTTGCCTTCTGCTTGCCCCGGCCCTGCCGGCCGCCGCCCCCCTGCGCCTGGCCCTGCCGCCCGTCCTGCATGCTGTCGCCGGCGCTCCGTTCGAGGTTTACTTTGACAATCTGGTGCTGGCCGAGGACAGCCGCGCGCTGAGCTTCCGGGTCACCTGCCCTGTCGGCGCGGCCGAGGCGCACCGCTGGCGTGTCCTTGCCGAGGCCGGCCAAACCGGAGATCACCCCTTTCAGGTCGAGGTTCGCGATCCGCGCGACGGCCGGCAGGAATCCGCCCGGGCGGTCCTGCGGATCGCCCCAGCGACCGCCGGTGCAGGCCGGACCCTGCGCCTGCTCATCGTTGGCGACAGCCTGACCCAGGCCACGCACCATCCCAACGAACTTGCCCGCCTGCTCAACCGCCCCGGGAATCCGCGCTGGACCATGCTTGGCACACACCGGCCCACCAACGCCGCAAAGGGCGTCGCCCATGAGGGCTACGGCGGCTGGACCTGGGACAACTTCCTGACGAAATGGGATCCGGCCGCTCCCGCGGAACCTGTCGCCGGGCCGGTGCGCCGCACGCGCAGTCCCTTCCTCCACGCCACCTCGGACGGCCAACCCGCACCCGACCTGCCACGCTACTTCCGCGAACAGGGAGGTGCGCCGGACGCCGCGCTTTTCCTGCTCGGTATCAACGACTGTTTCCGTGTCGATCCGGAGCGCCCGGAGGCGGTGGACGCCCGCATCACCGAGGTGCTGGGCCACGCCGACCGCCTGCTCGGCGCCTTTCGCGCCGCCGCCCCGGAGACCGTTCTCGCCGTCGGCCTGACCACACCACCGAATGCCCGCGAGTCCGGCTTTGAGGCGAACTACAAGGGCCGTTACCATCGCTGGGGCTGGAAGCGCATCCAGCACCGGCTGGTGGAGCGCATGATCGCGCACTACGGCGGTCGCGAGGCCGAAGGACTGCATTTGGTCGCCACCGAACTGGTGCTTGATCCTGACGCCGGCTACCCCGTCGACAACGGCGTCCACCCAAATCCGGCCGGATACGCCCAGATCGGTGCCGGGTTCTACGGCTGGCTGAAGGTCTGGCTCACCGACCGCGACGCCGGGCGCCGCTGAGCGGGTTAACGCCTTGACGCCCCTGCTCCAAGGTCGCATCTTAAGAGCCCGGCGGACGCCGGTCCCCCGCCCCCATGCAGCACGCGTTCCCTCGCACCCGGCAGTTGATGCGCCTCGGCGCCTGGTTCGCCCTTCTGGCTCAGGCCGCGCCGGCGCAGGAGGCCCCGCGTGCCCTGCCGCTGCAGACGGCCTCGGCGGGTGATCCGGCCAAAAACCGGGACCTTGCCGCCTCCCTGTTGACCCAGAAGGAGGCGCGCACCCTGCGCCTCAGCATTCCGGCGCCGCGCGGGCTGATCGTCGACCGCAACGGCATCGCCCTCGCCCAGAACCGCACGGTCAACTACCTGGCACTCAACTTTCCCTTCATGGACAAGGCGACCCCCGCCGCCATTCTGGCATACGCCAAGTCCAAAATCGAGACGGCCAACCGCCTGCTCGGCAAAACTTGGTCGCTGCCCGACGACCGGCTGCTCAGCCACTACGAACATCGCCGCTGGCTGCCCCTCGTGTTCTCCATCGAGGAGGGACTCAACGTCGAGATCACCAACGAACAGCAGGAAAAGCTGCGCTCCCTGCTGGAGGACGGCTCCCTGCTCCTGCAGCCCGCCTACCTGCGCCACTACCCCCACATCGACAGTGCCTGTCACATCATCGGCCACACCGGACGCACCCGGCCGCTGCCGCAGGGGCCGATTGTCGACGGCGACCCGTTGTTTGAGGAGATGGAAGGGCGTGAAGGTCTGGAGGTCACCTTCGATCACCACCTCAAGGGCAGCCCGGGCGAGATCAACCTGCTGTTCGACCCGGATGGCAAACTGCTCGCCGACGAACTCCTGCGCCGCCCGATGCCGGGCCACACGGTGGTCACCACGCTCGACTTCAACCTGCAGAAATACGCCGAGAACGCCCTCAAGAAGAATGCCCGCAACGGCGGCTCGATGGTCATCATGGATGTGCGCAACGGCGACATCCTCGCCATGGCCTCCAACCCGGGCTTCGACCTCAACGAGTTCGTGCCCGGCATCCGGTCCGCCCGGCTGGAGGAACTCGTCAATGATCCACGCATGCCGATGTTTGCACGCTCGTTCCGTGGCGAATATCCACCGGCCTCCACCTTCAAGATCGTCACCGCCCTCGGTGCCCTGGAAAGCGGTCAGGTGAATCCCGCCACCAGCTTCAACTGCACGATCTCGATGATGATCGGCGACCGCGCCTTCCACAACTGGAACACCAAGAACGACGAGGGCCCGATGAACGTGATCACCGCCCTCAAGCGCTCCTGCAACACCTGGTTTTACGCCGCCGCCCTGCAGGCCGGTGCCGACCCGGTCACCAACATGGCCTTCCGTCTGGGCTTCGGCGAACGCACCGGCATTCCGCTCAAGGCGGAGGCCCGCGGCAATGTTCCCAGCAACGCCGATCACCGCATTCTCGGCGGCGAGCTCGCCAACATCGCCATCGGTCAGGGCGCCGTGCTCGCCACGCCCCTGCAGGTCTGCCAGGCCATGTGCGCGCTCGGCGACGGCACCCGCATGTATCAGCCGCGCCTCGTCAAGCAGGTGCAGACGATCGGCGAGAGGGTCGTCGACGCCACTGATGAACGGCGCGTGCGCCGCGAACTCGAACTCGCCCCCGAATCCCGCGACACCGTTCTCAAGGGCATGGTCGCCGTTGTTTCCGGCTCCGGGGGCACCGGCCGGGCCGCCGCCATCGAGCAGGCCCAGGTGGCCGGCAAAACCGGCACGGCCCAGTGGCGCGTCGCCAAGGATCAACGTCTAGCCTGGTTCACCGGCTTCCTCCCGGCCAGCCAACCCGTGCTCGCCTTCGCCGTCGTCTATGAAGGCCGCCCCGGGGAAAAGATTGGCGGTGGCGCCGTCGCCGCACCCATCGTCAAGGAGGTGTTCACCAACTTCTATGCCGGCGCCCCCACCGACGACCCTCTTGTCGCCGCCATGAAGGACGTGCCGCAGGCCCTCGCCGTCGACGAGGGCATTGTCACCGCCGAACCCGTGGACGAGACCACCGCTCCCCAGCCACCGCCCACCACCCCGGAAGAGCGCTCGTTCGGCGGTTTCTTCAAACGCCTCTTCCGCCGCAACTGACCCCGCCATGACCGTCCAAATGGCCACCTTGTGCGACTCGGCGTCGGACTACGCCGGCAAACTCTGCCTGCTCGGTGCCTTCGACACCCTCTGCGCGCGTGAGTTCCCCGTCGTCCACCCGCACTGCGCGCTGGTCATCCGACTCATCTTCGAACCCGCCGATGCCGGTCGCCACAGTTTCCTGGTGCGCTGCATCGACCCGGCAGGCCAGGACGCCATGCCGCCGCTCGAGCCCGTGGTCGACGTTGCCTTTCCCTCCTCCTTCCTGCCTTTCGTGACCCGCAACATCGTGCTCAACCTCCAGCGCCTGCGCATTGAGCGACAGGGTCTCTACCGCTGGAATCTCGAGCACCGAGGCCGCACCCTTGCCAGCATCCCCCTGCGCGCGACCCTCTTCGACGAGTCGCGCTCCGCCACCGGCCCCGCCGGCTGAACCCGCCAGACCTGCCCGCCATGGACCAACCGAACCTGCAGGAATCGCCGGTCAACACCCCGGCCGGCTCGCCCATCCGCCAGCTCTCGGTCTTTCTCCCCAACCGGGTCGGCTCCCTGCTCGCCCTCGTCCGCCTGCTTCACGACCACGCCATCGAAGTTCTCGGTCTCTCGATGCAGGACACCACGGAAATGACCCTCGTCCGCCTCGTGCTGAGCGATCCCGAGGGGGCATCCCTGCTCTTCATCGAAAAGGGCATCCCCTACACCGACTGCGCCATCCTCGTGGTCGAACTGCGCGAATCCGACCAGCGCCTCACCGAGTGCCTGTCGATCCTGCTCGCCGCCGAACTCAATCTTGAGTTCTGCTACCCGCTCATGGTGCGACCCGGTCTGCACCCGCTCTTTGCGCTGCACTGCGTCGACACCGAAATCGGCGTCGACGTCCTGCATCGCGGGGGCTTCAAGGTCCTTTGCCAGGGCGACCTCAGCCGGTGACCCCATCCCTACAGCGCAGGCCCCCTGACAGACCGTCGCGCGGGCAACGTTGTCGTGGCGATGAAATCGCTGTTTTCCGCCCTGATCCTGCTGTCCGTCCTGCTGTCGCCCGGTGCCCCTGCAGCGGAAAAGCGCCCGAACTTCCTGTTCATTATCTTCGACGACCTGAGCTGGGACAGCGTCGGTGCCTACGGCAACACCTGGATCCAAACGCCGAACCTCGACCGCCTCGCCCGGGAGGGCGTGCTGTTCCGCCATGCCTTCACCTCGAACCCGAAGTGCAGCCCGTGCCGCGCCAGCATCCTGACCGGGCGCAACACCTGGCAGCTCGAGGAACTGTCGGTCCACAACAGCATCTTCCCGCGCAAGTTTGCGGTCTATCCCGACCTGCTGGAGGCGGCGGGTTATGCGGTCGGTCTGACCGGCAAGGGCTGGGGGCCGGGCGACTTCAAGAACCACGGCCGCACCCGCAACCCGGCGGGGCCGTCGTTCGACGAGCACAAGAACGAGCCGCCGGCGAGCGCCATCGGCAAGCTCGACTACGCGCGCAACTTCGAGGCCTTCCTGGCGCAGCGACCGAAGAATGCGCCCTTCAGTTTCTGGATGGGCTTCCAGGAGCCGCACCGCGCCTACGAGCTGCATTCCGGCGTGCGCCTCGGCAAGAAGCTGGAGGACGTCGTCGTCCCACCCTACTTCCCTGACGTGCGCGCCGTGCGCAGCGATCTGGCCGACTACGCCGTCGAGGTCGAATGGGCGGACGCGCACATCGGCCGGGCACTGGCCGCACTGGAGGCGGCGGGCGAACTCGACAACACCCTCGTCATCGCCACCTCCGACCACGGCATGCCGTTCCCCTACGTGAAGGGCCAGATCCACGAGGACGGCTTCCGGCTGCCGCTGCTCGCCCGCTGGGGTGCCGTCGTCAAACCCGGCCGGGTTGTCGAAGATTTCGTCAATGTCCGCGACCTGGCGCCGACCTACCTGGAACTGGCCGGCCTGCCGCCGCATCCGCAGGTCACCGGCCGCAGCCTGGCCGGACTGCTGCGCTCGGAGAAGTCCGGGATGATCGAGGGACGCGACGTCATGCTGGCCGGCAAGGAGCGCCACGACCTTGGCCGGCCGGACAACCTCGGTTACCCGGTGCGGGCGATTCGCACGCCGGAGTTTCTCTACGTTCACAACTACCACCCCGAACGCTGGCCGGCCTGCAATCCCGAGACCAACTATGGCAACTGCGACGACAGCCCGACCAAGGAGGTCATCAAGCTGCTCGGCGGCCACTTCTACGACCTCAGCTTCAACTTCCGGCCCGCCGACGAGCTGTACCGGCTGAGCGACGACCCCCACGGCGTGCGCAACCTGGCAAACGACCCGGCATTCGCAGAGACGCTCACAGGGCTGCGGACCCGCATGCTGGAGATGCTCAGGGCCGAGGGCGACCCACGCGCGCTGGGCAACGGCGCCATTTTCGACACCTACGAGTACACCGGCGCCAACCCGTCCAAAAGCTGGAATGGCTGGCTCAAGTCCAATGACGAGCGGCTGAGCGAGGAGGCGGAACGGCTGTCGCGGGAAAAGAAGACCGTGCCGCGGCCGCGCAAACAGCCCGCGCCCTGAGATTGACTCCCGCGGCGGCCTGAGGAATGAGAGGGCATGCAACTCATTTCCGGAGCCGCCGTCGCCGAAAAAGTCCTCGAGGAATGCCGCCATGACATCGCCGCCCTGGCGGCGCAGGGACGTCGCCCGGGCCTCGCGGTGGTGCTGGTCGGCGATGATCCCGCCTCGCGCGCCTACGTGCGCTCCAAGGACAAGAAGTGCCGCGAGCTCGGCCTGCACTCGGTGAAGCTCGAGCTGCCGGCGACGACGAGCCAGGACGAGCTGCTCGCCCACGTGCGCGCCCTCAACGAGGATCCGGCCATCCACGGCATCCTGGTGCAAAGCCCGCCGCCGGCGCACATCGATGAAGCCGCCATCGTGCGCGCCATCGATCCGGCCAAGGACGTTGACGGTTTCCATCCGGTCAACGTCGCCAAGCTGGCGCTCGAGGACCCGACCGGCTTCGTGCCCTGCACCCCGCTCGGCTGCCAGCGCCTGCTCATCGACGCCGGCATCGAGACCAAGGGCGCCGAAGTCGTCGTGCTCGGGCGCAGCATGATTGTCGGCAAGCCGATGGCCCTGCTGCTCATGGCCAAGGGCGCGGGCGGTGATGCGACCGTCACCGTCGCCCACTCGCGCACCCGCGACCTCGCCGCCATCACGCGCCGCGCTGACATCCTCATCGCCGCCATCGGCCGGCCCGAGTTCGTTCGCACCGAGCACGTCAAGGAGGGGGCCGTGGTCATCGATGTCGGCATCAACCGGGTCGAGGCGCCTGGCACGGACAAGGGATACAAGCTCGTCGGCGATGTCGCCTTTGAGGAAGTGGCGCCAAAATGCCGGGCCATCACGCCGGTCCCCGGCGGCGTGGGACCCATGACGATCGCGATGCTCATGGCCAACACCGTCAAGGCCTGCCGGCAGGCGGCGCACTGAGGCGTGCTTGACGCCGGCAAAGGCGCCGCGTAGGCAACACCCGCATGGATGCCACCACCCTTGTCCTGTTCCTCCTCGGCCTCGTCCTGCTCGTCGTTGGAGCGGACCTTCTGGTGCGCGGCGCGGCCCGCCTGGCCGCGGCCTTCGGCATCCCGTCGCTGGTCATCGGCCTGACCGTGGTGGCCTTCGGCACCAGCTCCCCCGAACTGGCGGTGAGTGTTCAGTCGGCCTGGGATGGTCAGCCCGACCTGGCGGTCGGCAACGTGCTCGGCAGCAACATCTTCAACATCCTTCTCATTCTTGGCCTCTCGGCGGTGATCACGCCCCTGGTCGTTTCCCGCCAGCTGGTGCGCCTGGATGTGCCCATCATGATTGCCATCTCGGCGGTCCTGATCCCCCTGGCCCGCGATGGTTTCATCAGCCGCCTGGATGGCGCCCTGCTGGCCCTGGGGCTGGTCTCTTATGTGGTCTTCCAGATCCGCACTGCGCGACGTGAACGCGAGGCTGGCGGCGAATTCACCGAGGAATTTGGCGGTGCAGCGCAAGATGCCAAGGCCGTCATCCTCAACCTCGGGCTCGTCGCCGGCGGTCTGGTCCTGCTCGTGCTCGGCTCACGCTGGCTGGTCGAAGGCGCGGTCATGATGGCGCGTGCCATGGGCGTCAATGAACTCGTCATCGGCCTCACCATCGTCGCCGCCGGCACCTCCCTGCCCGAGGTCGCCACCTCGGTCATTGGCGCCCTCAAGGGCGAGCGTGACATCGCCGTAGGCAACGTCGTCGGCAGCAACATCTTCAACATCCTGTGCGTGCTCGGCTTGAGCGCCGTCGTGGCGCCGTCCGGCCTGCCGGTGTCGGAAGGGGCGCGCGACTTCGA
Source organism: Prosthecobacter sp. (assembly GCA_030827515.1). Lineage (GTDB taxonomy): Bacteria > Verrucomicrobiota > Verrucomicrobiia > Verrucomicrobiales > Verrucomicrobiaceae > Prosthecobacter. The sequence goes on along the minus strand of JAUREI010000011.1, from coordinate 21,405 downwards.
CCTCTGGGTCGTGCTGGCGGTGGCGGTCGCCTGCCTGCCGGTCTTCTTCACCGCCGGTGGCACCATCCGTCGCTGGGAAGGCCTGGTTTTTCTCTGCTATTACGCGGCCTACACGGTGTACCTGTTCTTCGATGCCACCCACCACCAGGCCCTGCCCGGCTACACGCACATGATGCTGGTCTTCGTCGTGCCAATCACGGTGCTGACTCTCGCCCTGGCGGTCGCCCACGAATGCCGACGCCGATGCCATGCCCGCGGCAAATGACGACAGGGACGGCCTTCCACCGGCGTTGAAGCAGGCGCATGATTCGTTTTTTCGTCCTCCCTCTTGCCGCCTTCTCCCTTCACACCGCCGCTGCGGCGGACTGGCCCGAATGGCGCGGCCCTGGCGGTCAGGGCCGGGCGGTAAACGCCGGCAACCCACCTGTCACCTTCAGTGAGACCTCCGGGATCGCCTGGAAAACCGTACTGCCCGGCCGCGGTCATTCGACACCGGTCGTGCTGGGTGACCGCCTCTGGCTGACAACCGCGATCGAAAAAGCCGCCGACCCGGCCGACGCCGAGCGCCGGCTGAAGACCAACACCGGCGACCAGCCGCTCACGGTGCTTGCCTCGGTCAGCCTGCGCGCCCTCTGCGTCGACCGCGCGAACGGCAAGCTCCTCCATGACCTTGAACTTCTTGAGGTCGCCGACCCCCAGTGGGCGCACCAGCTCAACAGCTACGCCTCGCCCAGCCCGGTCGCGGAACCGGGCCGCTTGTACGCCCACTTTGGCAGCCTCGGCACCGCCTGCCTCGACACCGACAGCGGACGCGTGCTGTGGACCAACCGTGAACTGCAGGTCATGCACGAAAACGGCCCGGGCTCCACGCCCGTGCTGTGGGGCGACCTGCTGATCGTGCACTTTGACGGCAGCGACGCCCAGTTCATCGCCGCCTTCGACAAGGCCACCGGCAAGTTGGCCTGGAAAACCGCGCGCAGCGGCGAGATGGACCCGCGGCCGCAGCAACGCAAGGCGTACGGAACACCGCTCGTCATGGAAATGAACGGAGTGCCCGTCGTGGTCAGCCCGGCGGCCAACTGGGTGTACGGCTACGAACCGGCCACCGGCCGGGAACTCTGGAAGGTGCCCTATGAGGGCCTCGGCTTCTCCATGCCCGTGCGGCCGGTGGCCGACGCCGAACGCTTCTACGTCGGGACCAGCTACGGCAAGTCGCAGGTGATCGCCGTGAAGTATGCCGGCCTGAAGACGCCCGAGGTCGCCTGGAGAAACGCCAAAAATGCGCCGAAGATGGCCTCCCCCGTCCTGGCCAACGGCCTGCTGTTTTATGTCGATGACGGCGGCATCCTCAGCTGCATCGACCCCGCCACCGGCGAAGCCCATTACCGTGAACGCCTGGGCGGCAAATTCAGCGCCTCACCCATCGTCGCGGGTGACCGCTTGTATTTTTGCAGCCGCGAGGGTGTCGTCAGCGTCGTGCCGGCGGAGAAGGCCTTCCGCATCGAAGCGCAGAACGCCCTCGACGGCGCGCTGATGGCCAGTCCGGTGGCGCTCGACGGATCGCTCTACCTGCGCACCGAGGCAGCGCTGTACCGGATAGGTCCGTCGCGCTAGAACGCCCGGCGGTCTCGACAACCGCCTTCACTCGAGGTAATAGGTCGACCCGCGCGGAGCCGGCGACAGCCGCGTCGGCCGCTGCATCGGCGGCCAGGCCGGCCGTGTCGGCGAGGGCGGCAGCAGGGTGTCCAGCACACGGTCGGGCAGCGACCGTGGCGGGGGTGGCGACGGCTGCACCGCCCAGGATGACGGCCGAGGCGGCGTGCGCCCCACCACTTTCACCGGCGTGCCCAGCGGCGTTTCGCGGAAGAACACATGCGCCATGTGGGGTGGCAGACGGATGCAGCCGTGCGAGGCCGGGAACCCCGGCAGGTAGCCCTCATGCATGCCCACAGCGCCGGTGACGCGCATGAAGTAGCGCATGTCAGCGCCGTCGAAGCGTGCACCCGGCGGTTTCGGATCCTTGCGCACATCGACCTCCTTCTGCAGGATGTTGCCCCGGGCATCCACGTAGTTGCCGTAGAGCGACGATTGGTGATCGCGGTTTTTCTGGGTGATCTTGAAGTTTCCGGTGGGCGTGTCATACCCCTCGCGGCCGGAGGAAATGATCGACACCCCCGCGAGCTGCCCCCCCTTGTAGTAGTAGATGCGCTGCTCGCTGAGATTGATTGTCATCGACGGACTTCCGGACAGGTGGTCGCCCTTCCACCAGGAGTCGTCCTGGACCGGCCGCCATGCCGGTGAGGCCGCTGTGGCGGCCGGATCAATGCGGACGCGTTCCACATACCATCCACCGCCGGGAGCCTGTCGACGGACCTCCCGGTATTGGGGGCCGGACGAGCAGGAAGCCTGCAGGACGAGGAAAACCATCAGCAGGCAGAAACGGGAGAGCTTCATGACGGTGCAGGGGTTACATGCGCCGGTTGCGAGAGGAAACCGCTGCCGGCAAAGGGAACCAACTGGGATCGCGGCGAACGCGGCTTCAGTCTTCCCCATCCGCGGCATTTTTGCCACCGACAATGATGCCGCGCTTGGTCGTGGCGACGAAATCCGTGAAGACGGCCGCCTCGGGCGTCAGTTCGCCGGCACGCAGTTCCTCGACCGCCTGGGCGTTGTTGAGGCCGCTGCGGTAGACCTTGCGGAACGCCTGCCGCAGGGCGCGGATTTGGTCGCGGCTGAAACCGGCGCGCTGCAGGCCGACCAGGTTGAGGCCGCGGGCGCGCGCCGGGTTGCCGTCGGCGGTGCAGAACGGCGGCACGTCCTGGACGACCTTCGAGCAGCCGCCGATGATGGCGCGGGTGCCGATCCGGCAGAACTGGTGGACGGCGCTGAGGCCGCCGAGGATGACGTGGTCCTCGACGGTCACATGGCCGGCGAGGGTGCCGTTGTTGGAAAAGATGACGTGATTGCCGACGATGCAGTCGTGGGCGATGTGGACGTAGGACAGGAAATGGTTGTGGCTGCCGATGATCGTCTTGTCGCCCGGGCTCGTCGCGCGATGAACGGTGCAGAACTCGCGGAAGGTGTTGCCGTCGCCCACCTCGAGCCAGGTCGGCTCGCCGTGATACTTCAGGTCCTGGGTCTGCTGGCCGATCGAGGTGTAGGCGTAGAACTGGTTGTCGCGGCCGATCCTGGAGGGGCCCAGGATTGTCACGTGATGCTGCAGATGGCAGCCGTCGCCGAGCTCGACCTGGGCGCCGACGATGCAGTAGGGGCCGACCGTGACACCGTCGCCGAGGCGGGCCGAGGGATCGATGAGGGCGGTGGGATGGATCGAATTCACGGGCGGGGCGGGGGTCGCTTCAGCGGTCGACGACGCTGAACATGAGGTCGGCCTCGGACACCACCTGGCCGTTGACGATGCAGCGGCCGGCGGCCTGGGCGATGCTGCGCTTCACCTTCAGCATCTCGGTTTCAATGACGAGGGTGTCGCCGGGCAGAACCGGCTTGCGCCACTTGACGTTGTTGGCGCTCATGAAGTAGCCGATTTTGCCCTGGTTGCCGGGCATGCGCAGCAGGACGATGCTCGCGACCTGGGCCATGGCCTCAAGCTGGAGCACGCCGGGCATGATCGGGTGGCCGGGGAAATGACCCTGGAAGAAGGGCTCGTTGATGGTGACGTTCTTGACGCCGGTGCACTTGTTCTCGCCCTCGAAGCCGACGATGCGGTCAACCAGCAGGAAGGGGTAACGGTGCGGCAGGATGCGCATCACCTCGTTGATGTCGAGCACGGCCTCGCCGCTGGGGATGTTGATCGTCGGCGGCACCATGGCGCGCATGGCGTTGTACTGGGCGACCACCGCGCGCGCCATCTCCGTGTTCGGACCGTGGCCCGGGCGCACGGCGATGACATGACCGCGGATGCGCTTCCCGGAGAGCATCAGGTCGCCGACGATGTCGAGGATCTTGTGGCGGACGAACTCGTCGTTGAAACGCAGCGGCTGCTTGGACAGCAGGGTCTCGCCGCGCACGACGACCGCGGCCTCCAGGGTGCCGCCCTTGATCAGACCCTTCTCCATGAGCGGGGCGATGTCCTCGTAATAGACGAAGGTGCGCGCCGGGGCGATTTCCTTCTCGTAGGTGTCCGGGTTGATCTCCAGGGACAGATACTGGGTGAAACGACCGCCGGGGCCGACATTGGTGCAGCTGACGCGGAATTTCTTGTCGGGCACGATGGTCAGGATGGTGCCGTCGCGGGTCTCCTGGTAGATCGGCTCGCGGATCTCGAAGATCTTGCGCGGCTCCGACTGCTCCTGCAGGCCGGCCTTCTTGATCAGCTCGACAAAAGGCTGGGAACTGCCGTCAACGATCGGCGGCTCGTTGGCGTCCATCTCAATGATGGCGTTGTCGACCCCCATGCCGGTGAGAGCGGAGATCACGTGCTCGACCGTGTGCACATTGACGCCGCCCTCGGCGATCGTGGTGGCACGCTCAACCTTCTGGACCTTTTCGACCAGGGCCGGAATGAACGGTTTGTCCTCCAGATCCATGCGCCGGAACTTGAAACCGAAGTTCTCCGGCGCCGGCTGCAGGGTCAGGGTCACCTGCTCGCCGGTGTGCAGCGAGGTGCCGGTGATCGAGGCGGCCTTGGCGAGAGTGTGTTGGCGGTCGGAAGCAGACATGGGCGCAGGCGTTGTAGCCGCGCGCCGGAGCGGGGTCAAAGGAAAATCCGGTGCCCACAGGGGTGGTGGCGCGTGGAGAATTCGACGGTTTTTGGAAGCACCCGCCCCTTGTGGAGGAGCCAATTCCGGGGCAATTTCAGACATGCCCATCTACGTCCTGCATGGGGCCTCCGCGCCGCGCCGCGCCGGCTGGCGGACCGTCCTGCGTCTGCTGGCGGGCCTGCTGCTGGCCGCCATCCTGGTGTCTTTGCTGGTCTTCCTCGGCGCGTTTGTGGCCGCCGTCGGCCTGATTGCCTCCGCCGTGGCGGCCGTGGTCTACGCCGTGCGCGCCCGCCTGCCGCGCCCCCAACCGCCAACGCCCGCCCCCGCCGAACCGACCCCGCCGGGCGAAGCCCGGGTCATCGAGGTCGACGAAATCATCGTCCGGCGCTGACGGATTTTCCGGTTGCCCCGCCGGGGAGGGCGGCTTACTTGCGCGCCCACCGAACCGCCAGCCCGCCATGCTTGAATTTTTCCGCCGCCACAAGGGTGCCTTCCTGATCACTGTCACCGTGGTCATCATCATCAGCTTCTCCGTCTGGGGCGGCTGGAAATCCGGACGCGACAGCCTGCAGGCCCAGCCGACCGACCCGGCCTTTGAAGTCTACGGCCGCACCTACACCGTCGCCGAGGCCCAGCGCCTGGGCATGCGCATGCAGGCCATCTACATGCTGCAAATGTTCGACCTGATGTCCGGCCTTTCGCGCAGCGGCGGCCCGGCCGACGTCGCCATCAATCAAGTCATTCTGCAACATGAGATGGATCGCCTGGGCGTCACCCCGAGCGATGCCGAGGCCAAGTCGGCCCTTGAAAAGCTGCCGGCCCTCATGGAAAACGGCGCCTTCAGCCCGCAGCGCGCCTACAGCACCGAGCAGATGCTGGGCGCCTACGGCATGAACGGTGCCGACATGCTGGAACTCATGAAGCTCAGCATTGGCTTCGGCAAACTGCGCGACCTTGCCGGCGGCAACTACGTCGCCGGTCCGCTGGAAACGGAAAAGAGCTACGCCAGCGAGCATCAGACCCTCAAGGTCGCAACCCTCGCCTTCGCCCTCGAGGATTACAAGAAGGCCGCCAAGGTCAGCGACGAGGAGATCGCCAAATACTACGAGGAGAACAAGGAGACCTACCAGACCGCCGAAAAGCGCGCCCTGCAGTATGTGTACTTCGAGAATCCCAAGGAACAGGAAAACGTCCCCCTTGAAGAGCGCCAGAAGCGCCTGCGCGAGGTGGTCGATCGCGTCAACGCCTTCAACGATGCCAGCATCGCCCCGGGCGCCAAGTTCGACGCCATCGTCAAGCAGCTCAAGGAGACCGCCCAGAAAACGGAACTGTTCAGCCGCGATGCCGCTCCCGAGGCCCTGAAGGCCGAATCCGATCTGCTCACCGCCGCCTTTGCCCTGAACCCCGAGTCGCGGCCGATCAGCGACCCGGTCAAGGGTGCCAACGGCTACTACATCTTTACGGTCAGCCAGGTGGAGGAACCGAAGCAGCAGGAGCTCGCCGAGGTGAAGGACAAGGTGCGCGAGGCCCTCGTCACCCAGAAGGCCCAGGAGGGTCTGACCACGGCGGTCAACGACGCCCGTGAGGCGATTGCCAAGGGCCTGGGCGAAGGCAAAAAACTGGCCGACCTCGCCAAGGAGCTGAAGCTGAAGCTCACCCCTGCCGCCGAAATCACGGTTTCCGAACCTCCGGCCGAACTGCCCAACGCCTACGAAATCGCCCGCGCCGTGCGCGACCTGCCGGTCGGTGGCCTCAGCGCCAGCATCGACACCGACAGCGGCACCCTGCTCGCCTACGTCGAGGCGAAGGAACTGCGCAAGCGCGAGGATGCCGCCGCCCAGCGCGACAATCTCGCGCGGTCCCGTGCCGAAATGGATCAGCGCCGCCTGTTCGACACCTGGTTTGGCAAGCGTCGCGACGCGGCGAAGCCGCGCCTTCTCGTCAAGGAGAGCGCCTGATGCACCGACATGAGCGCTGCCGATGACTCCACCGAGCTCGAGGCGCTCTTTGACGAGGCCAACGGCCATCTCGCCGTCGGCGAACTCGACGAGGCGGTCGTTCTGTATCGACGCTGCGTCGCCCTCGACCCGCAGTTTTTCGACGGCTGGCATGCCCTCGGCATGGCCCTGCTCAAGACCGGCGAAGTCCGGGAGGCGATCGGCGCCGGGTTGATGGCCACCACCCTGAGGCCCAACGACCTTCTTGCCTGGACCGGCCTCTCACAGATGTATGTCCGCGCCGGCCAGATCGCCGAGGCCGAGGACGCCAAGGGCAAGGCGCGCATCCTTTCGCTCGGCGGCAGGGTCGTCAAGGACGCGGCGCTGTAACGGCCTTCTGTAGTGCGGGGCATCGACCCGCCAAAAACCCACGGGGTCACTGCCCCCGTCTACAGCGGCATCGCATCCCCGCTTGCGTCCGCGCCGCTTCGCCGCATCTTCCGCGCCCCATGAACAAGCTGGACGAGATCATCGCGCACAAGCGCACCGAGGTGGAAAAACTGCTGCCACGCGCGGACAAACTGCGCGCCGCCGCCGCGCTGCGCGACGATGTCCGCTCCTTCGCCGATGCTCTCCGCGCCGACCCCACGCGCCTGGCCATGATCGCCGAGGTCAAGCGAGCCTCGCCATCGGCCGGCACCATCGCCGCCGACTTCGATCCTCTCACCATTGCCCGCGGCTACGAAAAGGCCGGCGCCAGCGCGCTGTCGATCCTGACCGACGAAAAATACTTCCAGGGTCGCCTCGAATACCTGTCGCTCATCCGCTCCCAGGTCGACATCCCCTGTCTGCGCAAGGACTTCATCATTCACGAGGCGCAGATTTACGAGGCCGTGGTCGCCGGTGCCGACGCCATCCTGCTCATCGTCGCCGCGCTCGACCAGCCGACTCTGGAACACCTGCTCGAGGTCGCTCACACCTACCAGCTCGACGCCCTCGTCGAGGTGCACGACCTTGCCGAACTTGAGCGGGCGCTTGCCACCGACGCGCGCATCATCGGCGTCAACAACCGCAACCTGAAGAGTTTCACCGTCGATCTCGCCACGACCGAGGCCCTCGCCGAGGAGGTGCCCGACGACATCCTGCTCGTCGCCGAAAGCGGCATCAAAACCCCCGCCGATGCCGAGCGCCTCGCCGAGGCCGGCGCCGACGCCCTGCTCGTCGGCGAGACGCTGATGCGCAGCACGAACATCCTCGCCGATCTGCCCGCCCTGCGCGCGGCCAAACCCTGAACCGGCTTCACGCTCCCTCGAGCAACCGGCTGAAGCCGGCGAAGTAACCGAGCATCAGGCTGAAGATGCGCCAGATCACGTAGGCGACAACCAGGGCATAGCCGAGGCGCGGCAGCCAGACTGCCAACCGCTCGATGGCCTCGGCGGCACGCAGGCTTTCCGCCTTCGCCCAGCGACGCATCTCGTCATCAACGCCACCGACCTCCTCGGCCGTGGCCACGGCGTTCACGAAGGCGGGTTCAAAACAGGACGCGGCCGCCAGGGCCTCGGCCAGCGTTTCCCCCGCCTCAACCCGATGTGCCGCCGTTTCTCCACCCCTTCGCAACAGACCGGACTGCGCGGCCTCGCCGGCCAGTCGGCAGCATTCCGAGGGACGCAGGGCCGCCAGCAGGCCGGCGTGAAAGACCTGACAGAAACGGGCCAGCGCCCAGTGGCGGCGCGGAGCCCCCACCAGCGGCAGGCGACCGAGCCAGCGGTCCGGACCCGGATCCCGTTCGGCACGACGCTCCGCCCATCGCCAAAGCAGGCCGAGCGTCAACAGCCCGCCCCAGAGCAGTCCCAGCCGCCACAGCACTCCGATGACAAAACCGGCCACCCCCGCCTCCGCCTGCAGGGTCGCGGGAATTTCCGGCAGCACGACCGCCACGTGCAGCAACAGCAAGGGGTAAAGCAACGCCGCGCGCGCCTTCGCTGCCGCTTCGGCAACCGAGGCGTGGTAACGCGCGAGATGCTCGAGGGCGGGGGTCAGCCGGCCGCTGCGCTCACCCGCCGACAGCAGGGCGATTTCCATTCCGTCGGCCAGGCCCCCACCGTGAACGCGCAGTGATTCGGCCACGCCCCGCCCTTCGCCCAAGCCCCGCTGCAAGGCCTCAAGCCAGGCCCGCCGACCCGCACCCGCCTTCTGGTCGAGCAACAGCTGCAGGGCGCGATCGAGATGAAAGTCCGCCGCCGTCAGCTTGGCCAACTCATGGAACAGTTCGGCTTTCTCATTGCGGTGCATGAGTTCATTCTCCCAGAATTCCGCGCCGGGGACCAGCACGGAATGACCGCAGCCCTTGCACGTGCCCGCCGGCCATCGTATCGAAGCGCATGTCCGCCGCCGCCGAATCCGACGACGCCCGCTGGATGCGCCTGGCGCTCGAGCAGGGCCGGCGCGGTGTTGGCCTGACCAGCCCCAACCCTCCGGTGGGCGCGGTCGTGGTCGCCGATGGCGAACGGCTCGGCCAAGGCTGGCATCAGCGCGCCGGCAAACCGCATGCCGAAATTGAGGCCCTGCGCGACGCCGCCGCCCGCCACCCGCAGCGCCTGCGCGGAGCGACGATCTACGTCACCCTCGAACCCTGTTCCACGCATGGCCGCACCGGCCCCTGCACCGAGGCCCTGATCGCCGCCGGTCTGGGTCGTGTCGTCTGGGGCGCCCGCGATCCAAACCCCGGGCACGCCGGCCGGGCTGAAACCCTGCTGCGCGACGCCGGCCTGTCCGTCACCACCGGCGTGCTGGAAGCGGAGTGCACCGCCTTGATTCGACCGTTTGCCAAATGGATCACCACCGGGCTGCCCTGGGTCATCGCCAAGGCCGCCACCAGCCTCGACGGCCGCCTCACCCGGCCAGCCGGCGAAGGCCCCTGGCTGACCAGCGAAGCCGCACGCGCCCACGGCCGTTCACTCCGGCGTCGCGTCGACGCCATTCTGGTCGGCGCCGAAACCGTCCGCCAGGACGACCCACAACTCACGCTCCGCGACAGTGCCGACTCCGACCGACCACAGCCCTGGCGGGTGGTACTCAGCCGCAGCGGCCAACTGCCGGCGACCGCCCGCCTGTTCACCGATGCCCACCGGGAACGCACTCTTATCCTGCCCGGCCCCGACCTGCGCACCGCCCTGCTCGAACTCGGCAGGCGTGGCGTCACCACTGTTCTGATTGAAGGCGGCGGTCAGGTTCTTGGCCAGGCCTTTGCCCGGCGGCTGGTCGACGAGGTGCACTGGTATCTCGCCCCGCGCCTGTGTGGGGCCGGCACCACCCCCGCCCTCGGGACCGAGCCTTGGGCGGCCTCGGTGGGGCTGGCTGACGTCCATGTGGAAGCGCTGGGCGACAACCTGTGCCTGACCGCCCGCCCGGTCTGGGCCGATGCAACGGAGGGCGAACCATGAGCCGGCCCGCCGTGTTCTTCGATCGCGACGGCGTCGTCAACGTCTCGCCCGGTGCCGGCTACGTGCTGCGCTGGGCGGACTTCGAGTTTGCCCCGGGCATCGTCGAAGCCCTGCGGGTCTGTCGCGAGGCAGGCTACGCCCTGGTGCTGGCGACCAGCCAGCAGGGAGTGGGCAAGGGCCTGATGAGCCAGACCGACCTGGACGACATCCATGCGCGCATGCAGGAGCGGCTCGCCGCCGACGGTGCCGCCTTTGACGGGCTGTATGCCTGCACCTGCCTGGCCAGCGATCCGGACTGCACCTGCCGCAAGCCGAGTCCCGAGATGCTTCAGCGCGCCGCGGCCGACCTCCATCTCGATCTGGGTCGCAGCTGGCTCGTCGGCGACGCCGATCGCGACATCCTCATGGCCCGTCACGCCGGCGTCCCGCACACCGTGCGCATCGGCGACGAACCGCCCTGCGCAGCGGTCGCCACGCACCACCTGCCCGACACCACCGGCCTGGCCACCCTGCTTGCCGCCGAGCTGCCACCCTTGACCCAGTAGCGCGAGGCTGTGACCCGCCGTCTTCCGCAGCGCGGGGCAATGACCCGCGAAAATCCACGGGGTCACAGCCCCCGGCACCTTCGCCCTTGCATCGGGCCCGAGTCGGCGCTTCGGATGAGCTTCGTCATGCCCAAGTACATCGTCACCATCGGCCTCGAAGTTCACGCCCAGCTCACCACCCGCAGCAAGATGTTCTGCGGCTGCGCGGTGGCCTATGGCGAGGAGCCAAACACGCTGACCTGCCCGACCTGCCTCGGCCTGCCCGGTGCCCTGCCGGTGCTCAACGAGGCTGCCATCGAGAAGACGATCCTCACCGGCCTCATGCTTGGCTGCTCGATCCCTCCGGTCGTGAAGTGGGACCGCAAGAACTACTTCTATCCGGACATGCCGAAGAACTACCAGATCACCCAGTTCGACCTGCCGCTCTGCCTCGAGGGCGGTGTGCCGCTCTATGATCTGGCCTATCCGAAGGACGCGCAGAAGAGCATCGCCAACCCCGGCAAGATCGTCCAGCTGACCCGCATCCACCTGGAGGAGGACGTCGCCAAAAGCACCCACCACGACAAGTTCACGACGATCGACTTCAACCGCGCCGGCACGCCGCTCATGGAGATCGTCAGCGAACCCGACCTCGCCAGCGCCGAGGAGGCCTTCGCCTACCTGACCAGCCTGCGCCAGATCCTTGTTTATGGCGGCGTCAGCGATGCCGACATGGAGAAGGGGCAGATGCGCTGCGACGTCAACATCTCGGTCCGCCCCGAGGGTCAGGAGCAGCTCGGTGCCAAGATCGAGTTGAAGAACCTCAATTCGATGTCGGCCGTGCGCCGCGCCATCAAGTTCGAGTCGGAGCGCCAGATCGACTGCCTGGAACGCGGCGAAAAGCTCATCCAGAGCACGCGCCGCTGGGACGACGACCGCGGCGAGACCACGCTCATGCGCACCAAGGAGGATGCGCACGACTACCGCTACTTCCCCGATCCCGACCTGCTGCCGCTGCGCACGCCCGACATCGTTGCGCGCGTGCGCCCGCTGGTGCCCGAGTTGCCCCACGAAAAGCGCTCCCGCTTCGAAAGCGAGTATGGTTGCAGCGCCTACGACGCCGGTGTGCTCGCCAGCGACAAGCAGCTCGCCGCCTGGTATGAAGCCGCGGTTGGCGCCGATCCCGCCGTGCCGGCGAAGAAGGTTGCCAACTGGGTCATCAACGACCTGCTCGGAGCGCTCAAGGACACCGAGGGCGGCCTCGCCGCCTGCGCGGTGCAACCGGCCCAACTCAGCGCCTTGGCCGCCGCCGTCGAGGCCGGCAAGATTTCCAACAGCCAGGCGAAGGAAGTGTTTGCCGAGATGATGGCCAGTGGTGCCGAACCGGCCGCCATCATCAAATCGAAGGGCTTTGAGCAGGTCAGCGACAGCGGCGCCCTTGAGGCGATCGTCGACCAGATCCTTGCCGCGAACCCGGACAAGGTCGCCGAGGTCAAGGGCGGCAACGACAAGGCGATGAACTGGTTCACCGGCCAGGCGATGAAGGCCAGCCAGGGCAAGGCCAACCCGAAAATGGTGACCGAGATCGTCCGCCGCAAGGTGCTCGGCTGATCCCTTGCGGACCGCCGCGCCGCGACGACACTGCGCCATGGCACGGCTCCTGTTGCTCCTCGCCGCCCTGATGGCGACAGGCACAACGGTGTCGGCTCATCCCGACGATGTCGTGCGCCTGCGGGTCGATGTCCAACCTCGCGAACTAGGCTTCCGCTTCACCCTCAACCTGCCCTGCCTGGCCCGCTTCTGTCCGCTGGACAGCAATGGCGACGGGTCCGTCGGGGGCTTGGAACTGGAGGCGGCACGCCCGGCCCTGGCCCTGGCCCTGCAGCGTCACGTCCGCCTGGAGATTGACGGCGCCCCGGCCGACCTCGGCGAGATCACCCAGCTCGAAACGCTCTGGCCCAAGGGTCAATCAGCGCCCCCCCACGATTCCGGGCGCCTGGTCGACCTTCATTTTCAAGCTCGTCACCCCTTGGCGGTGGCTGATTTCTGTCTCGCCTTCGACCTTTTCGAAACCCTCGGGCCGCTGGCCTGCGTCGAGGCCGAGTATGTCCAGGAGGACATGGTCCTGAATGTGCCGTTCAGTTTCAACGCCCGTCGCTACCGCCACGTCACCGGTTACGCCGCCGAGGCCTTTTTCTCTCAGCCGGCCGAATCGGTGCGCACTCGCACCTGGCTGACGGCGGGACTGTTGCTGGCCGGGTTCGTCAGCCTCGCCCTGCAGCTGGCGCGCCGGCGGCGAAGCTGATTGGGCCGCAAGACCTCGCAGACAGTTCTTGCATTCCGCGGAAACCGGGCCAGATTAAATGTCCCACCGCACTACCCCTTGGTGTAATGGTAACATAACAGATTCTGACTCTGTTGTTCAAGGTTCGAGTCCTTGAGGGGTAGCCATCCAGGCCGGCGTCACGAACGTTTCAAGAGCCAGAGCGGAGTCGGCAACTGCTCGCTGATGAACCACAGGCTGCGGCCGTCGTCATCGTAGCAAACCCCCTCGAGCTGTCGCAACAGCGGCGCCTGGATCTGCTCCGGGGCACGCCGCAGGGCTTCCGCGACCGCCTCGCCCTCGCCGATCCTCCATTCATAAAAATGCGTGTAGGTGACGACTCCAAGACGGCGGCCGTCTCCGGCAAAACAGGCGGCGGTGGCCATCGCGGAATCACGGGGCCTCTTGCCGGTGTGTTCGAGCAGCGGGAACTTCAAGTCGGCGATTTTCTCCAGCATGAGCGCCCGACCTTCGGAGGGTTCCTTTGGAAAGGCGTAGACGGCACTGTGTCCGTCCTCGCTGCGGGTGACGATGTGAATGCGGCCGTCACGCGGATCCACGCACAGGCTCTCGGCATCGTGCCGGCCGTCGGGATAATCCCCTCGCCAGAGAAGCGGCTTGGCGCTCTCGACCTCGTGCCCCGGATCGGCCGGCAGCTCGGGCTCGGGGATTTGATACACCTGAATCGTTGGTCGCAGGCGAAAGTTGTCGCCGATGTCACCGGCATACAGCCAGGCGCGGCCGTCCGCGTCCTTCCAGGCGGCCAGATCCTCCCAGTCGAAGTTGGCGGCACCCGGCAGGCGCAGCTTGGCCCGCGTGCGCCCCTGGCGGTCGATGGCGAACAGGCAGGGTTCGCCACCGGAATCGTTGTGGGTCCAGAACACGTCCGGGTGAAGCAGGCTGCGCACGAGGCCGCTGGCCTCATTGATGCGCCGGTCCGCGAGCACGGCAACGGGCTCGTCGGCGGCTGCCGGCAGCCACAGCAGCCCGGCAAGCAGGAACAGGCGGGACTTCATGACGGATCAGCCGAGCGGACGAGCCGCCTCGGGCAGCAGACGGCTGTGGTGGAAGTGGACGCGGCGCAGGAACCACTGCCAGGTCGGTCCGGGACGGCCGTTTTCGAGCAGAAAGTGCGGGCAGTTCTTGTGCGGATCCTTGATCGCCGGGCTGATGCGCGGCCAGTGGTAGTGTGGCACGACATGACTCAGCGGGATGTTGTAGGCGCGCATCAGGTAGGCGGTCAGACGCGCCGTCTTGTCGATCGTCAGCGCCAGATCGTTGCCGCGGTGTTCGCACATCTCGATGCCGATGCTCTTGTTGTTGCCGGGGCCGTCAAAGTCGGCGTGCTCCCCCTGCTCACGACAGGGCAGATGCTGGATGGCAACGTCATCCTGGACGGTGAAGTGCCAGGTCAGAAAGCCGATGCGGTTGCCGCCGGGCCGGCGCGTGGCACGCAGGGCCCCGCGCTTGAGGGCCAGGGCATGGTTGTGGGCGTTGCCCGTGTAGTTCTGCGTGCTGTGAATCGTGATGTAGGTCGGCTGCATGGGACGATAGCGTCCGCGGCCATAGCGTCCTGGCGGGATCAAGTCGACCTTCACCCCCACCTCGCCGAGCAACTGCGCCGGTGTCACCTGGCCAAGACCGCTGTCGTGATAGCGCGCCTCCCACTGGGCGACGCGGGCATTGGGTCTGCCGCCGGGGGTCGTGCAGGCCGTCCCGACGACGAGCCCGGCCAAAACGGCGGGGAGAAGGAAGACGGCCCAGGCTTGCTTCATGGCCCGACTATGCGCCGGCTCCCACGCTTTGCCAGTCGGCGTGACGGTTTTTTTTGTTTGTCTTTTGGCAAAACCGGCGAAGCGGTTGCCGGCCGTGATTCTTGTTTTGACAGCCGGATTCGGCGACGGTCACAACAGCGCCGCCACCGCCACTGCGGAGGCGTTGCGACGCCTGTGCCCGGGCGAGGAAGTCCGCGTCTGTGACCTCGTCAGCGAGGTTCTGCCGCGCCTGGCCGGGGTGCTGAAGGGCCTCTACCAGCAGGCCATCACCCATGCGCCGGCCGCCTGGCGCCTCGTCTACCGGCTGCTGGAACACTCCGAACTGGATCCGGACCGCAGTCCCTGGCTCGTGCCGCTGGTGCACGGTCTGCAGGATCGCCTCACCACCGACTCACCTCGCCTTGTCATCAGCACCTACCCGCTGCACGCGGCCCTGCTCGAAGTCCTGCGCCGCCAGGGCCGGCCGCTGCCGCCGCTGGTCACGGTGATCACCGACTCGATCAGCGTCCACCGCATCTGGACGCGTGAACCGAGCGACCTCTTCTGCGTGGCCGACGAGGAGACACGCGCCGTCGTCGCCGCCCAGGGCGTGCCGGAGGAATCCATCCGTGTCACGGGCTTTCCGGTCAGCCTGCGCTTTGCCGAGCCGGTCGCCGGGACGGCTCCCGGGCCGGATCGCCTGCTGTATCTGCCATCCACCCCCGCGCGTCACGTCGCCGGCACGCTGTGCGCGCTGACCCCGTTGATGCGTGAAGGCCTGCACGTGACCCTTCCCGTCGGCAAGCACCGTTCGCGCCTGCACCATGTCCTGCGCCGCTTCATCGATGCCTGGCCGGAAGCCCCCCTGGAAGTGCTTGGCTGGACCGACCGCATGCCCGAGCTCCTGCGCAGCCATGACGTGGTCGTCTGCAAGGCCGGCGGCGCCATCCTGCATGAAGTGCTCGCCGCACGCATTCCCGCGGTGATCGACTACGTCGTGCCCGGACAGGAGGAGGGCAATGCCGAGATGCTGCTGTCACGCGACAGTGCCCTGCGCAGCCACACACCCGCCGAGACCGCCGCAGCCGTTCGCCGGATTCTGGCGGACCACCACCGCCTCGGCACGTCAATGCGCGAAGGCATGGCGGCGATCAGCGTGCCCGACGCCGCCCTGCGCACGGCGCGGGCGGCCCTGGAGCTTGCACGGGGCTGAAGGGACCTCAGCCGGCGATGGTGAACACCTCGCGGGCGTCGGCAATCGAACCGGTGAGGGCGGCTGCGGCAACCATGACCGGCGACATCAGCACGGTGCGGCCGGTCGGGCTGCCCTGGCGGCCCTTGAAGTTGCGGTTCGAGGACGAAGCGCAAAGCTGGTCGCCGACGAGTTTGTCGGGGTTCATTGCCAGGCACATCGAGCAGCCGGCACCGCGCCATTCGAAACCGGCCTCGCTGAAGACCTTGTCCAGACCTTCCTGGCGGGCAAGCGTGTCGACGATCTGCGAGCCGGGAACCGCGATGGCCTTGACCCCGGCGGCGACCTTGCGGCCCTTGATGAATTTGGCGACCTCACGGAAATCGCTCAGCCGGCCATTCGTGCAGGAACCGATGAAGGCGACGTCGATCTTGGTGCCCTTGATCGGCGCACCGGCCGGCAGCTTCATGTAATCGAGCGCCTCCTGGATCGACACCCGAGCGGGCTCGGTGGCGGCGCTCTCCGGGGTCGGCACGTTCTCGGTGACGGCGATGGCCTGGTCCGGGCTGACACCCCAGGTCACCGTCGGCGCCACATCCTCGGCACGGATGTTGACAATGTCGTCATAGACGGCGTCGGCGTCCGAGGCAACCGCGCGCCACTTGGCGACGGTCTCATCCCAAGCCTCGCCGGTGGGCGAGTAGGGACGGCCCTTGAGGTATTCGAAGGTCTTGTCGTCGGGGTTGACGTAGCCGCAGCGGGCGCCGCCCTCGATGCTCATGTTGCAGACGGTCATGCGCTCCTCCATCGAGAAGGCGTCAAAGACACTGCCACCGTATTCATAGGCATAGCCGATGCCGCCGTTGGCGCCGAGCAGGCGGATGATGTGCAGGATGACATCCTTGGCATACACGCCCGGACGCAGCTGTCCGTCGACGTTGATGCGGCGCACCTTCATCTTGCCGAGGGCCATGGTCTGCGTGGCCAGGATGTCGCGCACCTGGGTGGTGCCGATGCCGAAGGCAATCGCGCCAAAGGCGCCATGGGTGGCGGTGTGGCTGTCGCCACAGGCGATCGTCGTGCCGGGCTGGGTGATGCCCTGCTCGGGGCCAACGACGTGAACGATGCCCTGCTTGCCGCTCGCCAGGCTGAAGTAGGTGATACCGAACTCGCGCGCGTTCTTGTTGAGCTCCTGGATCATGCCCTCGGCCAGCGGGTCGGCAAAGGGCGACTCCTGGTTGTCGGTGGGCACGATGTGGTCGACGGTCGCGAAGGTGCGGTGCGGGTAGGCCACCTTGAGACCGAGGTCGCGCAGCATGCCAAACGCCTGCGGGCTGGTCACCTCATGGACGAGGTGGGTGTCGATGAGGAGCTGGGTCTGGCCGTTGGCCAGCTTGCCGACGGAATGTGAATCCCAGACTTTTTCGAAAAGCGTCTTGCCCATGATTTGATGCGGTGTGCGGAGGGGTTGTACCCGGCGCCCGCCGGCGGGGCCGGCGCAGGGGGAATCCCAGCCTAGCACAGGCCGCGGCCCGTGCAACGCGCCGGGACAAAAAAGCGCGACCCGGTCGGGCAACCCCCGGCAAAAGGCCGGATCCAGCCTTCAGAATCCCTGCGGGCCTCAAACCGCGTTGGCCTTCAACCAGGCGATGCTGCGCTCGAATTCGGCCTTCTGGAAGGCGATTTCGGCCTCCTTCTTGCCGGGACCCTCGGGTGCCTTGAAGGTCGGGATGGCCTTGCCCCGCTTCGACATCCCCACCCAGGCCGCGAAGGCGGCGCTGTCGCGGTGGTTCGGATAAGGTCCCCAGAAATCGTCCTGTTTCCACGAGAAGGGGCGGGCAAACCCGGAAATGGTTTCCACCTGCAGGGGCACGCCCGGGGCCAGCTCGGCAAAGCGGCGGGCATAGGCCTTGAAGTCCACCAGCCCCTCACCCACCGCCGTCCACTGCACGACGGCGCCGTTTTCATCCTCCCAGACCATGCTGTCGCGCACGCTGGAACAGACGGTCAGTGGCCCGAGCACCTCGAGGTGGGCCAGCGGCTCCTCGAGCGCCCAGACCGCGTTGCCCGGGTCGATGTTGGCGCCGACATACTCCTTGCCGGCAGCCTCGATGAGGCCCTTGAGTTCGTGCGACTGCATGTCGCCGGAGTGATTCTCAATGGCGATCTTGATGCCCTCGCCCTCGGCACGCGAGCGGTTCGCCCGGATAACCTTGACCGTTTCCTCGACGTGGCGCTGAATGCCGCCGTCACCGACACGATCCTTCGAGTTGCCGAGATAGCAGCGGGCCACGGGCGAGCCGAGCGCCTTCGCCAGGCGGATCGTCAGGGCCAGGTGATCCTCGGCAGTGCCGTAAGTGTCCTTCCAAGTGTTCGAGGTCGGGCAGACGCTGCCGGTGCCGATGTAAAGCTGCAGGCCGGCGCGGTCAGCCTGTTCGCGCAGCCCCTTCAGGTAGACGTCCTCAAAACTTTCCAGCACATGCAGTTCGGAAAGGAAGCAGGTGTCGAGCTTCAGCGAGGCGGCGTAGTCGATGAACTGGGCGGCCTTCCAGCCGGTGGCGCGCACGGCAAAGTGGTCGAGACCGAGCTTCAGTTTTGGCGCGGCGGCCGGAAGGCGCGGGATGGCCATGGCGGCGGTGGCAAGGGCGGTCTTCTTGAGAAGGGAGCGGCGGTTCATGGTCGGGCAGTAAGGGGACATTCCCTCAACGGTCAAGCAGCACCCATGTTGTCACCGCGTTCATGCCCGCCATGAACAAAATCTCCTTTGCCAAGCCCGTCGGCGCGGGTAAGACTCCCTCCCCCGCTCCGGCGGCCTAACCACCCCCTGCCAATTGCACATGAGCCAAAAAAGTGACTTCGGACTGATCGGCCTCGCCGTCATGGGCCAGAACCTCGTCCTCAACGTGGAAAGCCGCGGCTTCCAGGTTTCCGTTTACAACCGCACCACCAGCGTCACCGACGAATTCGTCGCCAAGCACCCCGGCAAGAAGCTGGTCGGCTGCCACAGCCTCGAGGAGTTCGTCCAGAGCCTCGCCACGCCGCGCAAGATCCACATCATGGTCAAGTCGACCGCCGTTGCCGACAGTGACCGCGACGCCGTGGACGCCGTCATCGAGCAGCTCATTCCCCTGCTCGACAAGAACGACATCATCATCGACGGCGGCAACAGCTTCTACAAGACCACCGAGCGTCGCGACACCTACCTCGCGGAGAAGGGCCTGCGCTTCATCGGCGCCGGCGTCTCCGGCGGCGAAGAGGGCGCCCGCAAGGGTCCGTCGATCATGCCCGGCGGCCCGGCCAGCACCTGGGAGGTGATGAAGCCGATCTTTGAAAGCATCGCCGCCAAGGTCGACGGCGAGCCCTGCGTCATTCACATCGGACCCGGCGGTGCCGGTCACTACGTGAAGATGATCCACAACGGCATCGAGTATGGCGACATGCAGCTCATCTGCGAGGCCTACAACATCTTCAAGAACGCCGGCTTCACCACCGACGAGATGGCCGCCATCTTCAACGAGTGGAACGAGGGCGACCTGCTCAGCTACCTCATCCAGATCACCGGCAAGGCCCTCGAACAGAAGGACGCCGAGACCGGCCACCCGGTCGTCGAACTGATCATGGACAAGGCCGGACAGAAGGGCACCGGCCAGTGGACCCTGCAGAACGCCGTCGAAAACGCCGTCGTCATCAGCACGATCAATGCCGCCGTCGAGGCGCGCATCCTGTCGAGCCAGAAGAAGCAGCGCGTCGCCGCCAGCAAGGAACTCGCCGGCCCGGTCCCCGACCTCGCCGCCAAGAGCCTGACCTTCTCCATCAGCTTCGGCAAAAGCTCCGGCAGCGTCAGCGCCGGCCTCAGCGTCGACAAGTCCGACCTCGTCAAGAAGGTGCATGACGCCCTCTACGCCTCGAAGATCATCAGCTACGCCCAGGGCCTCGACCTGATCAAGACCATGGGCGAGAAGAAGGGCTGGGGCCTCGATCTCGGCCGCATCGCCGCCATCTGGCGCGGCGGCTGCATCATCCGCGCCAAGTTCCTCAACCGCATCACCGACGCCTACCGCGCCAACCCCGGTCTGGTCAACCTGATGCTTGATCCGTTCTTCAAGGACGTGCTCGCCAAGACCCAGCAGAACTGGCGCGAGGTCGTCGCCCTCGCCACCCTCAACGGCATCCCGGTGCCGGCCTTTTCGGCCTCGCTCGGCTACTATGACAGCTACCGCGCCGAGCGCCTGCCGGCCAATCTGCTGCAGGCCCAGCGCGACTTCTTCGGCGCCCACACCTACGAGCGCGTCGACAAGCCCGAAGGCCAGTTCTTCCACACCGACTGGCCCGAGGTCATCGGCTGAGGCGCAAGCCATCCCTCCACGAATCAGGCGGCCGGCACCCCGGCCGCCTTTTTCATGCCCGTCCCCGACCTTGCCGCCCCCCCGGCGGGGCCGACCCACACAGTGCGACCCGGGATTGAGTTTTTGCCAATCCGCGCCGTAGTTGCCCCGCATGTCCCACCTGCTGACCTTTGCCGCGGGGTTTCTCTGCGGAGCCGCCACCTGGCTGCTCTGGCAGGCACTGCGCTTCGCGGCGGAAATGCGTGCGGCACGCCAGGCGGCATCGAGTTATCTCGATGCCGACGCCCGGACCCCGAAGGATCTCAAGGCCCGGGAGGCGATTGAAGCCTGCAAGAGCCGGCTGCGCTGGCAGAAGCGCCTCAACCCGGAGTGGCTGCCGCCGCTGATCGACGAGATTCCGCGCCTGGTCCGTGAGATCGCCCTGATTTATCACCCGGACGCCCCACAGCCCCTCCTGGCGCCAGGCCTCAGTCAGTTTTCACGCGCCGTCGAGCTGGCCGCCGGGGATGTCTCCGGCTTTCTCGGGGGCCATGCCGTGGGTCGTCTGGTGGACGTGAGTGCCGGCACCGCCTGGCGCACCTGGGAAGTGAGCCAGAAAATCGCCGGTCATGAGGCGGTGAAAACCGCCGGCCGCTGGTGGAAACGCGTTCTGCCAGTCTGGCAGGCCGTGAAATACAAGTCTCCGCTGGTCTGGGCCGGCGTCGCGGTCAGCAATGTCGCCGCCCGCACCCTGCAACCGGTCCTTGTCGATCTGGTGGCGCGGCGGGCCCTGGAACTCTACGGCGGCCGTGTCCTGCCGTCGGAAGCCGCAACTCCCGAACCAAGCTCACCCGGCTGACAACTCGCACCGGCTCTGCCTGTTTGGCCTGCCAGCCGAGGTCCGAGAGATCCGTGCCGTGGTCTAAGCTGGAAAAAACAAACCCCGCCCTTTGTGGGGGCGGGGTTTGGAGTGGGTTTTGAATCTGGCGGCGTCCTACTTTCGCGGGACCTGTCGTCCAACTATCATCGGCGCAACAGCGTTTCACTTCCGGGTTCGGGATGGGAACGGGTGGTGCCACTGTGCCATGGCCACCAGACTTCCGGCGTGGTGCTGCTTGTGGCAGGGTGCCTGGCCGGCGTGTCTGGGGGCCGTGTGATGGGGAGGTGGAGTTCCCTGACAGCCGCG
>JAUREI010000106.1 GCA_030827515.1 Prosthecobacter sp. | reverse complement strand
GGCGGCCTCACAGCGCAGCCGGGCATCCATTCAGCGCCTCGCAGACGTGGTGTCGGCATGGTTTGTGCCCGCTGTGGTGGGCATCGCTGTGGTCACGTTCCTGGCTTGGTGGGTGTGGGGACCGGAGCCCTCCTTGTCCTATGCACTCATCACATCGGTGGCCGTGCTCATCATCGCCTGTCCCTGTGCGCTCGGGCTGGCCACACCCATGTCCATCATGGTAGGGGTAGGGCGAGGCGCACAGAACGGGGTCATGATCAGGGACGCCGAGGCTCTAGAGCGCCTGGAAAGGCTCGACACCCTGGTGGTCGACAAGACCGGCACCCTGACCGAAGGACGCCCCCGGGTGGTGGCTATCGAACCGGCGAACGGTTTTCAGGCCGACGCACTGCTGGCGACACTCGCCAGCCTCGAGCGTTTAAGCGAGCACCCGCTGGCCATGGCCGTGGTGGACGCCGCGCGGGAGCAAGGCCTGACACTGAGCGAGGTGCTGGATTTCGATTCGCCGGTCGGCAAGGGCGTG
This sequence comes from Prosthecobacter sp., assembly GCA_030827515.1. GTDB lineage: Bacteria > Verrucomicrobiota > Verrucomicrobiia > Verrucomicrobiales > Verrucomicrobiaceae > Prosthecobacter. The sequence continues at coordinate 12,523 of JAUREI010000106.1, read as the reverse complement.
CAAGGTCTCGTGGACGGCGTAACCGTGATTTCGGGCGCCGCCCGGTTTCTTGCGGAGAACGGCGTGGACGTCGCGCCCATGGAGGCCGCGGCGGAAGACCGGCGGGCCGAGGCGGCAACCGTGATTTACGTGGCACTCGATGGACGGTTGGCAGGATTTGTCGCCATTGCCGACCCCATCAAGGCCACCACGCCGGAGGCCATTGATCAGCTCCGCGATGCGGGGCTGCGCATCGTCATGTTGACCGGAGACGGGCTGACCACCGCCAGAGCAGTCGCGAGGCAGTTGGGCATCGATGAGGTGATGGCGGAGGTCTTCCCTGAGGACAAGGCCACGATTGTGCAGCGCCTGCGCGGAGAGGGGCGGGTGGTGGCGATGGCAGGCGACGGGGTGAACGACGCGCCGGCCCTGGCGGCTGCCGAGGTGGGCATCGCCATGGGCACCGGCACGGATGTCGCCATGGAAAGTTCGGGTGTCACCCTGCTCAAGGGCGACCTCATCGGCATCGTGAGGGCGCTGAAATTATCGCGCGCGACCATGCGGAACATCCGACAGAACCTGTTCCTGTCGTTCGCCTACAATGCGGCGGGTATCCCGCTGGCGGCGGGGGTGCTGTATCCGTTCTTCGGGCTGCTGCTTTCACCGGTCGTTGCGGCAGCGGCCATGACCTTGTCGTCAGTCAGCGTCATCACGAACGCCCTGAGGCTGCGGACTGTGGACCTGCGGTGATGGCAACAGGCCCAACCGGCAAGGGTGGGGCCTGAAACAAATGCTGGGCACGGACAAGACACGCGTCCTGAGCGCGACCATCTACCTCGCCGAGGCTTCGGCGCCTGATCGTAAACCCATGAATTAACTCATGGTTTTCGGCCACAGTAGGTGGGGTCCGCGCTGCCGGGCGCGATGCTTCGCGAGCGGCTAAACTGCGCGCCCCCATGCAGATCGACCCCCACCTCTACGTCGACGCCGACGCCTGTCCCGTGAAGCCCGAGGCCGTGAAGGTCGCGGAGCGGCACGGGCTGGCCGTGACGTTCGTCGCCAACGCCTGGCTGCAGTTGCCGCGCGCCCCCGGGGTGCGGATGCAGGTCGTCACGGGGGCGTTCGACGCGGCCGACGACTGGATCGTCGAGCAGGTGATCGCCGCCGACATCGTTATTACGGCCGACATCCCGCTGGCGTCGCGTTGCCTGCAGAAGGGCGCGCGCGTGCTGGGTCCCTCCGGCAGGCCGTTCACCGAGGACAATATCGGCAATGCGATCGCCACGCGCGAACTCATGTCGGACTTGCGTGCCTGCGGCGTGCGCGGCGGGCCGCCTCCGTTCGCCCCCAAGGACCGTTCGCGCTTTCTCGATGCGCTCGAACTCGTTGTGCGCGAAGCCCGGCGCGACCGCGCGAAGCTCGTGCCCAAGCAACCCAGACAACCTCCCACGGCGCCCTGAATGCTTTCCACGACCAACCTCTCGATCCAGTTCGAAGCGAAGCCACTGTTCGAAAACGTCTCCGTCAAGTTCGGCGATGGCAACCGCTACGGACTGATCGGCGCCAACGGCTGCGGCAAGTCCACGTTGATGAAAATCCTCGGTGGCGAACTCGAGCCGAGTTCTGGCGAGGTGGTGCTGCAGAGCGGCATGCGCATAGGCAAGCTGAACCAGAACCAGTTCGCGTACGAAGACGAGCGCGTGCTCGACGTGGTGATGCAGGGACACGCGGAGATGTGGCAGGCGATGCATGAGCGCGACGCCATCTATGCGAACGCGGAGGCAAGCGACGAAGACTACATGCGCGCCGCGGAGCTCGAAGGCAGGGTCGCCGAATACGACGGCTATACGGCCGAAGCCCGTGCCGGCGCGGTCCTGATCGACGCCGGCATCGACCAGGACAAGCACAACCTGCTGATGCGCGAGATCCCGCCCGGGCTCAAGCTGCGCGTGCTGCTGGCGCAGGCCCTGTTCTCGCGCCCCGACGTGCTGCTGCTCGACGAGCCGACGAACAACCTGGACATCCACTCGATCGGCTGGCTCGAGCGCACGATCAACGCGTACGACGCGACCATGATCATCATTAGCCACGACCGCCACTTCCTGAACCAGGTGTGCACCCACGTTGCCGACCTCGATTTCCGCCAGCTCAAGATCTATCCGGGCAACTACGACGACTTCATGCTGGCGTCCGTGCAGGCGCGCCAGCGCGTCGAAGCGTCAAACGCCAAGGCAAAGGCGCAGATCTCGGACCTGCAGGAGTTCGTGCGGCGGTTTTCGGCGAACGCGTCGAAGGCTCGCCAGGCCACCTCGCGCAAGAAGCAGCTCGAGAAGATCAAGATCGAGGAGATCCGGCCGTCCTCGCGCCAGAATCCTTACATCCGCTTCGAGCAGGCCAAGAAGCTGTATCGCTCCGCGGTGACGGTCGAGGGATTGACCTTCCGCTACCCGGGCGCGGATGCCGACGTCTTCACGAACCTCAAGTTCACGATCGAGGCTGAGCAGCGCGTCGCAATCATCGGTCCCAACGGCATCGGCAAGACCACGTTGATGCGTTGCCTCGCCGGGGATCTGACGCCGACGGCCGGCACGATCACGTGGGTGGAAAACGCGCAGGTCGGCTATATGCCGCAGGACCCGAGCGCGGAGTTCGACCAGAAGGTGGACCTGCTGACGTGGATGTCGACCTGGACCGGCAAGGCCGACGACGAGCAGATCACCCGCGCAACGCTGGGGCGCCTGCTGTTCTCCGGTGACGAGACGAAGAAGCAGGTCAAGGTGCTGTCGGGCGGCGAGAAGGGCCGCATGATGTACGGCAAGCTGATGCTGACGCGGCCCAACGTCATGCTGATGGACGAGCCCACCAACCACATGGACATGGAAACGATCGAGTCGCTGCAGATCGGGCTGGAAAAATACCCGGGCACGCTGATTTTCGTATCGCATGACCGGGAGTTCGTGGGTGGACTCGCCAATCGCATGATCGAGCTGAAGCCGGACGGCAGCATCATCGACTTCACGGGCACCTACGACGAGTACCTCGAGGCGCAGGGCCTCGAATCCTGAAGCGTGTCGGATGAGCGGGCCGGCTGAGGTATTTGAACGGAAGGTCCGGTAGGGCCTCTGGCTTCGCGCTGGGGCAGTTTGCTCCCTCCGGTAGCCAATGCTGCAATCCAACCGCTTGAGTTGTCCGCGCGTAACCCGTCGAGCCGGACGTCTTCGGAGGCAATGCAATTGCATTTACAAGACAATGCAATTGCATTACTATGCAGGCATCAACCCATATCCGCGGGAGACTGCCATGGCCCCGACCATCGAAGTCGAATCCACGCTCACCGATCGCTACCAGACCACGGTGCCGGAAACCGTGCGTCGTGCCCTCAAGCTGGGCAAGCGCGACAAGATCCACTACACCATTCGCCCCAGCGGCGAGGTGGTGTTGACGCGCGTCGAAGCATCCGACGGTGACGACCCGGTACTCCGCCAGTTCCTCGGCTTCCTGGCTGCCGACATCACTCGCCATCCCGAGCGGCTGCAAGCTGTGGATTCCGGCCTCGTCCAACGCATCCAGTCGCTGGTCGGCGGCGTCGATGTCGATCTCGATGCCGCCCTGTCGGCGGACGATGAATGAGCGCAGGGAAGCCCGAGCCTCTGGTCATTCATGGCTGGATGGTCTTTGCCCATCCACTGTTCCTCGCACAGATTGAAGCGCTGGTGCGGCAGGTCGAGAGCCTGAAGCAAAAGGACCCTGTCGGGTACGTGAAAAAGAACGCCAGCAAACGACTTGCCGCGACCACCGAGCTGGCGTTCGATGTCATCCCGCAAGATCCGACGCGACCGGAGTACCGCCAGGGTGGGACGCTCGGTGACGATCACAAGCACTGGTTCCGGGCCAAGTTCTTCCAGCAGTACCGCCTATTCTTCCGCTACCACGCCCCGAGCAAGGTGATCGTTTACGCCTGGGTGAATGACGAAGACACCAAGCGCGCCTACGAAAGCAGCGACGACGCCTACCGGGTGTTCCGCAAGATGCTGGAAGGCGGGCATCCCCCTGATGACTGGGATCAGCTCCTGGCTGAGGCGCAGAGAGAATCGCAGCGGATGCGGGAATCATTGGCCGGTGGGGTAGCGGCTCAGCGATAACAGCACACGGCAGTCTGCTTGCGGCGAATCCGCTATCCAACCCCCGCAAAACCGCGGTGAATAGTCGGCGTCTCGATATTGCTTGGCTCCCGGGCAGAACAGCTGCTTCATTGACTTCTGCCAACTCATTCGAAAGGAGACCAGGATGGGAGTCGCTCACCTCGACCAAAACAAATCGCTGCCCGCTGGAGTATTAGCGAAGCCGCCCTGGAGCGCTGGTGCAGCGCAGGGATCGGCCCCAAATTCCTGAAGCTCTGCGGGCGAGTGCTCTGCCGGCAGGTCGACATCGAGGCCTCGCCCACCTGCTGCCGGACGACCGGGCAGGGGCTACCCGCTGTGCAGGAGCGTGATGCGGGGACGCTGACCGGCGTGTTCCCGCCCGATCTTCGCGACGAGCATGCGGTGGTCGCGGTTTACTTCAAGGCAGCCGCCGTGATCATCGTGCTGGTCTTGCTCGGACAGGTGCTGGAGCTCCGGGCCCGTGAGCGAACCTCCGGGGCCATCCGTGCCCTGCTGGATTTGGCGCCAAAAACTGCCACTCGGGTGTCGGCGGATGGCGAAGACGAAGGGGCCTTCTGCGTACGCCAAAACTTCACTTTTAACACCATGATCCGTATGCGCCCTCCTTGGTATCTTTGCGTGTCTCTGTATTGTGCGGCAGACTGCGGCAGGGGCTGCTCGGCTGTTAAAGAGTGTGCGTCTAAGTGTGGAAGCCAGCCCGAGCCCTGTTTAGAACCATCCACGACAAGAAATAGGTTAAAAAAATGCACGCCTCAAAAAGAAAATTCTGTTCGTCACGGAGATTACCACTCAATCTGGTCGCAGCATTGTTGGGAATATTCAGCATGGGAATATTCGGCGACGCGGAATTCGCAAATGCAAGCGACCACCATCATGCGAGACAGGCCGGTGATTCGGCCAATCGTCAGACTTTATCCTCAATTAGCGTTCAACGAAGTTTGAAGTTATTCCAGCAGGACGCCATCAAAGCTGCGCAAAGATTGATTGATGAAACCCCACCCGCAGACCGTTCTAGATTGCAGTATGAATTTTTCAGCGAGCAGCGCGTGCGTGGCACGGATCAAACCAACACACCCTCGTTCTGTGCAGTTCTGGCTTGGTGTGAACCTTGGGGCATCAAACAGGGGGAAATGAGCCAGCCACAGTTGGAAGCGATGCATAAATTGTTGTCAACGGTACTTTCTAGTGGGGGCTACCACACTTTTATGACCTTGATGAATCGTCATCAAATGTTAGGTGAGCTGGAAGATGTTGCTACGACATCTTTGATCCGGGAAATCATTGATGCGTGTCCAGACATTCGTGGTGACACACTCGCTGAGCTGTTGGAAAAATGCGATGACGTAAGGTCGACAGACAGGTATACGGGTATCGGTGGCGCATTCAAGCCGGAGCCCGTGACCGGCAGGTACATTATCAGTTGGCCCTGGGATCCGCCGGGACTGGTAATTCGTCGCCAGCAGTTTGACAATTTTTCAATCGCTATTTTTGGTGAGCTTGGCGCGGAAGACTGGGGGCTGCGTTTTGAAGGTCATCACGTGACCTTTAATGTGCATTTTTACAATGACCCTCAAACCGGCGAAATCCTTGTTTCCAGTACGCCAGCCTTTTACGGCTCGTCACCAATCATCGTCCCAGAAGACCCAGGTTTTGATAACAGTACGAATTGGAATTGGACGAGAGGCCAGACAGTATTGTTCAGGGAAGTGGAGCAAATGCGTGCTTTTTGGTTGGCGTTGCCCGAGCGATTACGGGAGGATGCGTTTATAGGGAGTGAAAACTTTTATCAGGATGGCGTGCTACGGGTCAGGACTTTTCCGCCGTTTTTATTGAGCAGTCTGGATCCTGTTATTGACACTGCAAAAATCGATCAGTTTCCAAATACAACTATCAAGGCGAGCCGACTTCCTGACGAAGCAAAATGGCGCTTGGAAGAGGTTCTAAGGCCGTACTTGGGCAGCATGCCGGCTGCCGTGGCCGCCCAGTATCAGGAGCGCATCAGCAAAACGTTGCGCGGGAATGGAGAAATCACAATGGCATGGGCGGGTGGCGATCTGGATGATATCAATTCCCAACATGCCAGTTACATCAAAGTGGCTGGCATGTTGCTTGAGTTCCAGCAGAGCAATCAGTTTACCGTTCAGGATGGTACTGCTTTCGAAAGCAACCATTTGCACTCTGCTCTACGTGATCTGCAAAACCCTTGGGACTTCGACCCTATCGATCGACACTACCAGCAATATGAGCATTAGTGCGAGGGCAGGGGAAACATTGGCCGTTCCGTGGGGAGGGGTCAATGATTGAAACGAACGTCGTCGATTGTGCAGGTTTCCTGATTGCCCCCAGAGCGGCAGCGGAAAGTCAAAGCTGAAGCACCGGCGGTGCTGATTGTGTCCACTGCACAGCTGGCCCCGGGACCAGTTTCATACTCGCGCACTGTCCGATAGTTGTCGAGAATCACGTGGAAGTCGTCACCCGGGTCCAGTGCCTCCGGGTAGCTGTATATATACGTGACTGACGTCGTCCCAGGTGGAATGGCGATGTGCAACAACGATAAGGAATCCACCCCGCTGGCATGACCGGCCCTTGCAGCGTAGGGGCCAACGCAGGCGGCTTCGGCGTCTGCAGACCATGGGCGGTTGGCGGATCCGGATAGAGTAAAGAGCCCGAGGTCGCCTCTATCAAAGCCAGTGTCGGGGTTATCACCGCCACCGCCACCGCCACCGCCACCGCCGGTGCCGATGCGCGGTGCATTAAGGTACGCAAGCCCCGCAGGAAATAGGCTCGCGGTACTTTTGACCTCACCCTCGCGGACGCTGCTGCAGTTCATGTCGTATTCGGGCACGGTAAATGACATGCCGGTTTCCCGATTGATAGTTTTCAGCAGGTACGTGTAGTTGTTGTACTGCTGGCACTCTGTGATGCCGCCATCGATGAAAGCGGCATCCGTGTGGAACAATGAGGCCTCGATGTGGGCGCTGGAGATCAGTAGGCTGCCGCCGCGATTCGTTTCAACCGTTTTGAGCGCCCAAAGTGCACCGGCGTCCTGGGGGAAATATAGATCGTTGTTTCCTATTTCATCAGTTGAAAAATGTGCAAGTTCCCTGCCCCACCGCGCGTTGTTGGAGTAGATGTAATTCTCGGTCGCACCGCCCCAGTAAACGGCGCGCAGATATGGCATGGAGCCGTCGTCGGTGGCAAGCAAGTGGGAGTCATAAGGATGATCAGGCGTGCTTTCCGAATTCCATGGACCGGCAATCTCCTCGATTGGGCCCTCCAGGAACACGTTGGCAAGTGGTCCATAAGCAAGCAGGTTTGAATGGTATGAGGTGCCATTCCACTCGTGATTGGTAAAGTTGCTTGTCGCGGGGTTGAAGGAGAAGGTGCCAGCAGTCTGATAAAGACAGAATTGGTTTTCGCAAGTAGCTGTCGGTGCGCCGTCATCGCCCTTCCAGAAGTAACCGTTCGTCGCGTAATACCCGCCCGCGCAGAAACCAACAAAACTGCCGCCTGCATCAAGAAAGCTGGTCATCTTCGATTTACCCTCGGCGGCCAGGTTGGCCTGGATTTCGTAAGCGCTGCCGCCTGGCATCACAAAGAGTTTGAGCGAGGCAAAATCATCTGCACTACACGCATTGAAATCGCTGAGTGTCAGCGTGACGTAATCGACGTCACCGTCACCACTCCAGGTGATGCCCGCAGGCGCATTCAGCTTTTCTACGCCGCCCGGTTGCCGGTTTCCCGTCTTCCAGAAGTCGATCAGAGCCTCGGCCCACAGCCGACTACTAGGGCCGGTCCCGGTGCCCGTGTACACCGCAATGTCGGTCTCAGCGACGACCTTGCAGGCAGGACCACCGCCACTGCCGCCACCGCGGCCCTTCTCACCCTTCGCGCCATAGGAGGCATCGGGTAGGCACAGGCCTATAGCACACACCAACATTCCCGTAAGGACGCCCTGCCCAGTCGATGTCCGGTTATACATGCTGCGCTCCGTCCATGTTTCCCTGGTTCGCGGACCGGATTCAGGCAGAAGCCAAAGAAGCCGCCACTTGAAGTTAATGTGCCACTGTAAGTCATTCGGTTGCCAATATCGCGGCGGAGACCGACAACGTTTTCTTCGAAGTCGACCAAAAACCCCTCGGCAAACACATTTTGCAAATGAGCGGAAGCTTGGACAGAAGGCGAAAAAAAGGATATTCGCCTGAAAAAACAGGCACCTACCATGTTAAATGTTGGAGCGCGAGGAGCTCGAGCACCTCGAGCAGCAGATCGCCGAGCGGGTGGGTCGGGCGCTGGAGCGCATGGGGCTGTTGCGGCGCGATGCGGCAACTCATCGGCAGCTCGGCGACCTACCGCATCGCGGCGGGGCCGCAGGCCCATGGATTTTCCCTGCACGCGGGCGTGAGCTGCGAGTCGCACCAGCGCGATCTGCGCGAGCGGCTGTGCCGCTATGTTGCCCGCCCCGCGGTGGCCGAGAAACGGCTCACGGTGAGTGCGCAGGGGAAGGTGGTGTACCTGCTCAAGACGCCGTACCGGGACGGGACGACGCATGTGGTCCTTGAGCCCTTGGGCTTCATCGCGCGTCTGGCAGCGGTAGTGCCGAGGCCGCGTGTAAACCAGACCAGATACCATGGGGTACTGGTACCGAACCACCGTTGGCGTGCGGCGGTGACGCCGGCCGGAAAATGTGCCTGATGCAGGTTCACACCCGGGCCACGCGCTCGCGGGGGACCACCCGGAAGGACAGGAAATCTATCCCGTGATACTGCTGATGCCTCAGATCCTCGACCATTGCCTCGAGCACCCGCTTGCCAAGCAGGAATTCCTCAGGTTCGGTTGCGGCGAGCAGGGTGGCGCTGGGCAGATCGTTCAGGTTCACACCGAGCGGCAGACTGGCGAGTTCAATTTCCAATGCCCCCAACGCGGTGCGGATCTGCACTCGCAGACGTGATGCGGGCGATGTCCGGCCACCCGCATGCTCCACCAGCAGGGCCAGCGCCTCTTCCAGCGCGAGCTCGACGCGTTGCGTCGAGGCTTCGTCCCAATGCAGCGCCTGCGCGCGCCGACGCGCCAGCGCCTGCAGCGACCCCAGTGACTGCATCGCGAGCCCGGTCTCCAGGCGAGTGGCGAATCCGCCCTTGAACTGCAGCAGGGATGTGAGCAGAACGGCGACGAGTGTGCCTGCAACCATGCCATTACCCAGCCAGCCGGCGGCCCAGTCCGGAATCTGTTCGGGAAAGATTTTTTGGTCCTGGAAACCCATGCCCAGCCACAGGCTGAGGCCGATCACTAGTGCCTTGTCCAGGGTGAAGCCGTCTTCCAGTGCGACCTGCAGGCCATGCATGAAAAGAAGCACGATGAGCACCAGCAGATAGGCGCCCACCACGGGATTTGGCACCATCAACAGCAAAGCGGATACTTTGGGCGAGAATGCCAGCAGGCAGAGCAGGAGGCCGCCGTACATGCCAACACGCCGCGCTGCGACGCCGGTCATTTCCACGGTCGAGATGGACGTGGAGTAAGTGGTGTTGGGCAAGGTGCCGCCCAGACCTGAGAGCAGATTACCCAACGCATCCGCATAGAGCGCGCCTTGCACCGCGCGAAAGTCCACCGCGCGCGGCTTGCGCCAGGAGACTTTCTGGATGGCGATACCATCACCATAAGTCTCGATCGCGCCCACCAGGGTGACGATGATGAAGGCCGGCAGCAGCGACCAGAAAGCGGGGCCAAAGGAGAGGTCTAGTCCCGACCATGTCCACGCGGGTAATCCTACCCATGCGGCGTCCGTGAACGGTCTGGTCTCCACCAGACCGGCGGGGATACAGACCATCATTCCGGCCAGAAGCCCCAGCAGGGGCGACCACAGCCTGATCCTGCGTGAGCCGAAGAAGTTGAGGCCAACGATCACGCCAAAGGTGAGCAGTGCAGCCGTGAACGGCGCCCAGGGTGCGTCGGCTCGTGCAGGCTCAGGCACGTCGTCAAGCAAGCTGAAGGCAATGGGGATCACCGCTACCCCGATGAGCATGATGGTGGTGCCACCCACGGTCGGCGTGACCAGTCGCCGCAAGGTCGACAGCCGCCCCGCCATGACGAATTGGATGAGAGAGGAAAACAGGACGAGCGATCCCAGCAGCGCCATGCCACCCGCCTTCAGCGCATCCACGCCCACGGAGATGAAGGCGCCGGAAGTCCCCATGAAGAGAACGTAGCCAGCGCCCAGTCGACCCAGTGGTCTGGCCTGCAAAAACGTGGTGATACCGCTCACGAGCAAGGCCATGAAAATCGACCATGTGATGAGATCCGCTGTTGAGCCTCCGGCACGAAGCACGATGACAGGTGTGAGGACAATGCCCGAGATGATCAGTGCGACTTTCTGCGCGGCGAGTGCAACGGCAAGACCTTGGGGGGGTGACTGGTCGGGTTCGTAACGCATGCGCTATGGTACCGGCGAGGGTGGAACAAGTAACGGGGAGAAACTACACACATGGCCTACGATGCGAATGCCACGCCCACTGCGGTGCTGCGCCGCTACCAGATCGAGATCTGGAACAACAGTGAAGTGGAAAAGCTGGGTGAAATCGTGGCCAACATCGGCGTGCTGAATGACCAGGCCGGCACGAGGAAGTTCGAGAGCGCCGCGAAAGTCCCCCGCGACCACCCAAGGGGTGCGCCGCCGCTGTCATGGCGGCGTTGACGGTGTCGTTCGGAGGGCCAGAGAGGCAACCGGCGAAGTCCGCAGGTTTCCGCAGGAACCCCCAACAAGACGCGGAAACCGGCGCGATCGGGCAAGAAAAAACCCCAACCGCGAACGGTTGGGGTTTTGTTGTTGGTGGAGGCGGCGGGAATTGAACCCGCGTCCGCAAGTCCTACGCTACAGGATCTACGTGCGTATCCACGCCTATTGATCTCGCCTCATGCTACCCGGCGGGCGGGGAAGACAAGAAGCCAGCTAAAGATCGTTTTAGCGGAGCCGGCCCTCAGCACACCGGTACCGCGATCCTGTGAGCGCGTCCCCCGATTTGACCGCACAGGCACGAGTCAGTCGGAGGTTAGGCGGGATTAAGCCGCCAGAGCGTAGTTGTCTTCGTTCGCAACTATATGTTTGCAAGCAGATTAACGAGGTAGCCTGCACCTCGGCACGCACCTGGAGTTTCGCAACCCACGTCGAAGCCGGTCGCCCCCAAGTACTTTTCACTATACCCCTTTATGGGACTGCCTGCGCGGTTTCCAAGGGTCCAAGGGCCTCAAGCTCCAGTTGCGCCTCCAGCCAGCGCTCCTCGGCCGTGGCCAGCCGGTCGGTGAGGTTGGCCCGGGTCTGGGCCAGTTCCGTCATCGCGGCCGCGCCGCTCTGGTCGTAGAGCAGGGGGTCCGCGAGGCGAGTGTCGATGTCTGCCAGCTGTCGCCGCGACTGCTCGATTTCCTGTTCAAGGCGGGTGCATTCCCGCAACAGGGGCCGCCGCTTCTGGATCCATTCCTGCCTGCGGCTGTCGGCGGCTTCCCGTGAGCGCCTACGGTCCTCGCGCCCTGTATCCGGTCGAGTTCCTTGGTTCCGCATTCGGCTGGACGCCCAGTCCAGATAGTCGGCCAGGTCGCCGTCGAAAGGCTGGGCCTGCCCATCAGCCACCAGCCAGAATTCCTCGCAGACCGAGTCGAGCAGGGCCCGGTCATGTGAGACCACCACCATGCTTCCCTCGAAACCTGCGAGCGCCGTGGCCAGCGCATGGCGCATGTCCAGGTCCAGATGGTTGGTGGGCTCATCAAGCAGCAGCAGGTTCGGTCGCTGGCGCACGATCAGGGCCAGCACCAGCCTCGCCCGCTCACCGCCGGAGAGTCGTTCCACCGGGGTCTCGGCAAGGTTTCCATCGAAGTCAAAGCGCCCGAGGAAGTCCCGCAGGTCCTGCTCGCGCGTGCGCGGCTCACGCCGGCTCAGGTGGGCAAGTGGTGACGCATCCGGCTCCAGCTGCTCGAGCTGATGCTGGGCGAAGTAGCCGATCTCGAGGCCGTAGCCCTCCGTGCGACGACCGGCCTGCGGCTTGAGATCGCCGGCCAGTGCGCGCATCAGGGTGGACTTGCCCGCACCATTGGGCCCCAGCAGGCCGAGTCGTTGTCCCGGGCGAAGCTGCAGCGTCAGCGGTTCGAGCAGGGGCTTGTCGGCATACCCGAGCGCGGCATCCGTCAGCCCCAGCAGCGGATTCGGAGCCCGCTCCGGATCCGGGAAGGAGAAGTCGAACGGCGAGTCCACGTGCGCCGCCGCCACCCGCTGCAGCCGGTCGAGCGCCTTCAATCGGCTCTGCACCTGGCGCGCCTTGGTGGCCTTGGCGCGGAAGCGTCGAACGAAGGCATCGATGCGGGCGATTTCGCGTTGCTGCCGGGCGTGGGCG
>JAUREI010000265.1 GCA_030827515.1 Prosthecobacter sp. | reverse complement strand
CTGGCGAAGCGCGGCGTGCGTTTCACCCGGTTTTACTCCGCGGCCCCGGTCTGTTCCCCCTCGCGCGCCGGCCTGCTCACCGGTCGCTGGCCAGTGCGCGCCGGGGTGCCGACCAACTGCGCCTCCCAGCCCGGCGCGGCCGGTGCGCTGCCACCCGAGGAAGTGACCCTTGCGGAGATGTTCCGCGACGCCGGTTACACCACCGGTCACTTCGGCAAGTGGCATGTCGGCTACACTCCGGAAACCTCGCCGCAGGCCCAGGGCTTTGATCACAGTTTTGGGCACATGGGGGGCTGCATCGACAATTACTCGCACTTCTTTTACTGGAGCGGCCCGAACCGCCACGACCTCTGGCGCAACGGCACGGAGGTGCATGAGGACGGTCGCTATTTCCCGGACCTGATGGCCGAAGAAGCCTCGCGTTTCATGGAGGCGAACCAGGAGCGTCCCTTCTTCATCTATTACGCGATCAACACCCCGCATTACCCCTATCAGGGCGATGCGAAGTGGCTGGAACATTTCAAGGACATGCCGGAGCCGCGCCGGTTGTATGCCGCCTTCCTCGCCGCCCAGGATGAGCGACTCGGCCGGGTCTTTGCCAAGATCGACGACCTTGGCCTGCGTGAGCAGACGATCGTTGTCTTCCAGAGTGACAACGGACATTCGACCGAGGAACGCGCCCACTTTGGCGGCGGCAGTGCCGGTCCGTATCGCGGCGCCAAGTTCAGCCTGCTGGAGGGTGGCATTCGCCTGCCGGCCATCCTGGCCTGGCCCGGCACGCTGCCGGAAAACGCGGCGCGCGATCAGGCGGCGCATGCCTGCGACTGGCTGCCCACCCTGGCAGAGTTGACCGGCGTCAAGCTCCCGGCGGTCCACCTGGACGGTCGCAGTTTGGTGCCCGTGCTGCGCGATGCTGCGGCGCCGAGCCCGCATGCCGGGCACCCCCTGCACTGGCAGATCGGCAAGGGTCCAAACGCCGACTGGGCAGTCATGGAGGGCGACTGGAAACTCATTGGCAACAGCCGCGACACGGCAGTGGTGACGAGCCCTCCGAAGCTCCGTTTCTTTCTTGCCAACGTGCGCGAGGATCCGGGTGAGAGCCGCGACCGCTCGGCCGATGAGCCGGAACGGCTCGAGCACCTGCGGCGCCTGCACGAGACTCACCTGCAGGCACCCTGAGCGAATGGCAAAAAAAGACCCGGCAGGAAGCCTGCCGGGTCGTGAGGGGGGTCGGATCAGGCCTTCGGCGTGTCGGTGCCGCTTGCCGGCAGTTCCGGCTTGGCGATGTAATCGGTCGGGATCTTGCCCTTCAGCGCCTTCAGGAAGGTGACGATGCTGGTGACTTCCTCGTTGCTGAGGCTTTTGCCAAGCTGGTGCTCGGCCATCAGCTTGACCATCTCCTCGAGCGACTTCACCGAGCCGTCGTGCAGGTAGGGACCGGTCTCGGTGACGTTGCGCAGGCTCGGGGCCTTGAAGAAGTGCTTGTCGCTCTCCTGCTTGGTCGCCTCGAAGCGGCCCATGTCCTTGAGACCCGGCCAGGCCTTCACGAGACCGAGCTTCTGATACATCGCACCGCCGACGCCGGGGCCGTTGTGGCAGGTGGCGCAGCCGGCCTTGGCAAAGGTTTCATAACCCTTGGCCTCCTCGGCGGTGAGGGCGTCCTTGCGGCCCTTGAGATAGTCGTCCCAAGCCGAGGGCGTCAGCAGCTTGCGCTCGAAGGCGCCGACCGCTTTGCCGAAGTTGTTGTAAGTGACCGGGTCGGACTCGCCGGGGAAGGCGGCCTTGAAGGCGGTGGCATAGCCGGGGATCGACTTCAGCACGCGCACCACGAAATCGGCGTCGGGCATGCCCATCTCGATCGGGTTGAGCACCGGGCCCTTGGCCTGCTCCTCGACTGACGGAGCGCGACCGTCCCAGAACTGGGCAAGGTGCAGCGCGGCGTTGTAGGTCGGCGGGGAACTGCGGCCACCGAGGCTGCCGTCATGGCCGGGCGAGAAGGGCAGGTTGTCCTGGCCGTATTTGTCGAGCTGGTGGCAGCTGTTGCAGGAGATCTTGCCGCCCTTCGAGATGCGGGTCTCGTAGTAGAGCATGCGGCCGAGGTTGATTTTGGCCTCGGTCAGTTCGTTGTCCGGCGAGGGCACCTCGGTCGGCAGCGGGCGAAACATGGCCAGGTAGGAATCCGAAAGAGCGTCGGCATGGGCCGGAGCGACGGACAGCACACTGGCAAGGGCGAGGAGTCGAAGGGGGAGTTTCATGGGAGAAGCGGCCATTGTTACGAAATCAAAACAGGTGCGGTTGCAGGTGTTCCACAATTTTCTGCGCTCACGCACCCTGACCGGGGCCTGCACTCCCGCCAAGGATTTGTTTTGCCTGTTTTGCCTCGGCTGGCATGATGGGGGCATGACCTTGCGTCTGTCGCTGTTCTGCCTCTGTCTCGCCAGCCTGCCGCTGGCCGGTGCCCCACCGCCCGAGCCGGCGATGAAGCTGTTGCTGGAAGCCCAGACCCTGAAGAACCAGGGCCGTTACACCGATGCGCTCGCGAAGCTCGATGAGGTCGAGGCGCTTTCGCCCGACAGCCCGCACGTGCCGAACTTGCGCGGGGCCATTTATCTGGCGCCGCCTCTGCGCGACCTCGAAAAGGCGGTTGCACTGTTTGAGGAAGCGGCCGCGCGCAGTCCGGCCGATCTCAGCCCGCGGTTTCATCGGGCCGAGGTCGAATTTGTCCGCCATGACTGGGCGGCCGCCCATGCGCGCCTGCGCCAGTTGCTGTCTGACTTCCCCAAGACGCCGCTGCCGATTCGCCACATGATCCTGTTCAAGTGCCTGGTCTGCGAGGTGAAGCTGGATCGGACGGCCGAGGCCGAGAAGACACTCAGGGAGAACTTCACCTTCATGGATGACACGCCGGCCTATTATTATGCCCAGGCCGCCATTGCCTTCGCCCGCGAGGACGAGGCCAAGGCGAAGGATTGGCTCGCCCGCGCCGACGGTATCTT
>JAUREI010000277.1 GCA_030827515.1 Prosthecobacter sp. | reverse complement strand
CCGTTCATCACATTATTCCTCGGAAAGAAGGTGGCAGTAATGACCTCGAAAATCTTGTGACACTTTGCCCAAATCATCACTATATGGCTCACGCCGGCCTTATTTCGTCTGCTGATTTGCTGGCCCATGCCAAGCCATTTTCCTTCTATGATGCAATCCCCGTGATGGCCAAGAGCCTGAGAAGCCCGGTCAATTTCAGGATTTGAAGAGGCTTTGGTTGGTAGCTGCTCGATTTTCATACAGGGGAAATATTGTCACAAGTTGCGCGCTCTCTTCAGCGCGTCAAGCGTCGGCCGGCCGTCTGGTCCGAGCGCATTCGGCCCCAGACGCGCTGTCACGGCCGCGATAGCCTCGCGGCGCAGGTCAGGCGGCAGATCGTCCACATCGGCCTCCACGCCGGTGTTGAGCTGCTTTGCGGGTGTGATCCCGAACCGGGTCAGGTCGGGCGGCACCAGCACCTCGCCGGGGCGAACCAGCCCGAGCGCCTCGGCTTCCTTTCGGCTCACCGGCTGCTGCACCATGTAGGAGTTGAACCCGAACGGCCCCCACGGCACCTCGAAGCCGCCAATGTCGGCGGCGTTCTGGAACAGCCAGAACTCGAAGTCGTCATAGCGGCGGACCTGGCCTTCGGCGGCGACGTGCCGATCTCGCGGCGTGACGGCGCCAGGGCGGCGGAAGAACCGGGCGGCAGGCCATCGGTTTAGCGTGCGAGGGTTGGTCACTCGCGTCTGCCAGTAGGCGAAGGTCTGGGCCTGCTCGGTGTTCGTGGTGAAGATGAGCTGGAGGCGGGCGTTCGACACCACGTTCGAGATCCGGGTGTCCTTGAAGTCGGACGGCTGAGCGAGACCTTCGGACACCAGCAGCGTCCCTGCACGCTCGCGGAACTCGGCAAGGCCGCCGACCTTGTAGACGGTTTCCTCGGCACCGGTGGTCGGGTTGGTCACGGTCTCGGTGGTCCCGGCCTGCCAGTCGAGCAGCATGTTCCGCATCCGGTTGAGCACCTTCGCGGAGTTGATCGTCGCGGAGAAGAACGACCGCTGGCGGATCGCCGGTCCGACGGCCTGCCAGTCGGCCGAGTTGAACGTCGAAGGCGCGGCCTTGCGTTTCAGCAGGGCGCGGAGTGCTTCGAGGTAGGCGTTCATGGCGGCGGTGGTTTTCAGGGTGCTAGTCCATCGCCGCTAGAATTGCAAGCACTTGAGAACGGGTCAGAACCCATCTCCCGATTTTTACCCGGCCAGGTGAAACGACATTCCACTTGGGTTGGATGATCTCCTGATCGATCCCGACCCAGTCCAATATTTCCTGAGCAGTATGTTTTCCGACGTTTCTCATCTTTCCCACTTGGAATCCTTTGGCAATCTCAATCGCCAAAGAATCCTTGTCGGGAAACCTCCAAAGTGCGTTTGAGGCTCGCATTGAAAGTCCTTCATGGCCTTTCGGGATGGTTGATTTTCGTGGCATCGTTTCGGTTTGGTTGGTGGTTTTCAGGCTCCCCAGTTGTCGCGCTCGGCCTGCGGCGGGCGTTGATGAAGGGCCTTGCGGCCCGCCCTCTGGCGACACTGTGGGATGGTCGGGACTCCTTCGGGCGCTATCCGGGACACGAGGGCAGGATGGCGGGTCTGGGCGGGATGGCAAGGAAGTAACGCGGTTACAGGCTGTAACAATCCCGCGTTGGAGGCTAACCCTTTGAAAATTAGGGCGGGAGGCCCTACTACTACTACCTACAACAATAAATAGATTATTATTATTATAGCCCTCTCCCATAGGGCCTCTCTCTAGGGTAATATGGCTCTCTATTTATTAGCGTCTCTTGCGCGGAAATTACCGTTACCTGTAACCCGTTGGAAATCAAAGGCAACGCCTGAACAAACAACAACAATCCACGAAAAAACCCGACCCCGGTGAAGGGATCGGGCTGGGAGGGCGTGGCGTCGATCAGAACGGGATCGCATCGCCGGCATCGTCATCTGGCGCAGACTGCACCTGTGCCGGTGCCGGCGCGGCCTTCCCGACGGTCTTGTAGTTGCCGACGATCGGCCCGCGCTCGCCGGCCTCGCGGCGCTCCTTGGGCAGGTTGACGGCGGCGAAGCCGGCGTAGCCGAAACGATCCGGGCCTTCCTTGTTCTCGATGAGCGTCAGCTCGAGGTAGTGGCCCTTCTCGCCGACGTAGACGCCATTAACTTCGACAGGGATGGCGACGAACGCGGTGCCGTCCTTCGAGGTGAAGGCGCGGGCTCCGGTGAACTTGAGCAGGTCGATTTTCAGCGATTGCATGGTTTTGGTATTTGGTGGGTGGGTGGGAAGTTGATCAGATCAGGCTGGCTCCGTCAACGTCGGAAGTCTCACGCGGTGCCGGCGGCGTGCAGCACCGGTCGGCGCACTCGGCCGGGTCGGTGCATCCGCAGCGCGGGCATTCGCCGGGATCGGGACGCCGCAGGCGGATCACGTCGTTCACGGTCTCCCATGATCGGCGGAACGCGCTGGCGATGTCGGCCTTGCTGATGCCCTGGCGGTAGGCCATGCGGATCGCCATGTTTCTGGCGGCGATGGACTGCTTGTCCTGCGGGCTGGGATCGTGGGCGGCGGACGGCTTGCACCCGCAGGCCTTGGCGGTTTCGCGGATGCACTCACGGATGATGATGGCGGTTTGCTGTGTGGTCATGGGAAAGAAGCCCGCCGGGGTTAGCGGCGGGCTGGGTGGGTTAGGCGATCTTGATGCATTCCGGGCTAATGG
>JAUREI010000094.1 GCA_030827515.1 Prosthecobacter sp. | reverse complement strand
CAGCCAGCGGTAGTCATCGACGACCTCCACGCCGTGGTAGGCATCGGTGACCGGCTTCTTCTCCGTGGGCGGGGGTGCGGCGTGCATGGACAGGGTGAGGCTGCAGAGGGTGAGGATCGATCGGTTCGCGGGATGCATGACGGGTGGCGGTGGCCGATTCACTTTCCGAATTCCTTCATGCCGACCAGGGTGGGTGATTCCGTGCTCGATTCAATCTTGGTGATGTGCTCGTCATAGACCTGGAGGTTTTTGGCGGGCACTTTCTTTTCCGTGGCAAGGTAGGCGCGGATTTCCCGGAGCTTGGGCAAAAACTCCCTGGCATGAGTGCCATAACGTTCGAGGTAACGGAGACACTCCGTGCTGCGGTTGCTTTCCCCCCAGCGTTCCGGCTCAATGGTGGAAATGCAGAGCTGCATGCCCTCGCGAATGTGCAGGCGGGAGAGCAGGTCAAGCCCCGCGAGGCGCGATCCATCGGCAAACATCTCGTTGCTGGGCGCCATGTTTTCGATGGCGCGCACGATGTCCGGCAGCAGCGCCACGACATCCTTGTCCTTGAGATTCTTGTAGGTCCGGGCGGCGGCCCCGCGGGCAATGCTGTCGCCGTGCTGGAGAAGCGCCTGAAGGGCGGGATAGAGCTGGGCACGGTCCACGCCATCGAGCGAGTCCTCCAAGATGCTCTTCGGCCCGCGCACACCGGGATAGGCCTTGAACAGGGACAGGCTGGCGGTGAGCGCGGCATGGCGCCGCGGATCCGCGGGATTGGTGCTCACGGCCACGGCGAGCAGGTCGCTGACACTGGCATTCCGCTCCTTGGGGCTGAGTCGGGTGATGGCCTCCGCGGCCAGGCACTGCATCCAGGGATCGGCCACCTTGAGCGAGGCGCGCAACTGGGGGGCCGCGCTGTCCGCGCGAGGCCCGAGAGCGCCAAGGGCCTCGACGAGGCCGTAGTGCGCGTCGCGTCCCCGTCCCGCAAGCTGCCGGAGCAGTTCGGGAACCAGGTTGCCGTCGCGCTTGCCGAGGGCGGCTGCGGAGCGCTTGCGCACGTAGGGGGACCAGCTGGCCAAACCCGCGATCAACTGCTCGGTGCTGCGCTGCTCGTAGGGATCCTGATCGCCGTCGTAGGAAAAGTCGCGGCCGGCCGCGATGACCTCGGCGGCCTGTTCCGCGGTGAGCGGGGGGGTGGTGAAGGGTTTCCTGCCGGTGAGCCGCAGGGTCTTCAGCGGCAGGGAATAGGCAATCAGGTAATGACCGCTGCAGTCCCAGCCCGTGTATTTGGCGTGTTCCTCGGCGCCTTCCGGCGAGGCCTGGTAAAGGAAGGTGCCATCCCAGCCGCGGGCGAAGTCAAGATACCAGGCCTGCTCCTTGAGGTAGGCGCCGATGGCGATCGGTCCGCAACGCGCCACCCCCGGCAGGGCCCACAGGCAGTTGAAGTAATTGCCGGTGTGACCGCGCTCCCGCTCGCTGTAGGCGGCGGTGGACATCCTGGCAAAAAAATCCGCCGCCTCGACATCCCCGAGCAGGTCAAAGAGCACGGCGGCTGCGGAACACTTGCCATTGTCCTCGTGCGCGGGAAAGGGCAGATGATCGCCATAAGGGATGCCGCCCTTGTGGGTGAACCAGCGCAAAAAGGCGGCGGCCTTGGCGATGGCCGTTTTTACGTCCGGGTCATTCACTCCCGCCTCGCGCGCCAGCTCCATGCCGATGGTCAGGCTGAGCCCGGGCTGATTCATGGCCCCATATCCATGAAGATTGCCGTTGGGGGCGGCAAAGCGATGTCCCCACGTGCCGACCGCACTTTGGCCACGGGCCGTTTCCAGGGCGAGTCGCTTCAAACCCGGCAGGACCGATGTGTCCCCCGTCACGGCCACGTATTCGCCAAGGAAGATCATCAGGTATCCGTAATACCAAGACATGAAGCTGTCCGCGCTGAAGTCGGCCGCCCAAACGGCCTCCTTCTTGATGAGCGGCAGATACTCCCGCTTGCCACTGGCGAGCAGGGCAAGGGCATTCAGAGAGCGCGGGATGGGATTGAGCCTCCTGGCGTAATTCGGCGACTCCATGCGCTTCGCCAGCGCGGTGCATCCCAGCTCGAGGATGCGCTGAGATTTCGGGCAGTCATACGGCGCGGTGGCGCTGTAGGCACCGAGCACGGCCAGCCGGATTTCCACCGGCTCGGTTTTGCCGGATCGCCAGCGGACCAGACGCAGGATGCCCTCCGCCGACTCCGCCGCCGTGATGGCATGGGCAAACCCCACGCGGGCATCCCCGCTGAAGGGGGCTCCATCGACGCCGAGGATGACATCCCCCTTTGCCAGCACCCCGTCGGCAGGCGAACCCTTGGCGACTTCCGTGACGAAGATCTGTCGCGCGGCACGCGAGTGACCTTCGGACGTGTAATACCAGCCGCGGGCACCCACCGGGCCAAGCGTCCAGTCATGCTTGGCCTCCGCGGGAAGCGCGGGGTTGACGGTGAAATCGGGCGGCGGCCCCTTGGCCGATGCCCCGGCCACGGGGGCGAGGGAGGAGAACGACAGGACGGCGCAGGCAAGGAACAATTTCATGTGGGCTGTCAGGTGGATGTTGCTTGGTTCCCGAGGGTCAAATCTCGCCTGCAGGCATCCCGCCGGCGCGCTTTGGAAGATTCTTTCCACGCCGCCCCTTCTCGTGCCGGGGTCCCACCGAGTTTGGATGATATTGGAAGCGGGGTGTCCATGGCTCGTCGCTGGATGGTTCAATTCACCGTGGATTTCCTGGGTCGCCGAGCCTCGCATTCCCGAAGCCAGGCGTCCAGCTTGGCCTCGAGGCGGCGGGCCAGGTCGGGCGACTGACCGGCGAGGTTGCGTTTCTCGCCGAGGTCGTTGCTCAGGTCGTAGAGCTCCAGCGAGCCGTCATCGTCGTAACGGATGAGTTTGTAGGGCCCCTCGCGAAGGGCGCTGCCAAGTCGGTTCTGCTGGTGAAAGGCATAGTTGGGGTAATGGAAATAGAGGGTGTCACGCTCAAAGCCGGGCGACTGGGTGAGCAGCGGCAGCAGGCTGCGACCGTCGAGAGGATGATTTTCGGTGGGCGGCAGACCGGCGACCTCCAGCAGGGTCGGATAACAGTCCATGCTGATCACCGGTGTCGCCTCCGTGGTGCCCGGTTTCACCCGGCCCGGCCAGCGGACAATCCAGGGCACGCGGATGCCGCCCTCGTAAAGCATGCCCTTGAAACCGCGCAGCGGCCGGTTGTCGCCGTTGTAACCGCCGTTGTCCGACTTGAACAGGACCAGCGTGTTGTCACGCAGGCCCGCCTCGTCGAGGGCCTTGAGGAAGCGACCGATCACCGTGTCCATGGCCTCGATCATCGCGGCATACACCGGATCCTTGAGGCCCTTGCGCTGACGATACTTGGCGATCAGGGCCTCGCGTGCCTGCATCGGGTAATGCACGGAATAGGGCCACCAGTTCAGATAAAACGGCCGGTCCTTGTGCTGGCGCATGAAGGCAATCGCTTCATCGGCGAGTCGCTCGGGCAGGTATTCCCCTTCCCGGCCATCCGCCAGCGCGGCAATCCGGTAGGGGGCGAAGTAACTGGGCGGACCGCCGTTGTCCCCGCCACCGACATTGACATCGAAACCCTGGTGCTCCGGGCGCAGGTCCTTTTCCGCCAGGCCAGTCTCGCCGCGGCGCACATACGACAGGTGCCATTTGCCGACGTGCGCGGTGGCGTAACCGGCGGCCGAGAGTCGCTCCGCCACGGTGACAGCGGCGAGCGGCAGATGCCGGAGGTTCTCCGCCTCCTGCAGGGTCGATCCCTTGATCGTGAAACCGTCCGGGTGGCCGGGCGCATGATTGGTGATGCGCAGTCGGGCCGGAGCCTGCCCGGTCATCATGGCCGCGCGCGTCGGTGTGCAAACCGGGGAGGCGGCATAGCCCTGGGTGAAGCGCATGCCTTCGGCAGCCAGTTGATCCAGGGCCGGCGTGTCCACCCGCGAGTTGCCATAGCCATGAAGATCGCGCCAGCCAAGATCATCCGCCATGATGACGACGAGGTTGGGCCGGTCGGCGGCCTTGCTCGCGAGGGTCAGCACGAGCAGCGGAAGGAGAAGGTGTTTCATGACGATGAATCCGGGAGAGTCACCACTTGGGAAGTCATGGCGCGCCCAGCGAATGAAGGGTTCCGTGCAGCACCCGGTCACCCACGCGCAGCTCGTAGCCGTGGGTCGGCGCGAGTTCGGGGACATCGAGCGTGATCGTGCACCGGTCCTCGCTCAACTGCACGGCGCGGATGGCCAGCGGGTGCTCGTCGTAGTGCTTGGAGCCGTAGTTTTTCGTGCGCTTGAGCGACCACACCTTGAGCTCGCTGGTGGTGACGGTGAGCGGATCGCTGAAGGTCACGCGCAGGCTTCCGGGACTCGCGTGAACCGCCAGGGGCACCCGGGCGGCCTGGGTGCCGCGGCGGATGCGATGGAAGCCGCCGGGCCCGGTGGCATTGCCGGCCCAGGCAAACATGCCGCAGGTGTAGAGTGCGTCATCCGGGCCGAAGCGACCGCGCATGATGCCGGTGGCAAAGGCGGGCATCGGCAGTTCGCACACCGCCCCCTGCCACTGGCCGTTCACCTGCTCGTGGGGCACAATGAAAGCGCGGCCGGTGCCATAACTCAGGTTGAGCAGGGATCCGCCGAGGTTGCCCCAGGCCTTTTCCGGCACCCAGATCAGCTCGGCCGGACTGCGGTCCTTGTCGTTGGTGATCCACACCATCGGCGGCTCCATGGCGGCATCGGACTCATCCGTCACCGAGGTGTAACCATACATGTTGCCATAAAACCCACCGGGCTTGACGCGGTTGATGCGATTCTTCGGTGTCCAGTAGCCTTCCTGGTCGGTGACAAAGAAGCTGCCGTCGTCATTCAGGCAGACCCCGTTCGCGGCACGAAACCCCGTGGCCAGGATTTCCGTTCGCGAGCCGTCGGCAAGGACCTTGAGCAGGGTGCCGTGCTGGGGGATGACGCTGTCGAGGGCGTGACGACCCGACTTGGCATAATAAAAATTGCCCGCCGCATCGGTTTGCAGACCCATGGCGAACTCGTGGAAATGTTCGGTGACCTGGGCGTCGTCGTTGAAGCATTCGATGAAGTCGGTTTCGTCATCGCCATTCAGGTCGACGAGCCGGGCCAGCTGGTCGCGGCAGAGCACGAACAGCTCCCCATCGCGGAATTTCACGCCAAGTGGCTGGAAGAGTCCGCTGGCGATCCGGCGCCAGGTGAGCTTGGACGGCGCCCGGTCCATCACGCCGTCGACCCGCCAGACATCGCCGTTCCACAGGGCGACGATGGCGGCCTTGCCATCGGGCGTGAAGTCGAAGCCCCCGGGCCGCATCCAGCTCTGGAAGGGATTGTCGATCGGCAGCGGAAAGTCATCGGCGATGAAGGCGGCGTCTTCCGCGCCTGCCACAGAGGTGGTGACGACCGTTTGCGGCCACTGGGACGGGCCGCCGCGGGTCAGCGGCTCAAGATCGAGCGGCGCGGCAAAGGTTTTCGCCATCGTCTCCAGCGAAGCCGGGTCGACGGCTGAGAGGAAGACACGCGCCTTGGCATGGGCCTCGAGCTTGGCGAACCAAAAACCGTTTTCACGCGTCAATCTGCCATCGCCCTGCAGCACGACCTGCAGGTTCTCCGGCGCGAGACACACCCAGAGCGACTTTTCGGAGGCCCCGACGTTGAAGGTGCGCACCAGGATGGGGGTCGATCCGTAGTCCATCCAGGCGGGCGATTCGAGAACGCGCGCGCCGTGGATGCGGGCGGCGATGACGTTCTGGTTCTGGTGACGATACAGGCCGAGAAATTTCAGGCCGGGCACCGGGCCGTAGCGTTTGCCGTCCTTGGCGGGCTGCCGGGGGTCCGCAAACCCGTCCTCGCCGACCGCCCAGCCGGGCTTGGGCGGCAGGACAAACGCCTTGTCGCCAATCAGGCTCGTGTGCGTGCCATGACTGCCGTCATAGGCGATGCCCTTCCAGTCGACAAAGGCGCCGGTGCTCGCGGCGGCCACCCGCATCGTGTCGTGATCATACACCATCCAGGCGCGCCCCTTGGTGACTCCGCCCGGGCCGTCGTCCAGGCGGATGGCAATGCCCTTCTGCGCGATGTTTTCCTTGTCGACCTCGAGCGTCCAGAACAGCGCGTTGCCGAGTTCCATGCGTTGATGGGCCGGCAGAGTCGTGTCGATCTTTTCCTCCTCGCCCCGAGCGAGGCCTAGCGGCAGCATGGCCGGGTCGATGTCCTTGAACTGCGAGGGATTGTGGGGGCGCAGGAAGGTCTCGCGGATGTAGTGGATGACCGCGTATTTCTGCGCGGTGGTGTATTGCGGCTGCGGCACCATCTGGCCAAACCCCTGGGTGAGGGTGAGATACATCGAGAAGGGATCGCTGCCGTTCTTGAACGCGCCCTCGGTGAAGCGCAGCGCCGTGGGAAGGGACCCCGGCTGTTCCTTCGTGCCGTGGCAGACAACGCAAAGGGTCTTGTAGATCGTCTCGCCCTCCTTCAGCACCTCGTCGTTCCAGGCGCCGACAATCTCCGCGTGATCGCTGCGCTGAAGCGCCTGCACCCAGCCGCCGGAACCTTCAACGACCGGCATGCCGCCGGCTGCCGGGATGTGGGTGAAGTCCGGCGTGTTGGCTCCCTTGCCGCCGTCCTTGAACAGGAGCGCGATCTCGCCCGCGGGCAGTGCCCGCTTCCAGACCTTGACGACGCCGATGCTGCCGCCAGTGAAATCCCCGGCAAAGTTGGGCGCGGCTCGGCCGACTTTGAACACGTGACCCTGGGGATCCGGCTTGGTGAAGCCGCCCTTCTCCGCGATCACCCTGCCATCGAGCCACAATCGCGCGGTGCCGCCGCTGACACTCAGCACAACCGTGTGCGGCTTGCCCTCGTTGACCTTGGGACCGGCGGTGATCGCGCCGAGCCAGCCGATGTCATAGACGAGCCGACCGCCGCGAAGGAACAGGGCCTTCGCATCGGGCGACCACTTGCCGGTCGGCGCACACTTCGAGAACAAGGTGCCCTGGCCGGTGGTGACGAACTGCGTCATGGCGGTGAAGTCACCGCCGAAGTCGAGATCGGCCTCGGGGAAGTCCCTGGCGCCGGTTGCGGCAAGGGCGGGCAGGTCCTCGGGGCCGCGCACGAGTTGGCCGTCGCTCCAAACGCGCAGAACGGGGGCACCCTTCGCCGGATGCTCGACCGCGAGGTCATGCGGACCCTTGCCAGCCAACTCGAGCGTGACGTCCTTCGTCAAGCGCACCTTGGCGGGGCCATCGAGATGCAGCCGGTAATCCTTCGGCCACTCGGCGGCATTCAGCGGCAGCGCGTCGCGCGGCACAGCGGCACCGATGTGGCCGGCAAGGCAGGCGGCGAGAAGGACAAGACCACGGCGCATGGCCGATCGTGGGAGTGGGATCAGGAGCATCACGAGCAGGAACAGGAGCCGCAGCCTGACTTGAGGCCGGCGAGACGTTTTTCAATGGCCAGGGACGTGGGCGTGACGGCGAGGCCGCCCAGGGAAGTGCAGCGATGCTCGCGCGGCATGCGATCGGCAACGGCCTTGGCGGCGTCGATGACCTCGTCGAGCGGGATGAGGGGATCAAACCCGGCCAGGGCCATGTTGGCGCAGCAGAGGGCATTGCTGGCGGCCATGACGTTCTTGCCGAGGCAGGGCGCTTCCACCCGGTTCGCGATGGGATCGCAGATGAGACCCAGCATGGCCTGCAGCGCCATGGAGGCGGCGGCGACCGCTTGATCGCGCGTGCCGCCGGCGAGGGTCACAAGCGCCGCGCCGGCCATGCTGGCGGCGGCACCGCCCTCGGCCTGGCAGCCACCGACTTCCGCGGCAAAGGTCCAGCGGGTGGCGATAAAGGTGCCGACCAATCCGGCGGCAAGCAGGGCCTTCGCCATTTCCGTCTCGTCGAGATTCATGGCCTCGGCCATGGCGATCACCGCGCCGGGCAGGGCGGCGCAGGCGCCGGCGGTTGGCGCGGCGACAATGACGCCCATGCTGCTCTTTACTTCCATCAGTGCGGTCACATACAAGGTGATGCGGTTCAAGGCACCCCCGTCAAGCAGGCGCCCCGCCGTCAGCATCTCGGCAAAACGTCCGCTCTGGTGATGCAGCACGCGATCCTGGTAACGGGTTCCTGCGATGCCGCTGGCAATCGACCGCCGCAGGATGCGGATGATCTCGACCATCCTGGCGATCACTTCATCCTCGGTGAACCCGCCCCTCGCACACTCGTAATCCACGGCGAGCCTCCAAAGCGGCGTGTGGCGGTCGCCGTCATGCCTGAGCAGGTCGGCGCAACTGCTGAACGGAAGAAGCAGGTTCCTGCGCGTCGGCACCGGCAGCACGGGCGCGACGTGCTTGACCGCTTCCGGTCTGTAGGCGGCCAGCCATTCCACGGGCACGAAGGCCGCGGCCTTGACCTGCATGAGCCAGCCATCGGCCCCGCGTGAATGCATCTCCAGCGCATCCGGGGCAACGTGCAGCCCGAGTTCCGTCACGAGCCGATGCGAGTCGCCCTGCCCCCAGATCAGGGTCTCGTGGTAGCCGCCATCCATGTGCAGCGGCAGGCCATCCAGATGCACCACCTCGATCATGCCGCCGCCGGTCGAGATGGCGACGAGCGAATGCTGCTCGCGCACGTTTTTCAGGGTGAGCCGGTAGGTGTTTGGATGGGCATCGCCAACATCCACCGTTTCGATGCGCAACCGGATGCCCGCTTCGGCCAGAGCCTGAGCCGAATGGGGCAGGCGCTCGTCGTCGGCCTCCCAGCCGAGCAGACCGCCAAAAAGCCCCATGTCACTGCCCTGGCTTTCATGGGTGGTGGGGAGAGATCCGGCACGGTCGAACTCGACGAGCACCTCCTCGAGTTCGCCCTCCATCAAGTCCCGCGCCAGGCGTCCGATCCGCAGGGCGGCGGCACAGTGTGAACTCGACGGTCCCCGCATCACGGGTCCTATGACGTCATTGAAAATGGAAACAGGGGCCATGGGCTTGAACAAGATCTTCCAGGATTGGCGGGGGCTGGCGCAAGCCCAACGGAAGATTCCCAATTCTGAACCCAAAAACGTCGTCCGTCTTGTGAGGTCTTGGCCTCAGGATCAACCAATACGGCAAATTCGCCTGCGAACGATTCCAATCCGGAAATCGAGGGCCGGAGAGACCGACGTTCAGGTCTAGGAAGTCGAGGTGCGCGAGCAGGCGCGCTGAGGCCGCCCTTCGAAGGGTCTGAGAAATGCGGCGCATCTCCCGTATGGAGTCCCATGCCGAGTCCCCTCAGCCAAGTCCAGATTGCCGACTATGAAGCCGATGGCGTCCTGCGCCTGCGGGGCTTGTTAAGCCCCGGGGAGGTCGCTGCCGTACGGGCCGAGTTGGAACGCTACCTCCGCGACGACCTCGCCGGGTTGCCGGCCGATGCCCGCACGCTGGAACCGGATGGCCGGACCGTGCGCAATCTCTGGCGACTGGAACAGCACAACCCTTTCTTTCGGGCACTGGGTGAACGGACCGACCTGCTCGCCCTCGTGGCGCCGCTGGTGCGTGGCGAACCGTTGCTTGCCGGTGTGGAAACCTTCAACAAGCCGGCGCGCATCGGCTCGGGGGTGCCCTGGCACCAGGACAATGCCTACTTTTGCCAGACCCCGCCGGACATGCTGACGGTCTGGATTGCCATCGACCCCGTGACGGAGGCGAACGGGCCGGTGTTTTTCCTGCGCGGCTCGCACCGGGGGGGCATGAGGGAAACCCGGCCCAGCGGAGTTCGCGGCAACAGCATTGGCTTGGCCGAAGCACCAGCCGAATCTTCTGCCGACTCCTTTTGCGGCCTGCTGGAACCCGGCGACGCAACCCTGCACCACTGCGAAACCCTGCATCACTCCGCCCCGAACACGACGGAGCATTCCCGCCTCGGCCTGCTTTTGGTCTATCGTGGCGCGCACACCCAAATGGATCCCCACTTGCAGGCCGCCTACCGGGAGGCGGTGAGCGCCACACCTCCCGCCTGAACGCCCCCAGGCCCTCAGAGCAGGACCAGCAAGACAGCAAAGGTCAGAGCGCCGGCCCCCAGAGCCAGCCAACCCTTGCGGCGGGACTCGCGGATCTTCCACCAGAGGATGAGCCCGGTGATGATCCAGACCAGCATCGTCAGACAGAAGAGATCGACCATGACCGGCCAGACCAGCGCCAGCCCGCCGCCATTGTAGCCGGTGCGAAAATGCAGGCGCGCAAGCAGTTCACTCCAGGCAAAGACCTTGCGCTCCGCGCGCAGCCGTCCGGCATCCAG
Source organism: Prosthecobacter sp. (assembly GCA_030827515.1). Lineage (GTDB taxonomy): Bacteria > Verrucomicrobiota > Verrucomicrobiia > Verrucomicrobiales > Verrucomicrobiaceae > Prosthecobacter. Next base: position 3,772 of record JAUREI010000094.1, on the reverse strand, counting down.
GTCGAGCACCAGCCGCATCGGTGCCCGAAAATTCTGCAGGTTGATGTTCAGTCGCCGCCCCTGAAGCTGCGCGCCAAACGGCCCGCTCAGCCCCTGCTCGGAGAGAAGGGCGGCCGCCACCTCGCGCAGATTGCCGGCGTTCGGCACCTGCTTCAGGGTATGCGGTTTCTCCCACAGCCGCTCCCAGGGCGTGCCACCATGCGGGCCGGCCCCGCGATGGTTGAAGATCAGGGTGGAAACCCCGTAGACGAGCAGCCACGGGATGAGCAGCATGCCCAGGTAGAGGTGCGTGCGGCGAACGACAAGGTTGAAGCTTTTCATGGCGGCGACTCAGATGGTGAAGGCCAGCAGGAAAAAGACACCGAGACCCACGGCGCCAAACACCGCCCCCCAGGCGCGTGCCGGCCGGATCTCCCACCACATCCACAAACCGGACAGCACCCAAAACAGCAAGGCCACGACCACGAGATCCACCACCACCGCCCAAAGGGTCGGGGCGACGTAGGGCTGCTGGTAGCCATGGCGGAAATGGGTGCGGTTCAAAAACATCGGCGTGGTGAAGGTCTGCTTCTCGATCAGCACGCGGTTCTGTAGGCGGAAATACGTGATCCGGTGGGCGCTGAAGGCGCCGCCGCGCTGGATGACCAGCTTCGGCTGGCTGGCGTCGCCCTGCACCGAGAAGGAACCCGCCAGCCCCAGATCCTCAAGCACCTGGGCGGCGATGCCGCGGACGTCGGCGTCCTCGGAGAACACCGCCTGATACTCGCGCTCCCCGACCTTCTCAAACGGCACGGGATGTCCGTGTCCGGCGGCAAACCAGTGCCCGTGATTGAGCACGATCCCGCTCAGGGCATACACGATCAACCAGGGCGTCAGGAACAGCGCCAGATACATGTGCGTGCGACGAACCAGCTTGGAGAACTTCATGGTCGGGAGTCCTCCTTTCAACGCCGCCGGGCGCCATGGGTTGCAAACCCACGCCGTTCGTTCCTCGATTCCTGTCAGACGAACATTTTCACCGTCCCAACTCCCGCAGGTGCCGTCCCTGCTGGTCGGGGCTCACTGCCAGTTTGGAAACCCCCAGGCGTTGGGCCGCATAGATGCCGGAATGACCGCTGGCGAAGTAGGCAATGAAGCAGGCGACGGCAAAATAGACGGCATCATGGCCGCCGAAGAGTTCAATGCCGAGGACGGTGCAGGCGAGCGGGGTGTTGGCGGCACCGGCGAAGACGGCGATGAAGCCCAGCGCAGCAAACAGGGCCACGGGCTCGCCCAACGCCACGCCAGTCGTGTGGCCAAGCGTGGCGCCGATGAAAAACAGCGGAGTCACCTCACCGCCCTTGAAGCCGCTGGCCAAGGTGACCGCGGTGAAGACCAGCTTCCACAGCCAGCTGAAGGTTTCCGCTCCTCCCGCCTGAAAAGCCGCCGTGATCGACACATGCCCCCCGGGCGGTGCCTCGACGCCGAGGCCGAGGTAATCGCGCGTGCCGGAAAGCCAAACCAGCAGGAGGACGCCGAACGCACCCAGAACCGGACGCAGCGGCGCCCAGGGAGCGAGCCGGGCAAAGCCGCGCTGCAGGCCGTGGGTCAGCCCGGCAAATCCGCGCGCTGCAAGCCCGAAGGCCATGCCGGCGAGTGCCACTTTCACGAGCAGCAGGGCCTGGAAGGGAGCCCTCACGCCGTCAGCATGGCCCTCGCCGAAATGATAGACCGTGTGCTCAACTCCCCAGGCGGAACAGACGGCGTCGCCCAGAACACTGGCAACCAGCACGGGCAGCAGGGCCTCATACTGCAGGCGACCGATGACCAGCACCTCCATGGCAAAGATCGCACCGGCGAGCGGCGTGCCAAAGACCGAGCCGAAACCAGCGGCAATGCCGCAGAGCAGCAGCAGGCGGCGATCCTCCGCACCAAGCCGGAGCAGACGCGCGACCAGGCCGGCAAGACTGCCTCCCATCTGCACCGCGGTGCCCTCGCGGCCGGCCGAACCGCCGCAGAGGTGCGTGGCAAGGGTGCCAAGCAGGACGAGGGGCGCCATGCGCGCCGGCACGCCACCGCCGGGTTCATGGATTTCGTCGATGAGCAGGTTGTTGCCCCTTTCGGAACCCTTGCCGAAGCGATGGTAGAACCAGCCCACGGCGAGGCCGGCGACCGGCAGCAGCCACAGCAGGCGCGGTTCGCGCCACTGCAGCCGGGTGACCGCCTCCAGCGCCACCAGGAAGAGCGCGCTCGCCGATCCCGCGACAAGCGCCACCGGCAGCGCCAGCAGAACGCCGCGCAGCAGTCGGAACACGCCGGCCCATGCGGAGGAAAAGGACATTGGCGGCCAGCCTAGCGCGTTCCCGCCGTCGCGCCAGAGCAAGTCAGGGCATGAAGTAGATGGCACTCAAGCGGAGATCGCCCCGTCGCGGCCCTTCAAAAAAAACGCGCAGGCGCACCCGCTCGGGCAGTGCTGCGTCGCCCGGCCAGACCACCGGCGTCGAAAAACCGCTGCTGCGCACCACGGCGGACTCTTCCCCCGAAAAGCCCGGGAGGGGTCGTTCGGCTTCATCCAGCAGTTCGACACGCAACGCGGCCTCGGGCCCGGCACCCTCGAGGTTGAAAAACACATCCGCTCGCCGCATCGACACCGGCGCGGTCACCAGTTCCGCCGTGATGCTCGGGAGTTGGTAGTCGCCGGGGCCCTCGCGCTCGAGATCGACCGACAGGGCACCGAAGCGATCCCGCGGCAGGACGGCCAAACCGACGCCTCCGCGCGGCCGCGGCGGCCCGCCGGTTGGTCGCGGATCCCAGGCGCCGTAGTAGATCCGGGTCTCCTCCCCAACGTTTTCAAACCCCTGCCCCTGCAGCAGCCCTCCCTGGTCCCACGCGCCGTCGGCACCGCGTTCCAGCAGGGTCCAGTCCTGCCACGGTTCGCGAAAGTTCAGGCCGTCGTTGCTGAGTACCATGCCGAGGTCGACGCGCACGTCCTTCCACTCCGCCGCGCCGTGCCAGCGACCGTAGACGCCGAGAAGGACATTGCCACGCGGCCAGACGCTGATGCCCTCGTGGCATTGCTCACCCTCGCGGCTGCGCCCGGCGCCGAGATAGTCGTACTGCGGCGTGCGCACGAAGGCGATGCTGCTGGTCGGTTCCCAGTGGGTGAAATCACGGCTCCGGTAAAGACGGCTGACGCGCCCCTGATAGGTCTGGACACCCGGCAGGGCATTCTGGCCACAGGCATAATAAAAGCCACCCCACTGATACAAGCCGCCGCAGGGCTCGAAGTGCACCCCGGGGAGCAGCAGATCCTCCCGGCGCAGTTCCGCCCGCTGCGGCTGCACCTCCTTCACCGGCTTCCAGCGCAAACCGTCCGCGCTGACAAAGGGCAGCAGCGTGCCGAGCCGCGTGTGATGACGGAAATAGACATGCGTGGTCATCTTGTAGCGCCGCGCCGGATCGGGATCGGCGTCGTCGCGGATGACCTTGAGATTGATCACCCCCCAGCCCTGCCCCCCGAGATCCACCAGGTTGTTGCGGCGACTGCCGCGGTGCTCGACCAGCCCAAGATCGGGCTTGGTCCAGGCGAGACCGTCGTCGCTCTCCGCATAAGCCACGCGCCAGCGCGCCGAGGCGACCCGGTTCCCGGCGTCATCATCGAAGGCGACATACCACAGGCGCCAGACGCCGTCTTCCCGCAGGATGGACCCGTAGAACTGCACCCCCATGGCATCGACCGACCCCGCGCCGCCGCGTGACAGCACCGGGTTTGCCGGATGCCGCTGGGGTTGCT